>DAQG01000014.1 GCA_002502785.1 Methanothrix harundinacea | reverse complement strand
TTTATCATACTAACGCCAAAGGTGAAAGAACGACGATAGAAATAAAAACTGGCGGTGGCGCACCCCGTAGCTCTGCTAGCCGGGTGCGTCGAGAAGTCCTTGAGGGCGAACTCCTCGACGTGGAGGAGCTTCATCTATCTCTACGACCCGGTCGAGGTCCTCGGTTCCGACTCGCCAGCCCATGTGCGGCTTTCTTCCCATCAAAATCGTGTAGAAGACGGTGGTTGTGAGGACGCTGGTCATGGACTGGGGCACGTACCCTATGTACCTGGCCACTTCACGTCTGCTCCATTGGTCATCGGTTAAGCCAAAAAGCCACATTGAATAGAGCTCCGTTAGCTGGTTTTTCGAAATAACAGTTTCAAGATTATGTAATGTAACTGGCCTACCTTTACGCTTAAAAAATGCGCACAAGGCAGTTACCACATCGAGTTTCATGACGGAGAGCATATAAAAGTATTATTGTATGTGTTTAGCTCATCTCAATCGGCATCAGCAAAGCTATTTCTTGGTCACTCACGTGGCCAGCTCCGATGAGTTCATCTCGAGCAACAGCGGCGATTGATGTTGTTTTTCTACTTGCCACAAGTTGCTTGTCGGCGTGAATTCAGTGACCAAAAGCAACATCATGCAGTCGATTCGGGGGGAGCTAAACACGTACGTATTATTTAATGCTAAAAAGAATAACGCTCAGCATAGAAAACTGGCAAAATACCCTTAACCGATGACCAATGCGTCTGCTCATGGACTCAACGTCATTTTCGCCAAGGAATACGGTCCCCTCGGGCCTGAGAATCCCGCAAATGCACTTGATCAGGGTGGTCTTTCCGCATCCGTTGGGACCCGCCAGGCTCAGCACCTCCGAGTCACCGACGGCTATGTCCAAACCGTCCAGTATCTTGTTGCCGCCATAGCTGAAACTGAGACCCTCTATTGTGGTCTTCGACAATGCTATTCCCTCACTTCGGGAATCTGACCCTGCGTTCCCGGCTACCCCGGCGAGAAGGAGTTAGGCAATGTACAGATTTGAGCTCGCCAGAAAGCTCTCGGGGCAGGAGTGATGATCGCTCTGGCATCCTCACGCCTGTGGCGATCTATCAGCCCCGCGTTCCCGGGCCCCTCAGCGACGATATCGACAGAGGTGTTGAGGTGAACAAGTTGCCGAGGGGTTTTCGGGATGGGGGCCAGAAGGCATGTATTCGATCACCACCACATACGTATGAACTTATCGGCTTAATACACACGTTATTCGTGTCAAAGTTTTTGTATTTTGTTACTCATAGCCGGGCTCGACTTGCTGAAGTTGCAGTTAACTGGCGATACTGAGAAGGCGGAAGTAAAGTAAGACCGAGCCGAACGTCATGAACTGCAAGGGCATCGGTCGATCCGAGGGCCCCAATCCCAGCACTCGGGTGAGAGAAAGAACGGGGCAACGGAGGAGAGATAAAGCTCATTCGAGGGCTTTCAGGGAGCAATTGAAGGAGGTCAAATCGTCGCCAATTTACGCTCGCGTTAGTTAAATCTTGGTCGTCCAAACAGCGAGGTCTCTTTTCAGTATGCAGTATCCGAGGATCATGGCCAGCCCTGTGCAGAAGGCAAGAACTCCCATGACCAGCAGCCCAAAGGTCAGGCTCACATCCAGCCCTGCGGCTCTGGCGACGTTTGGGGATACCATTAGGGCGATGCCCGTAAGCAGGAGAAATAGGCCGCTCAATAGGCGCCTTTCGAGCCTGGCGGCCGGGGGCTCTTCCTTGGATACCCCCTTCTCCAGCAGGTACATCCGCCTCTTGTGATCCAAATAGTAAACAAACGCCGAAAGGGCCAACCCTTCCGTCACCAGCATGACCACCACCCAGTCTGTCACGTTTCCATCGCTCCGGGGTCTTATTTGTTCGCATCGAGGTAGATAGTTCTTTCGCATTAATGACGAATTTTGTTATATTCAGAGTTTGATTACTCATAATTATTTTATTTAATAATACTAGAGTCTATAAGATCGAAATATTTATTAATACCAGAAAGAGTAATCTGAAGATGGAGGTATTTCATGCTGAAAAGATGTGCAACAAAAATCCTTTGCATCGCGATTCTGTTGCTACTGGCACCGATGCCGGCAGTGATGGCCGAGGATGTCAGACTGGTGATGCCCTTCACCCCAGGCGATCGGCTCGATCCCGCCTTCGGCTATTCGGGGTGGTACATGAGGCAGGCGGGGGTATACGAGACCCTCTTCACCTACGATGAGGAGATGAAACTCGTTCCGGAGCTTGCCACCGGATACGAGCTGGAAAGCGATACCGAATGGATCATTCATCTCAGAGAGGGCGTTGTGTTCCACGACGGCGCCCCCTTCAACGCCGATGCGGCGATCAGCTCCATCGACCGGGTGAGGGACGACCCAGAAAACCGATGGTACGACCAGTACAGCTTCGTCGACTCCATATCTGCGGTGGACGACTACACCATCAAGATCGTAACTAAGGAGCCATATGGTCCGACCCTTTCGACCCTCGCTGATATCAGATTCGCCTGCATGGTGAGTCCCGCCGCAGACGACTTGGACGCCGAGCCCGTGGGCACAGGGCCCTTCAAATTCGTGAGCTACGAGACGGATGTGAGCCTCACCCTGGATAGTAACGAAGACTACTGGAACGGGCCCGTCAAATCGGATGGCGCGATCGTATACTACATAGCCCAACCTGAGACCAGAGCTCTGATGCTCGAAGGGGACGAGGTCGACATCGCCTGGGCGATACCTGCCCAGTGGTACGATACTATCGAGGACGATCCTGCCACGGAAGTCGTATCAAGGGACACCATGCGGACCTATTTCATGTTCGTGAACACGGCGAAATCGCCTCTTGATAAGGTGGAGGTCAGACAAGCCATAAGTTACGCCATCGACCGCCAAGAGCTGGTGGACACTGCCCTGGAGGGGGTCGCCGGAACTCCCGCAAAGAGCTTCTGGCCCTCAAACTACCCCTGGTCAGCAAACGACGATCTGGAAGGGTACCCCTACGATTCAGATAAGGCAAAAGAGCTGCTAGAGGATGCGGGCCTCACCTGGAACGGAGATGCATGGCTCTATGAGGGTGAACCCTTTGAGCTTTCGATAATCACCTACACCACCAGGCCTGCAAACAAGCCCTCGGCAGAGATGATCGCAGCTCAGCTGGAGAGGATCGGGATCAAGACGAAGGTGGAGACCTTCGAAGCCGCCGCTTTAAGATCAGCCATGAGCGAAGGAAACTACGACCTCTGCCTCTACGCCTACGGAGTTGCAACCAGCGGAGATCCAGACTACTTCGTCACTCAGCAGTTCCTCTCGACGGGCACGGAGGCGGGCTATACCCGCTACTCGGGCATCGACGACCTGATAGAGAAGGGGAGAACGACCCTCGACCAGGAGGATCGGGAGGAGATCTACACCGATATACAAGAACGGGTCCTGGAGGACTCTCCGGAGATCTACCTCTTCTACGATAAGATACTGGTGGGGATCGGCGAACAGGTCGAAGGCTTTGAGATATACCCCAGCGAGATGCCGGTTCTAACGGAGGACGTCTACGTGGCCTGATACTCACCATCGAAAGCGAAACGGCCTGATTTGTGCCGTTTCGCTTCTCTGTTATATTTTATATTCTGCCCCGTCATTTTAACAATGTTTCGATACTATATTTTTCTTATGTATGATTAAATCTCAATATACCAAAAGTTTTATTAACAAAACAGTAAAAACGATGCTATGAGTAGGATTAATAGCGATGTCAAATATTTATTGTATTACCACAATGACATCCATTAACGCATCTGATGGCGTGTTTGTGAGACAAAGCTGATTCAAACGATCGGTAAATGGAGAGGGCTTTCATGGACGCTAAAGAGACCATTTCAAAGTACTGGGACTGGAGAAGCCAAACCTACACCAATGGCATCTGCGGATTTCAAGACGAGGAGAAATCCGTCTGGAAGAACGAGCTTCGAGCCGTCCTGAACGGCGACGGGGGTTTGAGGGTATTGGATGTGGGGACTGGTCCCGGTTTTCTCGCCTTAATCCTGGCAGAGATGGGCCATACGGTGACGGGCGTGGACATCTCGGCGGGGATGCTCGATAGGGCCAGAGATAACGCCAGGATGATGAACCTCGATGCGGATTTTCGTCATGCCGACGCCGAGATGCTGCCCTTCGAGGATGAGAGCTTCGACCTTCTCGTGAACAGGCACCTCCTCTGGACCCTCCCAGACCCCAGAAAGGCAGTAGAGGAATGGGCCCGAATTTTGAAGCCGGATGGAAGGGTCCTGGCGATCGATGGAGCATGGTTCGACCCCTCCCCGAACGTTCGCCTCCGAAAAGGCATATCAAAGGCGATAACCTTCGTCGCCGAGAGGAAACTTCCCTCGTTCTATTCTGTCTTCGGCGAGCACTACAACCCCATACGCCGCGAGCTTCCCCTCTACGGTGATACGAAACCTAACAGGGTCTGCACCCTCTTCGAAGAGGCGGGGCTGTCCAACGTATCGTTCAAATATCTGCAAGAAGTACGGAAGTTCCAGAACGCTTACGGCCCGTTCTCATACAGAATTGCACATAAGGATCCCACATTTCTCGTAACGGGCGAGAAAGCTTAAGTTGCGTCAGAATTTGCCGCGTTCCTCGGATTTTTGAGGACATAGCAGATATTTGTGAACCCGACAAGACAACAGCGACAGAGTGGCTAGAATGCTGGCTTACATATCCAAGAGAATTCTGCTGATCATGCCCGCCCTCCTCTTCGTATCGATAATCAGCTTCTCCATGGTCTATCTCGCCCCCGGAGATCCTGCGGAGATACTTCTGATGAGCCCCGAGGGCAGCCCAAGTCCAGAGGCGATCGATGCCTTCAGGGTCAGGATGGGGCTGGATCAGCCGATCTACGTCCAGTACCTCCGATGGCTTGACAATGTAATCCACGGCGACTTTGGATACTCCTACATGTCAGAGCGGCCAGTGGCCGACGCCATCATGAAGAGCTTCAAGGCCACGTTGAAACTTTCTTTCGTGAGCATGATCGTATCCATCGTCGTCTCCATCCCCCTCGGCATTATGGCAGCCGTAAAGCACAACACCATAATCGATGACCTCTGCCGATTTGGAGCCCTCATCGGCGTCTCAATCCCCAACTTCTGGCAGGCGTTCCTCCTAATCCTGCTCTTCTCCGTTTACCTCGACTGGCTTCCGGTGGCGGGATACGGAGACGGCGGCGACCTCAAACACATGATACTGCCTGCGATCACTCTTGGAACCAGCTCTGCCGCCGTGACCGCCCGGTTGATGAGATCGAGTCTTTTGGAGGCGCTGAGCCAAGATTATATAATAACCGCCAGAGCGAAAGGGCTGCCCGAGAAGATCGTTATCGGAAAACACGCACTAAAAAATGCGCTGATCCCGGTGGTGACGATTCTGGGCCTCAATCTCGGTTTCCTTCTGAACGGGGCGGTAGTGACCGAGTGGATATTCGGCTGGCCTGGAATCGGCGATCTGGTTGTGGACTCGATATATCAGAGGGACTACACCGTGATACAGGGCTCGATACTCTTCATAGCAGTCATCTTTGTTATCTTAAATTTAATTGTGGACATATCATATACATATCTAAATCCGAGGATACGTTATGAGATCGTGGATTAAAAACAGGAACATCCTGATCGGGTTGATTATAATTTCGTCATTAATTATTATTGCGGCGTTTGCCCCACAAGTCGCCCCCCACGATCCGACAGAGGTCAATTCAATGGTCAGGCTACAGCCGCCATCGAAGGAGTATCCCTTCGGCACCGATCATATGGGCCGGTGCATACTGAGCAGGATCGTATACGGAGCCAGAATCTCCCTCCTGGTCGGCGTCGCCGTGATAAGCGGCTCGCTATTTATCGGGATCGTCCTTGGTACCATCTCTGGCTATTTTGGCGGGCTTGCCGATGATGTGATCATGCGGCTCGTCGACGGATTTCTAGCCATCCCCAGCATGTTCCTCGCCCTAGCTCTGGCCGGAACTCTCGGCCCAGGGATGGTCAACCTCATGATAGCCCTCATCGCCGTGGAGTGGACCAGCTATGCGAGGGTTGTGAGGGGCTCGATACTTTCCGTAAAAGAGCAGGATTTCGTGGAGGCGACGAGAGGGCTTGGTGCGAGCGACCTTTACATCCTAGTCCGCCACATTCTGCCGAACATAATATCGCCGGTGATCGTGATCGCCACTCTCGGGATCGGCTACGCCATCCTCGCGGCCGCTGGCCTGAGCTTTCTCGGGTTTGGCGTTCAGCCCCCCACCCCAGAGTGGGGCTCGATGCTCGACGATGGCCGCCTGTTCATGAGAAAAGCGCCGTACATAATGGTCTTTCCAGGCCTTGCCATAATGATCACTGTTTTGGCCTTCAACTTTCTCGGCGACGGCCTGAGAGATGAGATGGACCCAAGGTTCCGAAAGGAGATACCGCATTGAGGCAGAAAGATGAGCCGCCTTGAGATCTCCAATCTGAGGGTCCTCTTTCCCACAGACGACGGCCTTGTGAAGGCCACAAACGACGTGGACCTTGGAATCGAGGAGGGGGAGAACCTCGGCCTAATCGGTGAGAGCGGTAGCGGAAAGACGGTGCTGGGGATGGCCATCCTCCGTCTTCTGCCCAAGGATGCGAGGGTGGAGGGAGTGGTCAGGTTCAACGGACGGGATCTGCTCTCACTTAGGGAGGAAGAGATGAGGCGGGTGCGAGGAAGGGAAATCGTCATGATACTCCAGAATCCGACGAGCGCCCTGAACCCCGTTCTCACCGTAGGAAGCCAGATAGAAGAGGTCCTCAGGCTGCACAAGGGGGTGGACAAAAGGTCCGCAAGGAAAAGGGTCGTTGAGCTATTGAAGATGGTCAGGATCAGAGACGCTTCAAAGAGGGTGAGAGATTATCCTCACCAGTTCAGCGGCGGGATGAAGGAGAGGGCGATGATCGCCATGGCCCTGGCTTCAGATCCCACTCTGATCATCGCCGACGAGCCCACAAAGGGACTGGACGTGACCGTCAAAAGGGAGATCCTCAAGCTCTTAAAAGAGGTGACGGAAAGAAAGTCGATGCTGTTCATAACCCACGATCTGGCATCGGCGGCCGAGATATGCGAGAGGATCGCCGTCATGTACGCGGGAGAGATCCTGGAGGTCGCCAAGACAGAGGACCTGCTGGACGACCCTCTCCACCCCTACACAGAGGGGTTTTTGAACTCCCTTCCCTCGCGGGGGCTTAAGCCCATACGAGGCATTGGACCCTCATTGATCGACCTGCCCCACGGGTGCAAGTTTCATCCGAGATGCGATCACGCAACGGAGGTCTGCATGAGAGAACATCCTCCGATGCTCCAAATAGAAGACGGACGCCAGGTGAGGTGTTTTCTACATGCTTGAAGTGATCAACCTTGATAAGTGCTTTTCATCGGGCGGGATGATGAAAAAAAAGTACATCAAGGTCGTGGACCGGATCTCCTTTCAAATCGGTCGGGGCGAGACCTTCGGCCTTGTGGGAGAGAGTGGGTGCGGAAAGACCACCGCCGGAAAGTCGACGCTGCGATTGATCGAGCCCACCTCGGGAAAAATCGTTTTCGACGGGATCGATGTAACGAAACTGAAAACGAAGGAGATGAGAAAGCTCAGGCCTCGCATGCAGATGATCTTCCAGGACCCCGACGCGTCCCTGGACCCCAGAATGAAGACTGAGAGGAGCATCGCAGAGCCCCTGAGGCTCAGAGGTGGCCTGAGCAAGAGGGAGATTGAGGAGAGGGTTATGGAGCTGATCGAGACCGTCGGGCTGAATCCAGAACACGCCCACCGTTATCCTTACCAGATGAGCGGCGGCCAGAACCAGAGGGTGGTTTTGGCTAGAGCTCTGGCCTCGAATCCCGATTTCATCGTCGCAGACGAGCCGACATCCGGCCTTGACGTCTCCGTCCAGGCCCAGATTCTCAAACTGATGAACGAGCTCAAAAGAGATCTGAACCTCACCACCATGTTCATCACCCACGATCTTGAAGTCGTCAAACACATGAGTGACAGAATGGCCGTGATGTACCGGGGCAAGATCCTGGAGATGGGAGAGACGGAAAATATTTTCAACTGTGCTCGTCATCCCTACGCCCAGCTGCTGATCGAACCTCAGCCGTCTGAAGATCTCGGCGTTCAAGATGCGGAGTCGGAAAACAGAAACGGCGATCGTCCTGGTTGCGTCTTTTATCCCCGGTGCCCCTTTGCCGAAAAAAACTGCATGGAGAAGGAGCCAGAGATGATCAAAATGAACAGAGATCACCAGGTTCTCTGTCATCTCGTCTGACCTTCAGCCATCGATTTTCGACAATATTATAAATAAATTATATTGATTACAGTCCGAAGGTTTGTCGGGCCTTTAGCACCGATACGCCTTCGGACTGCCTTCGTCAAATCCTTTCGGTCACCCGCCCCACGATGCCGTCAGGTCGCGGGCGCGGATGGATAGGGCGCGATCAGAAGGCTGGGCCCCTCACCCGTCTCCCTGGACTTGAAGCTGACCCTGTAATCGACATCTCCAAACGCCATCAGGAGGAAGGATATCCTTCCACCTTCTGCCGCCTTGAGATGATCCGAGACGTCGAAGGCGAAGACTTCATCCCCACCTAAGTTCATCCCGAGCCAGCTGAAGTCGAGGTCGTTGCCGTCGGTCATCATAAAGACTAACGGCAACATGTTCAATGCCATGGCAGTTGCACTGGAGTTTTCAGACCATTCTGACGTCACCGGCATGAGGAGTATTCCGGCCATCTCGGCACCACCCTTCTTCTCAATCGATTCCGCCTTCAGAACAAGAACTCCGACGTCGTCATCAATCATCTCAAGATCCGATATATCGAACTGGACCATCACCACTCCTGGATAGTCGTCCTCCTTGTAACGGTCACCCATCAGATACTCGCAGATCAGGTGATCGTCATTGTAGACCATCTCCTCCGTCAAGTCGGCATAGACGTCCTCAACAGCGGGAACAATGGTCATTGAGCTGGCGGCGAGCATAGGCGCCTCGGGCATGACGGCGATCGGTTCCCCCTCCGACAGAAGCTCGACCGGCGTAGTCTCGTTCGCCGAATCATCGCCGCCATTGGATGCCGTTTCGTCGATGGCACCGGTATCGTTAACGTCATCCTTCACGGTGACATTATCGTCAACGTCGACCATCGCACTTGCGGTATCAATCGCCATAACAGTATCGTTTAACGTGACGGTATCGTTTAACGTGACGGTATCGTTTAACGTGACGGTATCGTTTAACGTGACGGTATCGTTTAACGTGACGGTATCGTTCAACGTGACGGTATCGTTCAACGTGACGGTATCGTTCAACGTGACGGTATCGTTATCTGACTCGTCAAGGTCACCCAACTCGATCGTCTCTGTGAAATTGACCTCCTGGGCCAACGCCAACGGTGAGGCTGCGCAGACCGAAAGGACGATCATGAAACGGAATAAAGCTCTGTCGAACATATAGACCTAATCTCCCTAAATCGGAATAATCTGAGCTTCGCATGAATATATCCCTTTCCATAGAAAATGATGAAAATTAGTGAGATGTCTCTAAACCGATAAATCGAAACCATAACCAGCACCCTTTCCGAAAGCCGGGAAAAAGACCTTTTTCGATTCAAAGTCCCCTATGTTAGAAGTTCTTCCGACTTACTTGATATTAGATTGTCCAGTTTTTCCGGCGCGCAATCCATAGAACAAGTGAACTTAAATAAGAGCAAGTGAAGTTAATCAAACGTACTTACCATGAGGCTGATATATTTGATTTGGTGTCGCAATTGGCATAGTTCGATATCCACAAGAGATGGAATATTGTCTTCAGATTCGGCAGACATGGCTCGTACGCCATCGTTTTCTGACGCGAACGTCGAAGCTTGATCAGAAAGAAGCTTCATCGAGCATCGCCCGCTCACGGCCCACCTTGCATAAGGATTAATCGCTAAATTTATGAAAAGATGTTAACTTTTTCCTAATTTTAAGTTTAATTTAGATTTAGAAAGGAATATATAGCAAAAAATGTCATGTACGCCGCATATAATAGCAGAAAATTAGGGAAAGGGATGGAAATGAGAGGTGTAGGGACGATTATGAAAATCGGGACGACGCTCCTGGTTATGCTGGTGATCTCGAGCCCAGCTTGGGCGGCCGGCAATCCCGAGGGGTACTACCTGAAGAACGAACAGAAGCTGGAGCAGGACGTAGAGGGAGAGGGTTTTGCCATGGTCTACCAGAAGGTGAACACCGAATCTCTCCAGCTCAAAAATTACATGCATGGTAGCGGAAGTATGGACACGGCTACCCTTTTAAGCTCGAATCAGAGCAGTGTAAGTGGATACGTCCAAGATAAGTATACGCAAGTTTATGGGGAATATAAGACCGTCCACGCCGGGAACATCTCCTTTGTTGAGCAGAATGAGATGACCTATGCTCCTGTGGCCATGGCCTACGGGACTGGATACTATGCCGAAAATCCGATAGTCTACAACTCCAAACTGAAGGAGAGGACAGAAGGCAAGAACTACGACGGCGGGTGCGGTGATGGTCAGGGAGTATCGATGCTCCACCAGATTGAGTATGCTTCAGCCTTCCAGAAGGATATAGGTGTCGACCTCGAGAACAAAGAGAAGTGGCCACCAAAGAACTACTACAGTGCCTCACCCAAAAAAGGGTTAAGCAGCACCAGTATGAGTATCGAAGAAGTGGTGACTGAAGGGTCGGTACACGTTGGCCAGCTCCTGACAAAATCAGATGAAGGATGGAAGAATCCCCTCATAGAAATCGACGAGAACTATGTGGGCAGCTTCAAGATCACCAAGAACATGGAGATCTGCACCA
Organism: Methanothrix harundinacea; assembly: GCA_002502785.1. Lineage (GTDB taxonomy): Archaea > Halobacteriota > Methanosarcinia > Methanotrichales > Methanotrichaceae > Methanocrinis > Methanocrinis harundinacea_A. The sequence goes on along the minus strand of DAQG01000014.1, from coordinate 4,527 downwards.
GCTGTACTGGATCCAAGGTGAAGCCCGACTGGCTCTCCTGCTGCTTCGGCGGCTATGGCGGGATGGACGCCGACGATAAGCTCTGGGGTGAAGAGGAGATCTTCGACTGCATCTGCCGAGACGCGGCCTGGGGAGACTCCTGGAACGACACCTCTGTAGCCCAGTATTGCCCCAGCTGTTGACGAAGAACATCACGATGGTATTATGAGAGGCGCTGGCCGCGAGAATGGCAAGCGCCGCTCCCTCCAACTTATTTTAATTAAGAAGCTCAGTCAGCCGGCAGAAATCCGATCTCTTCTACGATGTACTGGCCCTTCTCACCCAGAATGAAATCTATGAAGGCCTGTTCACTCTCATCGGGCTCGTTCCAGGTCATCACGTAAAGGGGACGGGAGAGGGGATAAGTCTCGCTCTTTATGCTCTCGGAGGTGGGGAAGACACCCTCATAGGCAACAGCGCTCAGATTTCCGTCCTGGACGTAGTTGAAGCCGAGATAGCCGATAGCTTTATCGCTCTTGGTTATGGCAGTCTTCATCTCGGCGTTGTTCTGGGTGTAGGTATCGGCACCCAGGGTCTCTGTCTTCAGGTCGCCTATCACCATCTCGTTAAATAGGTCGCCGGTTCCAGAGCCCACCATCCGGGCCACGGCGTATATGTCTCTATCGGGACCTCCAAGCTCCTTCCAGTTTGTCAAGTTCCCGTTGTATATCGCCCGAACCTGATCCCGGGTGAGGTTGGCGACTCCGAAATCGTATATCGATTTGCTGACGGCGATGCATATCGCGTCGTAGCCTATCAGGTACTCGACGAAGTTATCGCCGTAAAGTTCGGTCTCATCGGCCCTGACCTGCCGGGAAGACATCCCGATGTCGGAAAAACCGCTGGCCACGTTCTTTATCCCCACCCCAGACCCGCCGACGCCGCTGACGGTCACCATCACGTCGTTCTGGAGGATGTTGAACTCCTCGGCGCAGATCTCCACCAGGGGCATAACCGTCGTAGACCCGGTAATGGTCACAGTGTCCAGGTCGTCCGAAGCCCCGCAGGTTCCCGCCAGGGCAAAAAGTCCCACAATTGAGCATATCAGCATCAAAGAGGGTAATTTGGTCGTCAGATCACTCCCCGCAGTAAAACTACTCGTACTATATGATATTTGTTATGAGAGCGGCCTGAAAATGTCCTTCGACGGACCTGCTGGATGAATACAGGCCAGAGGGCTTCTATTTGGCGAGGGAACTTCCGGCCGAGGCGAATCAGCGAAAGGGACGATCGCGACCCCGAAATATTATCTCATCCGACCGTAGAGAGTCGTCCTCTGGACCGGAACCCGCCCGTTCCTCTCGATCAGATCCCTGAACTGGCCCGGGGTCATGCACTCGGTCTCTACGGAACCTGCAGTTCGCGATATGTTCTCCTCCATCAGGGTTCCGCCAAGATCGTTCACCCCCCAGAGGGTGGTCCTGCCAGCAAGGTCCCTTCCTAGCTTGACCCAGCTCGCCTGGATGTTGGCGATCAGGGGATGGAGGGCGACCCTGGCGAGAGCGTGCATCTTCAAGTTCTCGAGGTGGCCCATCCTCTGAGACCAGGGGCCAAGATCGTTGTTCCCCGACATGAAGGGCAACAGGACAAACTCCGTAAACCCGCCGGTCTCGGCCTGGATCTCGCGGAGAAGCAGAAGATGGCTGATCCGATCTTCCAGGCTTTCGAGGTGGCCGTAAAGCATGGTGGAGGTGGTGAGAACCCCCAGGCCGTGGGCCGTGGTGATCACATCCCGCCATTCAGACGTCGTCAGTTTGGAGGGGCAGATCTCCTTTCTCACCCGGTCCACCAGAATCTCAGCCGCGGTTCCCGGCATCGATCCAAGGCCCGCTCGCTTCAACTCCCTTATCGAGTCTGCAGGGGTGATGCCGGAGTTTTTTGACATGTAAAATACTTCCATGGGGGAGTAGGCGTGAAGGTGCATCCTGGGGTAGTTCTCCTTAACAGACTCCAGGATCCGGCAGTAGTCCTCCAGGACCAGGCCTGGGGCCAGCCCTCCCTGAATGCAGATCTCGGTGGCAGAAAACATCTCGGCAGCCGCCACCCGGTCCAGGATCTCCTCTTCTGATAAAAGGTAGCCGTCAGACCTTCTGAAGGCACAGAACCTGCAGCTTCCCACGCACAGGTTCGTGAAGTTGACATTCCTGTTGACGACGAAGGAGACATCTTCCCCGCAGCGCTCTTCCCTGAGTAGGTTTGCGAGCCGAAAGAGCCGGACGGGCTCGTTCCAGAGCGCCATGAGAGAGACCCGATCGATCCAAAGGTCCTGGGAAAGGAGGCGGTCTTCAAACGCCAATGGTTCGCGCTCCCGAGACAATATCATCAGCTATCACCGTCCGATAGGCAGTTTTCTATGCCCTCTTTCACGATCCTGCGCTCCTTTGGAAGCTGCGAGACGAGTTCGCCTCTGGTATAAAGACCACATCCGAGAACATCGCCCCGGTGAGATACCACAACGTAACCGTCCTCCAGATCCGCCTCCAAGCTCTGCTGTTCCCCGGCTATGAACTTTTCAGCCTGGTCCGGGCCGAGGTCGACGGCGTTCTTGGTCGCGAAACGGCCGAAGAGCTGGAGGGCGTAGGTGGTGGGCTTCCAGACCCGGCCCCGGACCGACATGAAACGAAGACCCACAGACTCGCATCTCATGTCCGGGATCTCGGGAAGGCTGAAGGCCCAGACGTTCCGCCCCTTCCTGTAGAAGCTCACGCCCTCGAAGGTCGAAAGGGGCGTCCCAAACCTGGACCACCACATATCGGCAACCTCGGCCCGGCCCAGCGGCTGGAAGGGCGACCTATTCTTTAATGAGCTTTGCGACAAAGAATCCTCCAGTATCGTTCTGGTGAGGGTAGTACCTGATGCACTTTTCCATCTCGTCCCCGAAGAGGGACCCGTCCCACTCCACCAGCCCGGGGCAGCTTTCCAGACCCGGGATCGAGACCTTTTCGAGCCGGACCCGTTCGACCTGATCGGCGACCCAGGATACGACGGCCTCGTTCTCCTCGGGGGCGAAGGTGCAGGTGGAGTAGACGACCGTGCCTCCGGGCTTCGCAAGATCCGTCGCCCTTCTGAGAAGGGCGCGCTGGAGGCGCTGAAGGCCGAGGGACCGCTTCAGGCTCCACCGGTCCAGGACCGAGAGGTCTTTTCTTGCCATCCCCTGACCGGTGCAGGGGGCGTCGACGAGGACCCGGTCGAACTCATGGGAGGGAAAACGGCGGCCGTCGTACCTCGTCACCACGACGTTGATGGCTCCTGCTCTCTCGCAGTTGGACCTGAGGGAGGCAACCCTGGTGTTGGCAGGATCGTTCGCCACAAGAAGTCCCCGGTTCACCATCATCGAGGCGATCTGGGTGGTCTTGCTCCCGGGTGCTGCACACAGGTCCAGGACCCTCTCCCCCGGTTTCGGGTCCAGGATGATGGGAGAGACCATCGATATCTCCTCCTGGACGTGGATGTGGCCCATCAGGTTCTCGATGAGGTTACCGGGCTTTTCCACGTCAAGCTTCAGGCCCAAGGAGTACCAGGAAAAGGGTTGGAAAGGCACCTTCGCTTCCCTCAGGCGAAATAGTAGCCGATCCCGATCGGTCTTGAGGGTGTTAATCCTCGCCGTGACGGGAAGCGGTCTCACGATCGCCTCAATGAGCCGCTCGAACTCCGGCACGATTCCCCTGTACCGCTCCAGGCCGTCCATGCTGCCGGAGTTCGCGTTTATAGGATATATTCTCAGCCGTTCGGCTGAGATACCAGTTCAGATCCTCCAGCCGTTCAACCCTTTCAGCTTTGAATAGCAATACACTTGTTCTGAATGGGACTCATCTTATTCGAAGCCAGAGCCCACCGACCTCATGAGCACAAGGATTTAATAGTCGTAATGATCTGTGGACAATGCGGCAAACTGTTTCGCGGTTTTTCGCTAAGGACGGTGAAGTGTTTGTACGGTAATGATAGAGGTTCCTTCCGAGGCGACAGCTTCGCACCCTCAGCACCTGTTGAGGCCGGAAAGGAGTATGATGTTGAGATCGAGGACGTCGCAAAGAAGGGCGACGGAATTGCAAGGATCGAGGGTTTCGTAATATTCGTCCCGGACACCAAAGTCGGCGACCAGGTGACGATCGTCATCGACCGAGTTATGCAGAGGTTCGCCATCGGCCACAAGGCCTGAAAATCTGAATCATTCTCCCTTTTAATCAGGACGGTGAAGTGTTTTGTACAGAAGTGATAGAGGTTCCTTCCGAGACGACAGTTTTGAGTCCACGGCTCCTGTCGAGGTCGGAAAAGAGTACGACGTCGAGATTGAAGACATTGCAAAACAGGGCGACGGGATCGCCAGGGTCGAGGGCTTCGTAATATTCGTTCCCGAGACGAAGGTCGGCGACCAGGTGACGATCGCCATCGACCGTGTGATGCGAAGGTTCGCCATGGGCCACAAGGTCTGAAGGCGAAAACGACGGCTACATCATAAAAAAAAGTTGGCTCCTCGCTGATTTGTGT
>DAQG01000088.1 GCA_002502785.1 Methanothrix harundinacea | reverse complement strand
CACGGAATAGCGAAGAGCCTTTTTCTTTGAGTGATCTTTGAAATCGATCACCAACACCCCATTAAGTGCATAAAAACCAAACGCATTCGCCTTATATTTTGTTGTATTTTTATAAATTATCGGCTTCTCGAAGGACAATATCCGCTGTGTATTCGCAGTAGTCTGAGGTGATGATTCATCGAAAAAACCCACAATAGTATTTTCATCAATCATTGGTATTTTTTTTAAAATTTGATCTGCATTAGGCGGTTTGCGATAATCAAGCGTAAAGGGTTTCGCGTATTTCATACCAAATTTTTTAGCAATTATTCTTACTTGTTTAAGCGTATATTCTACACCAAATTCATTCAATATCAATAATCTAATCTCATCCGTAGTCCACGAATCTTTGTCTTTGAGCAATAGTAGAAATTGTTCTTTTTGTTGATCTGAAAGTTTAGATGGCCTTCCTCCAGCATATCGAGGAATCAGACCGCCATAACCGCTTTCATTCCATCGTTTTTGCCACGTGTAACCAACTGGCTTAGCAACACCAACAAGGCGTGAAGCTTCTTCTACACTTACTCCATCATATCTATGCTTGATAAAATATAGTCTTTGTAGTATTTTCGTATTGGTTTCAAGAGTTTTTATTCTTGTCTGCAGCTCTTCCTGCGACATGTGTTTTTGGATTGAGATCTGCTCAGGGCGAGACATGCATTTTGATACGGTATTTTAATTAATAAAAATTTGTTTTTAAACTATAATTGGTGATAGCAAAATGACAAGAAGGGGGGCAAAAGCCGAAGTTCGCTAATGTTCTATGTCCAAACGAAGATTGTACTTTTTACGGTGTAACCGGCTTTCTCATGTAAAAAATAATAAGTCGTTAACAAGGGCTGCTGTCCTCCAGCCCCCCGTGTTCTCTTTCTCACTTCGTACCCAGCTTTTGCCATGTATCGAATCATATCATCGAGGGGCATCATCTTCTTTGGAATATGAAGACATTCAGCTTCATCATCCTCGTCACGTTCTCCCTCTTGATACATCTCCTGTACTGTGAGGAGATGGTGCACTATGCAAAGAACCTCTCTGGCGAGGGTAAACAGCTGCAGTGTTTATCCCCTTTTTCGGCTGTATCCTGAGGAAGAAATTCTTGAGCTTTGATTTACCCGCGGTTCTGGCAACGACATGCGCGACTTCTACAAGGATCCGTCTGATATGTCCGGAGCCTTGCTTGGTTATTCTACCAGTGTAGTTCTTATCCGCCGATTTATAAACGAACGGAACAAGTCCACACCAAGCGGCAAGCTGTTAGGCCTTATCGAAATCATTGAAGTCGCAGATCTCGGCCAAGATTACCGCTGCTGAGATGAATCCTATCCCAGGAACGGACATTACAATGGCCAAGTCCTTTCTCAGCGGTGCGATCATCTTGCAGATCTCGGACTCCATTTCTTTCGTACCATTCCTCAAGTATCAGAATCCTGAACATAATCAAGACGTCGCAATTAGGCCGACCACCTTTCTCGCTTTTGTTCTTGTACATCTCCTCAAGTAGCTCGCGAATAGGCTTCCAGTCTATGATATCAACTATCTACAAGAGCCGGTTCTCAGATTTCTGCTTACTGTAAACTTCTCGGAAAGTCCAGGCTGCAAAGCTATCCATAAAAATTAATTGTTATTAATACTGTTTAATCATTATTATAATTATGCTTCCCGAAATCCTCGCTATAAATCTTCGAGAAATGTTTGGAAATCGAACCGTTAGTGCGAACTGGCGGGTTAAACATTTTCAGCAGCTGAACAAAACATTTAAAAGCCATCTTTATTTACAGAAGACATAGCGGTCGTGGGTGTGAGCTGTTGAAAATCGCTGACAAGTGGACAATTGGATAAGATCGGGTAACTAGTGCTCATGAAGCTGATCCAGGGTCTCGTTTCAATGGCCCGCACCCACGACCCGTTATTTTATTTGTTTCTTGAAGTAGTGTCTCACACCATCTTCCCTTTCACTCCAGCCGACTTCGAGATCGCCTACGAAATCGTGAACGCCGTCGCCCGCCGAGGCGTGTCATTTCACCTGACACTTCGAGGACGAAACCGGGGACCTCGTCGGCGTGATGGAGACCCGGGACGCCGGAGACGCGGCCCCGATCCTGCACGCCCTCTTTCTGACGGCGTTTCAGGGGCGCGAGATCTGCGGCCAAATCTTCGCTCGCCTCATCGCCCTTGCCGACCCCGAGCGGCCGATCCCGGCCAGCACCGGGGCCAGCGCCGACCGGGCAGGCGGATTCTCGGCCTGCAGGACCTTCGGTGCCGCCGGGGTGTATTATGAGAAATTAATAAAACCTGCTGAAAAATAGTTGGGCGGGAGGCCGACGCCTTGGTTGAAGCCGCCCGCCCAGCGTTTACGGACGTTTTTTACACTCCTACGAAGGATAGCTTGTTCAGGGCGATCGGAATCCCCAGAGCCATCCCGTTGTAGGTGTAGTAGAGGTCGACCTGACCATCGTGAGCCACATACGACTCGGTGTAGTAGAGGCTGAGGGCCGGAACGTCCTCGGCGTAGAGGACCTGGGCCTGATCGATCAGATCCTGCCGGGCGTCCTCGTCGGTCTCGGTCATCTGCTCTTCCAGGAGGGATGTCAGCTCGGAGTTGTCATCGTACCGTGCGCTGTTGAAGCTCTCCATGTCGATGGTGTTGCTGGCGAGGAAGTTCGGATCGCCGATGACGCCACCGTGACCGCTGATCGCGAGATCGAAGTCCCAGTCTTTGACCTTGGAGTCTACGGTCTTCGAGTCCATCGTCCGAAGGTCCACGTTGATCCCTACCGCTTCCAGGTCGCCCTCGATCAGCTCGCCGATCCTCTCGGCCTCGGCGTCGTTGCCCTTGACGAGAAGCTGGATCTGCTCTCCGTCATAGCCCACGTCATCGAGAAGCTCCTTTGCCTTCGCAGGATCGTGGGGGTATAGTCCATCGATCTCGGAGTTGTACCAGGCGTTGTCCGGGGGTACGAAGCCTGGGCTTCCGGCAAGGCCGTACCCGCGAGCCGCGATCTCAACCAGCTGGTCCCGGTCGATGGCGTAGGCGAGAGCCTGCCTGAACCTCTTGTCCGACATCGGCTCCTTCTGGTGGTTGATCATCAATTTGTAGTTCCACCAGTGGGCCGGAACCGACAGGATTTCAAAATCGCCCTCCAACTGGTCGATCATCTCGGGCTCGATCGGGGCGGTGTCCACGTTCCCCTGAAGAAGCTCGGTCGCGGCGTTCGGCGCTGAGATCTTGACGAACCTCAGCTCCGTGACCTTCGGCTCGCCCAGGTAGTAGTCCTCGTAGGCCAAGTAGCGGTAGGTCCCCTGAACCTGGTCGTAGTCGTCGACGGCCAGGGTGTAGGGTCCGGTCCCTACGAGGGCCTCCTTGTCCCGGTAGTTGACGGGATCGTCAACTTCAGCCCATATGTGCTGGGGCAGGATCGGGAGGGTTCCACCCACCTGGTCCAGGAAGGGCGCGTAGGGCGCCGAGAGGGTGACCTTGACAGTCAGGTCGTCGAGGGCCTCAGCGTTCTCGATGATCGATGAGTCGACCCACTGGTATGGGTGATCTTTGATGTAGTCGACGGTGAAGACGACGTCCTCGGCCGTGAACTTCTCGCCGTCGTGCCAGGTGACCCCGTCCCTCAGGTGGAATACGTAGACGTCATCTCCCTCCAGGTCCCAGCTCTCGGCGAGGGCCGGAACGTACCCCTCGTCATCTTTCCAGATCAAAGTGTCGAAGAGATAGCTCATCCGCGTGTACCCCGGCCCTCTTGCGTAGTGGGCGTAGGGGCTCGGAAAGCCCCAGTCCCCGGTGGTGTCGGCCACGGTGTAGACTGGAACAGAGCCGCCCTCATCAGAGGCGACGGTTGCGGTGCAACATGCCGCAAACAGGACAAGCAGCCCTGCTGCCAGTCCCCATAACAGCGAATCTCTCAATCGAAATACCTCCATCATGTCCGCCAGATTTATCTTACGAAACATGGAATTATTCTTCTTATTTATGAATCTTTTTGTTTAAACAATATCTAAAATAGTATCTAGTTCGATAAACTTATTTATTCATGTAACAAAAGTGTGTAATATACTTCTTATGGGCACATTTTTTCCCGGTCGATCACAAAAAGATGTCTCAATTTGCCTACAAAATATAACGAATATAACGAATATAACGGACTGGTAACGGGCTGGAGCTGGAAGGCTCCGAGAGATCTCGAAGAACGGCGGCCATGAAGATGGAGGAGTACTTGTGGTAGGGCGTGAAAACAAGCACCTTTCCCACCAATATCAGCCTTGAGCCTCTTGATGGTTACTAGGGTGGTGCCCAAGTCAATTTGTAGCTGTACAAAGTATCCTTCTTATGGCTCAGACAAAAAAATACAGGTAAAGTGGGGGCTGTCGGCTGCGAAATCTCAGCTCGCTGCCCCGGTCAGACAGATTACCGTCCTTTCGGATTTTTCGATACAAACCCGCCCTCATCATCCGAGGGTCAAAGTCCTCCCAGTTTCCGTCTAAATAGGGCGGTCAAGGCCACCGAGATCGTGGCAACGACGATCCCGAACCCCGGAATCCCTCCTCCTGCGGTCTCGGTCGCGTACTCCTCGGATTCCATCGGGCTCACCTCCATAGCAGGAGACTCTGCTGCTGGCTCCTCAACGACGAAGCCTCTCGTCTCGATCTTCTTGGACTCGAGCCTTTCACCCTCCACCATCATCATCTCCGGCTTCAGAAGAACGTGGTCTTCACCTTGTCCCACGATGGAGCCGTTGCTCCAGATAAGGACCTCCACCCGGTAGTTGTACTGGTCGGGGACCGTGAAGTTGACGCTCCTGATGACCGTCCCCTGGGGCGGGATCTCGCCGACGTTCGTCTCCTTCTTGTCGGCCACGAGACCGGAGTCGACCTCTCTCGCCTTGACCTGAATATCGTAGTCGGGGCTCGTGATCGGGCCGACGTTGGTGAAGTAGATGTCGCTTTGGATCTGCACGGTGTCGTTCTCAGCCTTCTTCACCATGAAGTCCATCTCCCTGATCCTGACGTTCATCACCTCGACATCGGCGGGCAGCCCCTCCAGGTTGTAGACGGTCCTGCTGACGGCGCTCTTCTTCTCCTCACCCTCAAAGAGGGTCGCCTCCAGCCTGTAGGAACCCTTCTTTGGAAGCTCCAAGGTGTTGGTCAGGTTCGCTGTCATGCCCTTCTCGACGGCGCCCATCTCGGATCTGATCTGGGTCTCTAAGAAGCCAGTTTTCGTCTCGTAGGCCTTGAGGAGAAGGGTGGTGTTCTTGCTAATCGATCTGCCTGAGTTTTCGACATAGGTGGTGACGTTGATCGTCACCGTGGTCCCCGTCACCTTCTCGGCAGCGATGTCCATCTCCGTTATTTTCAGGTCCTTGACCTCTCCGGAGACCCCCGAGCATCCGCTTGATGCGAGGGCTGCGAGTATGGCGAGCATCAATAGGGGATATAGGATCTCTTTTGGCAGGTTTTTCATGTGAATCTCTCCCGAATTCAAAACGCCAAATAACGTAATTAACTTTTTTATGAGATCACGGAAAAGGTCCGAAAATCGATCGGAATCGCTTGAAGAAGGTGGAACGCTCTGAAAGCGATCATCATCGGCCGCATACTTTATAGGCCAGACGTCCCAAGGCAACGCTCAAGTCAGCACCGCTCTTCAGCTCGACCCTATCGCCAGTCATGAAAGGCAGATCTTCTTCATACTGTCCCAACCGGCCCCCTGATCGTCAGCTTCTCGGGGCCCACGGCCTCGGAGGAATCTACAACGGGCATTTCCTCTTTTTCCGTCCCCTCAGATTCCGGGGCCAGCTCGGACGTCCCATCTCCCGCCGCCAGCACCGTGACCGTCACCTTCGCTTCGGCCCTTCCCACGGAATTGGCGGCCGAAATTGTGTAGGTAGTCGTCTCCTGGGGCAGGAGGGTGAACTCGCCCTCCGGCGTCACTGGGCCGATCTCAGGCTCGATGGATACATTGGCTGCAAGGCCCGCGCCGGATACCTTCCAGCTCAAGGTGGAACTCTCCCCGGGCCGGATCTCGCCAGGGCTCGCCTCGAACCTCTCGATCATCGGCGGTGTCATGTCATTTCCTTCTCCCGCCTGGCTCATCAGCCCGAAGTGATCAATGGCGAGAAGAAGTCCGCTGAAGATTGCGGCCATGACGATCATTCCTAGAAAAAACCTCCTCCAATATACGCCGACCTGCTCTTTTTCATCCACTTCTCCCTTTTCTTCTCCGCCACCGTCATTTCTCATCGGCTGCATCTCGCTCCGCTCCCCTTTAGATCTTGTCGTCTTTTTTCCTTCAGCTCTTTTGAAGGTGCCTCATCAGATCCTCAAGGCTCAGGGCGTTCAGAACGTCCTTCTTCTCAAGCCACCCCCGCCTTGCTGTCTTGACGCCGTACTCTATCGCCAACAGGCCGCAGGTGCTGTGGGCGTCGGTGTTTATCGCGAGCTTCACCCCCAATTCCCTCGCCCTCCTCGACCACAGATCGTTCAGATCGAGCCTGCTGGGATGAGAGTTGATTTCCATGGCGGTCTCGGTCCTGGCAGCCGCCTCCAAAACCCGTTCCACGTCGACGTCGTAAGGCTCCCTCTCCCCGATCTTTCTGCCGGTGGGGTGGCCGATGACGTCGACATACTCGCTCTCCATCGCCGATATGATCCTGTTTGTCATCTCCCTCTCCCTCTGGTTGTAGGCGGAATGGACCGAGGCGACGACGACGTCGCACTGCGAGAGGATCTTGTCCGGATAGTCGAGCTTCCCGTCGGCCCTGATGTCAACCTCCGTTCCCACCAGAACCCTGAACCCATCGATCGAGTCGTTCAGTTTTTCGATGAACTCCATCTTCTTTTTGAGCCTCTCTTCGGCAAGGCCGTTTGCGATCCCAAGGCCTGGTGAATGGTCGCACATAGCCATGTACTCGTATCCGAGATCCTGGGCGGTTTTTACCATATCCTCTATCGAGTGGCGGCCGTCCGACCAGTCGCTGTGGACGTGAAGATCGCCCTTGATATCCGAGACCTCGATGAGCCTTGGAAGCTTCCTTGCCAGGGCCGCCTCCACCTCCCCTTGGTCCTCTCGGATCTCGGGCGGGACCCACTCCATCCCCAGGTGGCTGTAGAGGTCCTCCTCCCGATCGAAGAAGAGCTCCTCGCCGCTTCCGACCCTCGTTAGAGAGTACTCGGAGAGGGAGTACCCCTTCGAGAGGGCGACCTGCCTCAGCTTTACGTTATGCTCCTTGGACCCTGTGAAGTACTGGATGACCGTGCCGAAGGACCGGTGGTCGACGATACGAAGGTCCACCTGGATCGTCTCGTCGACGATGACGCTCCCCTTCGTCGGCCCCTTCATCAAAACTTCTTCCACGGCGGGGATCTCGACGAAGGCCGCTATCGCCACGGCGGGCGACGTCGATGTTGCCAGGATGTCGATATCCCCCACCGTCTCCCTCCCCCTCCGAAGGCTCCCCGCCAGGGTGAGGTTCTCGATCCCCTCCACCTTTTGCAGGTGGCCGAGGATCTCCTCGGCGATCGGCAGAGCCACCCCCAGGGGAATTCTATCGCTTCGCTTCTTCCATCTCTCGATCGCCCGGAGGATGTTCTTCTCGGAGGTCGGCCCCATCCGAGGAAGTCGCCGGACCTGGTGTTCTCTCGCTGCCCGTTCCAGCTCCTCGACGCTCGAGACCCCGAGCTTTTGATGAAGCATTGATACGGTTTTCGGGCCCAGCCCCGAGATCTGGAGAAGTTCGGCCATGCCCGGCGGCGTCTCCCCAAAGAGGCGGTCGCGAGTCTCGATCTTCCCCGTTTCGATAAACTCTGAGATCTTTCCGGCGATGGCTTTTCCCACACCGGGTATCGACTCTAGCTTGCCGTTGCGGTAGACCTCTTCCAGGTCTTCTTTCATCGACTCTACGGACCTGGCCGCCCTCCGGTAGGCTACGACCTTAAAGCCGCTTTCGCCCCGCAGCTCCAAAAGATCCCCCATCTCTCGGAGCAGGCGCGCAACCTCTTCGTTCTTCACAAAAAAGAGTTTCAGGACAGATCTTATAAGAACTTGGCTGAAGCCATCCAGCCGATCTCGGCTTTGCGCTTCGCCCTTCAGACGAGATCCTCGATGTGGGTCATCTCTCTGATATCGGTGAGGCTGCTTATAGACTCGGTTTCAATTCCGATCCCGCGGCTCATGGCGGCGGCGACGATGTTCGTTCCTCCTACGAGGGATATCCCGACGTGATCCCGTTCCACCGAGACGCCGAGGACGTTCATGTTCGGATCGCCCAGATCCAAAACCCCTGCAAACCCGGCCTCGGCGAGAACTTCGAGCCTCTCCTCTATCCACTCTTTCGCCAGCATCGGAGCCTCCTGTAGGTTTCCGAGGATCCTGCCGCTACCGGTCTGCATCATCTCCAATACCGATGTCAGCTCCTGAGATATGAGGACGTCTATCGGATCGATGGTGGTGGCCCAGTACATCAGCATATCAGTGAACCGAACCGGCTCGCGGTCGATCACCTCGATCACGCCACCGCCCTTGGGCCTCACGGGAACCCCGGCCTTGAGGAGGACACCGCTGATGGTGATGCTGCAGGCGGACATGATCTTGGCCCGGTTCCCCAAAGCCTCCACTTTCAGGTAGGGGCTGACGGCAAGGCCGCTCACCATGACGTCCCGGAATATCCGGAGGGTGGGCTCCAGCATATCGAGATTCACCATGGAGGTGTTGGTGATGATCTCTCCCTCCATCCTCTGAGGGTCGAAGCTCACCTTCTGCATCAGGTTCTCTATTCTGCTCAGGGAAAAGACCAGGGGTTTCAAACCTACCACCGCATCCTTTTTGCTTCAAGGCCGGGCCCGCCGCCCGGGGGCGCGACTGCGACCCCGAGATCCCTCATGGTAGCTCATCCTTTAAATACGGTGAAGATGGGACGAGAAAGCCGTCTTATGCAAGCGGTCTTATATCACCTCTTACATACTTGGCCAAGATGTTGCGCCAGAGGTTTGTGCTAGATACCACAGCCCTTACCGACTCCCTCGCCTGGGAGGGGGAGGGTTGCACCAACATTTGCGAAGGGATGAACGCCATCCTCGACTCCATCGCCGAGGCAAGGCTCCACCTCGGCATAAGCTGCTACATCCCATACCCATCCGTCTACAACGAGATCAGGGACTTCGTCAAGCACAACGACTGCGACGATGCGGTTCTGATCAAGGTCGACACTTGGCTCGTCAAGATGACCCCGGACCGGTACGAGGTGAAGATTCCTTCCAAGGTCTTCTACGAGTACGTCTACTACATGCGAAGCAGGATAAACAAAGGGATGAACGTCGCCGAGGAGGCAATCTGGGAAGCGGTCGCAAGGTGCGTCGCCCTGAGCGCAACAGAGGGGGATCTCGCGGCGATGAGAGATGAGATCGAAAGGGAGGCCGTTGGAGGGATTGTGAGAAAGTTCCGGGAGAAGTACAGAAACGCTTTGCGGTACGGGATTCTTGACAGCGCCCCCGACATCGACATCCTGCTCCTCGCAAAAGAGCTGAACGCAGCGGTCATATCCCAGGACCTGGGGGTCCAGAGGTGGGCAGAGCAGCTGGGCTTGCGATACCTGGAAGCGAGAACCTTCCCGGTCATGATTAAGGAGTACTTAAGCCGCGCAAGAGCCATCCAGAAAAGCGACGGTCTTCCCCTGTACGTCCCGCCCACCGGTGAGGACGATACGTTCTGACTTTATGATTTTGAGCTTATAAGAATGAAATTTTGGGGGCACGAAGCCCCTTCTGCCTTCAGGATCCGAGCAATCTATCGAGGAGCCAATCGGGCTCGAACTTGACGAGGTCCGGATAATCCTGGCCCACTCCGAGGAAGAGGACCGGCTTTCCCGTGATGTGGGATATGGATATCGCGGCACCGCCCTTGGCGTCGGCGTCGGTTTTGGTGAGGATCGTCCCGTTGATCGGCACAGCTTCGTTGAAAAGCCTCGCCCTCTCGACGGCGTCGTTTCCCGCGATCGCTTCGTCGACGAAGATTAGGAGGTCGGGCTTTACAACCCTCACGATCTTCTTCATCTGGTCCATGAGGTTGACGTTGGTGTGAAGCCTTCCCGCGGTGTCTGCGAGAACGACGTCCCTGTGGTGGGCTTTAGCGTACTCCACGGCGTCGAAGATCACGGCGGCGGGATCTTTGCCGTCCTTGTGTTTGACGAGCTTCACCTCGAGGTTGTTCGCGTGAACCTCGATCTGTTCTACGGCCCCTGCCCTGAAGGTGTCCCCGGCGGCCAGGACTATGGAATATCCTTGGTCTTTGAGGTACTTGGCGACCTTCGCGATGGAGGTGGTCTTGCCAGTCCCGTTAACTCCGACGAAGACTATCTTCACGGGCTTTTCGGCTTTTGCTATGAACTCGTCGACGTCGAAATAGTTCTCCGAGAGGACCTTGTAGAGGGAGGACCGGAGCGCTTCCTCGACGATCTCGCCGGTGTCGGCTCTGATCTTCTTCTTTCGTCCCACAAGCTCGTCTTTGACGGAGGCGACGATCGTCTCGGCCACCGGAAGGGCGACGTCGCTTTCGAGAAGGGCCATCTCCAGCTCCCAGAGCGGGTCCGTGAGGTCTTTTTCGTCCAGCACGACCTCCTGCTCGAAGATCAGGGACTTGGCCCGGGATCTGAAGGACTGCTTGGTCTTCGCGGCGCCGGAGGCGTTATTCTCAGGGAGAGGTTCCGACTCTGCCGTTTTGGCGACGACGGCAGCGCTCTTCTCCAGGGCGGGCTTTGTCCCTTCGGCGGTTTTCGCCTCGGCCTTCTTGGCTTCAGCCTCGCCCTTCTCCTGGATCTTGGTGGATACGGCCTCTTTGAATCCCTTAAGCCTCTCCTTGAACCTGTTGAACAACTCTTTCGCCCCTACTCTGCAAACTGCTGCTCGTACTTTGCGGCGATCGACTGGATCTTGCCCATCTCCTGCTCGATCTTGGAGAGGGTCTGGTTCAGCTTGCCCGAGGCCTCTGAAAGCTGCGCCTTCCTTTTGCTGAGAGACTCCTTAGCATCGGCGGCGCTCTTCTCGATGCTCACTCCCGCGCCCACGCCCACGATCACCTTATCTTTGGAGGCGAGCTTTGCGTGGACGAAAGAGTCCTGGCCGATGGGCACCAGCATCTCCTGTCCATCTTCGGCGGTCTCCATCGCCTCGACGGCCTTGAGGGCCTTCTCGCACCCCTCCACAGAAAGCTGGAATAGACCGAGCTGCCGGACGATGGCCTCGGCCTCGGCCTGATACTGCTGATAAACCATCAAAAGTCTCCTGACCTCCTCCTCGCTGGGAGCAGCCGGAGACTCAGCCAAGAGCCTTCACCTCTTCTATCCTGACCAGGTTTCTCTTCACACCCTGCTTGCTTCCTAGCAGGGAGTAAGCCTTCTCGACGGCGTTCTTCTCGTTCTGGCTCTCGATGACCTTGGTGAAGGACTGCCAGTTGTTTCTAACCTTGAACTTCCCTCTAATCTCAAAATCGACCATAAGACTACCCCATAAAACCCAACGCATCTTCGATACGGCCCAGCTCCGGACCCATCGTCTCGTCTCCGGCGACGTACCCCCGGCTGTTGGCGAGGATCCCCGACCCCACCAAAGGCGATCCGAAGTTCACGGTGCCCACGTCCACGGGAAGCCCGAAGAGATCCTCAAGATCTGCAAGCTCCGTCTCCGTCAGCCTGGGATGGGCGAGAACGCCACGGTTGGTGACAGCAGACGTCATGCCGACCGTCTTCAGGCCTCCGATGGTGCCCCGTCTGACCTCGACCCCCAGGGTCCTGGAGATGCTCTCGCAGGCCCGATCCGATAGTCCCGGGTGGACCATGGCGGCGCTGTCGTTGGCGAGGATGACGTTTCCGGCGGCGCTTATCTTTCCAGGGAGCCTAGCCACCTTGTCATAAGAAGAGAGCATCGCGATGTTCTCATCGCTGGCGTGAGGTGTGAGGACAAACCCGCGGCTGTTCCCACAGACTAGGGACCCTATCACCGAGCTGCCCGCAACCGTCACCTTCACGGGGGCGATCCCAAGGTACCTCTCCATGGTTCTGATCGCCCCGGAGGTCGTCTCGGGGGGCACGAGCACCGTATTTTCGGTGCAGCAGGCGAAGACTCCCAAAAGAGCGCTTCCCGCTATCTTCAGCCGTTTATCTGACTCGTTCGCCTGCAAACTCTGCCTCAACCCCGCCATCGTCGAACTTTACCGCTTTCACCCTGATCCTGGCCGGCGGCTTCTGAGCGCCTCTTGCCCAGATCGCCTCGTTGAGGTTGCTAGCGAGTTTTACATCCTCGATGGAGGTCTTCATGTGTCTGGCCAGGTAGCTTCTGACCTCGTCCACGGCCCTCTTGCTCCTCTTCCATCTGGGAGCAGTCTTCACTTCCCTCAACGGAATCGTGTATACCCGTTCTGTCTCCGCCATATCTTTATCCCTCACTCAATGCTGCTCCGTCTCCAGTGACGTCTCTTGGGGTGGCTCACCACGTTGCGCATCGTTTTTATGATCACCCAGCCGGGCACTCGTCTGTTCTGGCCGAAGGCCTTGGCGTGTCTGATCTTCTTGCCTTTGGTTCTCTTGCTCAAACGCTCTTCCTCCTGACTACTCTTGTATGCATGTGGTTGGCAGGAAATATCCTGAATACCGCCTCCTGCCCGCACCGCTCCTCCAGCGCCAGCCTCAGCCCCACCTCGAAATCGGAGGCGGGTCGGACCTCGCTTGGGAGCGTCTCGAAATCCATGTAGCGAAATGCCAGGGCGTTGATGGTCTTGCTCCCGTATCCAGCGAGCGGCCTTATGTAATGGACTTTCTGCCTGTCCTCGAGGCTTCGAACCCCGTCAGGGGTCATCATGGGAACCCGATCTTCTCTCTTCGTCCCGTCGGCCACAAACTCCCAATCCCGTGAGAGGACGTCGAGGGCGTGCCGATGGAGGCGGTTGAGACCGTCTCTTGGATATCCCGTGTCCAGGAGCATCCCGAGAGCCTCCTCGAGAACTTCGTCCTCGAAGACGATCGTCCTATGGGGAAGGTTCAGTACCTTTGCGGCCTCCTTTGCCGCTTTATCCGTATCGTGGCGACCGAACGCGAAGGTTGCCAGCTCCACATCAAAGAACGGTTCCAGAAGAATCGAGGCTAAGGCGCTGTCCTTGCCGCCGCTGAAGAGAACTATGACCTTCATCGCCTGGTGATGTTGATCTCCCTCTTCTTGGGTTGAATCTGTTTGAGTATGGCTTTGAGCTGCTCGTCTGTAATAGCGCTCTGGAGCCGGCCGCTCTGGGCCAGCACCACCAGCTGAGACTCGATCTGGGCCGCGAACTCAGGACGGGCCATCCTTATGCTGCTGAGCCTCTCCCTCGCCTCGGGGGTGAGGATCGTCCTCAGGACCGCCTGCTTTCGGGCCTCCATCTCCTGCTGCATCTGCTCTTGCTGAGCCTGCTGGGCAGCGTACATCTGAGAGTCTGACTGCTGCCTCTGGAGCTCTTCCATCCTTTTGCGCTTCAGCTCTGCAAGCTCATCATCCATCTCCATGAATCAATACCTCTCAAGCTCCGGGATCGATTTCTGCACCTCTATTTTGACCTGGTGAGATATGTTGTCCAGGAAAGACTGGCCCACCGGGGTGAGCTGCCGTCCCGCCTTCATTTTCTTCACGTACCCCGCCTTCTCAAGCTGCTGAAGGGCCACCCTTAAGACAGACCCGCTACCCTTAGCGAAATTGGGGGTGATGGTCTTTCTTCTGTGTTTTCCGCCGTAGTAGGACCGAAGCCTCGATACGCCCACGGGCCCGTCGATGTACAGGCGGCGAAGCACCGATGCGCACCTAACGTACCACCAGTCGGGGTTGACGGGCGGCATCTCCTTGTTCACTCCGGTCTTCACATAGGCCGACCACTCTGGCGGCTCGATCTTCCCGCTGGCCTTCAGCTCCTGTGCTACAGAATCTATTAGGTTGTTGGGAGGCACGTCATAAACAGTCGTCAAATCATTCAATCCTCCGATACGAGATAATCAACGAATCAGAGTCCTTAAAATCCGTCAAGTATAAATGCTTTTTCCGGATCTGGCGGCTACCCCTCTATTACGCCCGTAACGAATCGAAATTGAGAGGCCGGCGGCGTTCCTCACAAAGCTCGAAAGCCGGAAAGTTGCCCCTCGTCACGTCATTGTGAGGACTGGTAGCGGATTTGAGATCTCAGGCCCAAGCCATCTTTCAGCGGTCTGTGACATGTAGAGGGCGACCGCGCTCCGCGGGCCAGAAAGGTCTGCCAGCCCTAAAGGAGCTCTGCGCCCTTGTCTGCCAGGCCCAAGACGTTCAATAGCCCAATGAGGTTCTCCTTGGAGAGGCTGCCGTCTGATACCTTTTTCAGTATATCCTTGGCGTTGAAGGCGACGCCGAGGCCAGCGTTCTGGATCATGAGGCAGTCGTTGGCGCCGTCGCCCACCGCCACCACGCTGTCGGGGCTAATCCCCTCGAGCCGGGCGAGATCGTTCACGATCCTCCCCTTGGCGGCGGCGTCGATGATCTCACCCTCGATCTCACCGGTGAGGACGCCGCCCTTGATCTCCAGGACGTTGGCAAAGGTGTAATCGAAGCCGAGCCTCTCTTTCAGTATGTCAGTAAAGTAGGTGAAGCCGCCGCTTATCAGGGCGGTCTTGTACCCCACCTGTTTAAGATGATGGATCAGCTCTTCGGACCCGGGAGTGAGCTGGATGTTCTTTGCGATCTCCTCCAGGGCCCCGATCGGAGTTCCCTTCAGGAGACGGACCCTGCTCCTGAGGGCTTCTTCGAAGTCCAGCTCCCCGTTCATGGCCCGTTCCGTGATCTCTTCGACTTCCCGGTCTACGCCCACGAACTGAGCCATCTGGTTTATCGTCTCGAAGTCGACTATCGTCGAGTCCATGTCGAAGACGATGAGCCGTTTCTCCTTCGCGGACTTGTCCAGGTCCTGCATGACGACGTCAAGTCCGAGCTTCTCGCACTCAGTCTTGAGCTCTTCTCTCAGCTTCTCGGCATCGACGGCACCGAAGTCCATCACGAACTCGATCGATATCAGCTCGCCTCTGGCCGTGACCAGCGCCTTCTCGATGTTGATGCCCCTCTTTGCGGCGAGGCTCGCGACGTCGTAGATTATCCCCACCCTGTCTCTCGCCAGGATCGTTACGACCTGGAGGTTCTTTCCTCCCCTCCGCTTGCCCCTGTACTGCTCGAGAGGAAGAAAGCTAAACTCAACCCCGAGATCGACTGCTAGCTTCTGGAGACGAGATTCCAGCTCCTTTGGTGTAGCGGTGGCCTTACCAAAATCTGCCACCATCGACATCACGAATAGACCCTGGAGTATCCTCTGGTCCAAATCGACGATGTTGACCATCATCTTTGCCGGAGCTTCCAGGAGATCGCGAATTATCCCCGGCCTGTCCTTTCCCAGGACTGAGATCACCCATAGGTCGAAATCGCAAGCCGGTTTCGTCTTCGATTCAATCTCTTTCATTAACCTGACCGTGGGGGTGTGAGCATCCCAGCCTAAATACTTTTTCAGCGCTGATCAGAGGGGCCGGTTGCCGATGAGGGAGGGCTTTCATAATCTTTCGAGCTGAACTAACGGCGGCGGATTCTCGAAATGCGCCCGGTCCGAGCGGGAAACTCGAATAATAATATTCGGAATATAAGGTGAACGACCACAGTCGTCAAATCCATAAGTGTTAAAAGGAGTCGTGACTTAAGCCAAGGCTGGAAGTGAGGGCGAGCCTAGCTTTCTTTCTTCAGGGAGGCATGAGGTCGAAATTCATGGATCGAGGAAAGTCGTACGAGCTTTGGGGGGTTCTGGGAGCCTTTCTGCTGGGCCTCTCACTGAGGATGGTTTCAGCCGGGAACGCTCTTGTCGGAGGGGACGTTCTCTTTTACGGGTACGATTCCTTCTATCACATGCGCCGGATCTTCTACACTGCCGAGAACTTTCCCCACACCCTCTGGTTCGACTCGTACCTCAATCATCCCCAGGGTCTGGAACTTTTGTGGCCGCCCCTCTTCGACCAGCTCATTGCGGCAGCATCCCTGCTTCTCGGAGGTGGCGTTCGTGCCGTCGAGATGACTGGTGCCCTAGCGCCCCCGGTTCTTGGAGCGGGATCGATCTTGGTCCTCTACCTTTTGGCGAAAAAGCTCTTCGGGAGAAGAGTGGCGCTTCTCTCGGCCTTCTTCTTGGCGGTCGATCCAAAACATATCGCTAGAACCCATTTCGGATGCACAGATCACGATGTATTGGAGTCGTTTCTCGTCTTCGGAGCGATCCTCCTCATCGCGTACGCCCTCACCGAGAGGGACAGAAGGCTTTGGTTTGCGGCCGCCGCGGGGGTCTTAATCGCCGCCACCGCATATACCTGGCTCGGAGCGTCAATTTACATGGGCTCGATACTGATCTACGCGACGATACAGGTCGCCCTCGATTTGCGGGATAAATCCTCCCCGACGGAGACGGTCGTCCCGTTGATGGCGGTCTTCGGGGTAGCTCTCCTCTTTTTGCTGCCTTTCTGGGACGAGGCGTGGCTTATTCCATCCTTCTTTGGAACTCTTGTAGCTCTGGCCGCCTTGGCATTTCTGTACTTCTTATCGCGCCTATTCGTCGCAAAGAAGGTATCGTGGCTGGCCTTCGTACCAGCAGTGGCGATCCTGGGCTATCTCGCCTTGATCGTGAGCTGTACAAACGGTACTACGCGAGAGATTCATTCGCTATTCTGGGAGGGGCTTAACTACTTCTTCGGGGGCGGCCCCGCAAGGGAGACCATTTTGGAGGCCACGCCTATTTACGAGGTCTTCGATTTTGTCTCCTTACCAGGTCTGGGTCTGGCCTTCTCTATCCTCGGGCTTGGTGTCGCGATACGGTTGACGTGGCGGGCTCGTCTTCCCAAGGATCGGGTTCTCTTTCTCGTCTGGGCGGTCTTCATCCTGGTTTTGACGATTTGTCAGGCCCGGTTTTTGTATCTATTCTCCGTTGCTGGGTCGATACTGCTCGCTCTCTTTTTTTTCTGGGGAGCTGACCAGGTCAAAGCTTCGGAACGGGCGGACCCTTTGGCGGTCAAGACCTTCACTTTTGCCCTCCTGGCGATCCTCTTTCTTCCAAACGTCGTCGGACTGATGGAGGTCGCCAGGGATAAGCCTGAGGTCGCCGGAGACTGGCTCGAAACTCTCGATTGGCTGGAGGAGAATACGCCCGCTACGGAGGGGTTCGAACGGCCCGTCCGGGCGGGGGAGTACGGCATTTTGAGCTGGTGGGATTACGGCAATTGGATCCTTTACCAGTCGAGAAGGCCGGTGGTGGCAAATAACTTCCAGGCTGGAGCGATAGACGCTGCCAGTTTCTTCCTTTCGGAAGACGAAGAGGAGGCTATGGCCATAACGAAGGCGAGGCAAGCCAGATATGTTGTAACCGACGAGAAGATGATCTACAGAAAGCTTCCGGCAATCGTTCGATGGATCGATGACGATCCCGAAAGTTACATCGTAATATCCACAGGTTCGGATCTCTTCACCTTCGAGCACTCAAAGAAGTTTTTGGGAACCATCCTGGCCAGGCTTCACCTCCTCGACTGCACGAACCTGGGTCATTTCCGCCTGATCTATGAGTCGAGGACCTCTGTAGGCCTAAAGTTTCCGACGAGCGAGGTCAAGGTCTTCGAGCGGGTCGAGGGTGCAAAGATCACAGGAACGACCCCCTACGAAAAACCGATAGGCGTCATCCTGGAGATGACATCAAACCAGGGAAGGAGGTTCCAGTACTTCAACTCGGCGATGCCGGTGAACGGTCGTTACGAGGTCACAGTCCCTTATTCGACCGATGGCGGCCTTGAAACTCACTCGATCGGCCCCTACCTCGTGGGACCGGTGGAGGATTTCGTTGGTGGGGAGTCCAGGGATGTCGAGGTGAGCGAAGAGGACGTCCTCTTTGGGAGGGTCGTCGAGGTCAACTTCTGACATTTTGAAAGCATTTTATAGCATGGGCCCTCTTTTGGGCTGATCGAGCAATATCGGGGATTTGAATGAGAATTTCAATAGTGGGCGGGGGTTACGTGGGATTGGTCTCGGCTGCCTGTTTCGCCGAGCTTGGCCACATCGTTGAGGTCGTCGAGATAGACGAAAAGAAGGTCCTTCTGATCAACTCTGGAAAGCCGCCCATCTACGAGAAGGGGCTTGAAGATCTCCTGGCAAGGAACGTCGGCAAACGCCTTGTTGCAACGCCGCTTTACGACGGCGTCGCCGAGTCCGACCTATCCTTCATCTGCGTCGGTACCCCGCCGCTGCCGGACGGGAACGCCGACCTTTCCGTCGTATCCTCGGCAGCCGGATCGATAGGTGAGTCCCTCCGTCGCCGCGGGGGTCGTCACGTCGTGGTTGTGAAGAGTACAGTTCCCCCGGGGACGACGGAGCAGCTTGTGGTCCCCATGGTCATGAAAAGCTCTGGAAGGGAGCCGGATGAGGTCGGGTTTGTCATGAACCCGGAGTTTTTGAGGGAGGGAGTGGCCATCGAGGACTTCATGAAGCCCGACAGGATCGTGATCGGGGCAACCGATGGGTGGGCCGGAGATCTTGTAGAATCTGTCTACGAAAAGCTGAACGCCCCAGTCGTCAGGACCGGCCTTGCCGCCGCCGAGATGATAAAGTACGCCTCAAACGCCCTCCTCGCGACCAAGATATCCTTTTCCAACGAGGTCGGAAATATTTGCAAGAAGATCGGTGTCGACGTATACGAGGTGATGCGGGGCGTTGGGATGGATCATCGGATATCGCCCCACTTCCTCGACGCGGGGGCCGGGTTTGGGGGAAGCTGTTTTCCAAAGGACGTTGCTGCCCTTGCGCGTCTCGCCGAGGAGCTGGGGGAGGATCCTGTCCTCTTGAGGTCGGTGATGGAGGTCAACAGGCGCCAGCCACTGAAGATGGTCGACCTTCTCGAAGGTAAGATCGGAAATCTTGCTGGAAAGAGGATCGCCGTCTTGGGGCTCGCATTCAAGAAAGATACCGATGACGTCCGGGAGGCGAGATCTGTCCCCCTGATCTTGGAGCTGAAGAGGAGGGGGGCGAAGGTCGCGGCTTACGATCCTCTCGCCGTTCCCGCCATGGAGAAGATCGTGCCCGAGGTCGAGTACTGCAAGAGCGCAAAGGATGCTCTCAGAATGGCCGACGGTTGTCTCGTCATCACCGAGTGGGATGAGTTTAAAAACCTCGACGAGGAGTTCGACCATATGAAATCCAGGGTGGTCATCGAGGGAAGGAGGGTTCTCTCCTGCGGCGGAGGAGAGGGTATCTGCTGGTGATCCGGTAGTTTCAGCTCAGCCACCCGTTTTCGCCGTTCACCTCATCGCTTTGATGATCTCCCTGCAGAAGGAGGGCAGATCCGGGGGCGATCTCGAGGATATCACATTTCCGTCCACGACCACCACCTCGTCGACCCAGACCGATCCCGCGTTTCTCATGTCGTCTTTGATCGCTGGGGCCGAGGTCATCCTCTTTCCCCGGACGATGTCTGCCGAGATCAGGACCTGGGCTCCGTGGCAGATGGCGGCCACCACCTTTCCGTCGTCGAAGAGGGCTCTCACAAGCTCGAGGGTCTTCTCGCACCTCCTGAGCCTATCCGGGGCCCAGCCTCCGGGAACTATCACGCCATCGAACACTTCCACCTCGATCAGGGCCACGTCTGCTCGAAGATCGATCTCGGCTGGGTAGCCGTGCTTGCTCGCCACGACTCCGTCGCCGTCGGCAGTCCCGACGACGATCACCTGGGCCCCAGCCTCCATCATCCTGTAGTAGGGGTACCAGAACTCTGGGTCCTCGTAATCCTTCGCCACCAGCAGTGCGACTTTCTTATCTCTAAGTTCCATATCCTTGTCACCTCTTCTTCCCGTTCTCGGTGTTCCTCAGTCGTTCTTTCTCCGTCAATCTCGGAGCTGGAGCTGGCAGCAGGTCTTGATGCAGAGGCCTGGGACCACGTTTCTTCCCTCCCGGTCCAGGGCCTCGATCACCTCCCAGTTCTCGGTCCCCGGCTGGAGCCAGAAGGTCTCAAAGCCGACCTCTCGGGCCTCCTCAGCTAGGGCAAAGATGGCCTCGGGCCTTCTGAAGATGTCCAGGATGTCGATCTTTTCGGGAACGTCCTTGAGGGATCCGAGGACCTTCTCTTCCAGGATCGTTTCTCCCTCGTGCTCGGGGTTTATGAAGTACATCTTGAAGCCGTATCTTTTCACCACCTCCGAGACGAAGTAACTCGGCCTGTAGTTGTCGGGAGATATACCGACGACGGCGACGGTTCTGCAATTTCTCAGGATCTCTCTCAGCTTTTCATAGTCTTCTATGATGGGCATAGGGCATCGACTCCTGGAGTTCGGACATAGTTATTAATCAACGCAATTTAATCAATCTTTATTTTAATTAACACCTATACGAAATAAATAATTTTCTTGGTCGCGTTTTCTTCGGGTTTTGCGGTTTGATAGTCGTTCAATAGTCGTCCGAGATCGTTCTGAGATTGTTCCGATAGCGGTCCGAGAAATGCCTGAGGGCGATTTTAGGGCGCCATCTCTCCCGGGAAGTCTCCGCTAGGTTGTCGAGTTGTCCCCCAAGCATAATTTGGCCATCTCTTGCCACCTCATCTCCCTGAGGACGAGGTCGAGGTTGTCGGAGTAGGTCGCCACCATCGGATGGTCGGGGCCGCGTTCCCTCTCGCCGATCTCCAGAGCCCGCTCGAAGCAGGCCTTTGCGCCCGGAAGGTCTCCCATCTCCCGGAGGACCCAGCCCAAGTTGTTGACGGTGGTGGCCACCATCGGGTGGTCGGGACCGTAGGCCCCCTCGCCGATTGCCAGGGCCCGCTCGAAGCAGGCTTTTGAGCCCGGAAGGTCGCCCAGGTCCCACAGGACCCCGCCGAGGTTGTTGACGTCGGTGGCGACGTTGGGGTGGTCTGGGCCAAAGGCCTGCTCGTCGATTTCAACCGCCCTCTCAAAGCAGGCTTTTGCGCCCGGAAGGTCTCCCATATCCTGCAGGACGAGGCCGAGGTTGTTGACGTTTATGGCGACGTTGGGGTGGTCTGGGCCGTATACCCTCTCGTCGATCTCGATGGCCCTCTCAAAACAGCTTTTGGCGCCTGCAAGGTCTCCCATGTCCCGGAGGACGAGGCCGAGGTTGTTGAGGTAGGTGGCCACCATAGGGTGGTCCGGGCCGTAAGCCCTCTCACCGATATCAAGAGACCTTTCGAAACAGACCTTGGCGCCTGCTGCATCGCCCGAGTCTCGAAAGGAGAGGCCGAGGTTGTTGACGATGGTGGCGACGTTGGGGTGGTCAGGGCCGTATACTCTCTCGGCGATCTCTAGGGCCCTCTCAAAGCACCTCTCGGCTTCTTCGAGGTCGCCAGAGGCGTAGAGGGCGAGGCCCCTGTTGTTCAGATCGACGGCGTCCGCCGGATCGGCTCCACCGGCGTCCGGATCGATCGCCGCCGCCTGAAGGGCGAGAAATATGCAAATTATGCAGATCAGCATTGCCGAGAGATATCTTGACATCATTCAATTCAACTTCCATTTATACCTTCAGTGGGATAAAATAGTTTCGGCGAGGTTCAGGAGTCTGCTGGAAAGGGTGACAGCGGTATGGTCGGCGAGTTCGGGGAATGTCATCTCGAAGGCTGCCGAAATCAATTAAATATTAACGCCAAATTCCACATAATCTGTCGTAGATTATGTCACGAATCAGAACGTAGCAACAATCTTAATAGTACCTCCCGTGAAATTAACTTGATCGAAATGAGTGCATCAGGCTTTTTTTTTAACAAATCGTATCTCATAGTAGATTACCCTTGAATTGTCAGTTTAACGAATTAAATACACGGCCTAAGATTCGCTATGACGCCAGACGCATTAAACGCGTAATTGGCAGAACACCACAAAGCAGAAAACGCTATATATTAGAGGTTTTAATGAGATTTATTTGCACAAATTAAGTATTTCGTATTACTAAAGAGGTTCTAATGTGCTATTGATATTACACACAGGCCGTTTGGTGTTGGATTAAGAGGTAGCAGAATGAGAGAAACTGTCTTTGTATTGGTGATGATGTTTTGCATGTTGCTGATGGTTATGCATGCGGGCGCAGCTGATTGTGCGCTGGGCATCTTCGGTGACGCGAATGTGGATGATACGATAGACGAGGATGATATCGCATATGTAGAAGGGATAATCTCCGGAACGAACGAAGTGACTGAGCTGGCAGATGCTAATTACGATGGCAACGTCGACGAGAATGACATAACTCAGATAGAGCTGATCATACGTGGTGAGGAGAAGGAGCTGACACTGATCGACATGGCAGGCCGGGCCGTTACAGTGCCGAGGCCGATCGAGCGGGTGGTTTCCTGTGCTCTGCCATGTACCCGGGTGATCATTGCCCTCGATGGATGTGATCAGCTAGTTGGATCCGAGTTTAGTAGAACGCCAGGTGTTCCCTCCATCGACTCGTGCATCGGCGAGCTGGCGTTTGCATGCGATGGAGACCTTCTAGAAAGTGTCGAAAATGTTGGTTGGGGTTCTACCGTAAATGTTGAGTCGATAATATCCTTGAAACCGGATGTGATCATAGCTGGTAACGACCTCGATCATGACGCTTTGCAGGAGAAGACCGGCATTCCAGTTGTAGCCGGACGTTATGAAGGTTATTATGGGGGTTCCGGCTTTTATGATCAGATCAGACTGATCGGGCTGGTATTAGGAAAAGAGGACGAGGCTGAAGATCTGACTTTGTACATGAAGGGAAAGATGGCGGAAGTGACAGAGATCACGTCGGCGATGTCGGATGGTGAAAAGCCGGTCGTATACTACGCAGCTCGCGATGGTGGCAATATGGGCGGTTTTACGAAAACCGGGTATTACGATGTCATTGATCTGGCAGGCGGCGTAAATGCAGCAAAGGATTGCCCCACTTTCGATACCTACTCCGAATTCGACGTTTCAAAGGAGCAGATTATCGCATGGAATCCCGACATAATCCTCATAAAGTGCCATTCGATCAATCCGCCATCTGAGACGCAGATCACTGTGGCGGATGTGCTGGCCGATCCGGTATTGCAGACCGTCAATGCTGTAAAGACCGGCAGCGTCTATTACTGTGCGTCCACCGCGAGGGGATACCCGATTCAAAGGTATATCCCAGAAACGATGTACTTTGCCAAAATCTTCCATCCGGAGGAATTTGAGGATTTGGACCTCGAAGTGGAGGGTAACGAGGTAATGAAGAGGTTTTTGGGGGCTGATGGGCTCTACACCTGGTATGCAGATGAAACAGGATGGCTACGAGACTATATAGATGGTCAGAACGAGGAGTGAGATGACGATGATGCTGGAGTGTGCGGGCCGGGCTATCCGACTGCACGCTCAGCGTCTTTGTCGGTCGGACTGGCGTCGATATATTCGCTTTAATATGGGTGAGGATCTGCCCATCGACCTAGGCTGGGTCGGCGAGGTCGTCCGGGTGAACCCGGAGATAATCATGATCACCGCCGGGAAGGAGTACATCCCCGTGATATCCCCCATAGCCGTCGACGGCGAGGGAAACAATCTGAAAGTCAACGCCGACACCGCTGCCGGGGTGATCGCCATCGCCCTAAACGCAAAGAAGCTGATCTCGGTGACGGATGTCGAGGGCGTCAAGCTCAAGCCCGAGGACCCCAACAGCGTCATATCGAGCTTCAAGATCTCCGACTTCAGGAGGCAGGTCAACGAGAAGGTGATCACCGGCGGGATGATCCCGAAGGTCGAGGCCTGCGTCAAGGCCGTCGAGGGCGGGGTTCAGTCGGCTCACATAGTCGACGGGAGAAGGCCTCACGCCCTCCTTCTGGTGCTATTCACTGACACGGGCGTCGGGACGATGATCGAGAGGGGTTGAGCGAACCTCTCGGTCGGATCTATTTTCTGGGGTTCATTCGAGGTTACGGGCGCGTTTGACGTTCGGTTCGCTATCGGCGGATATATACCAAGCACCAGTGGCATTATCGCGCAGGTCGTTATCTTCGATGACGCCGCCACCACCTTCGCAAATATAGATGGCTTGGAATTTGTTCTTGTTGATCTTGTTTCGGCGTAGTGTCGGGTTCCCACCTGTAGTGATTGCCACACCGGGTTGAGAATTCTCGAATATCTCGTTTTCTTCCAGCGTTCCCTCCCCGTTTTCGTAGACGAATACTCCAGCGTTTTTACCGTCATGAATCTTGTTACGGCATAGTGTCGGGTTCCCGCCTGTGGCGATATCTACACCGGGTTGAGAATTCCTGAATATCTCGTTCTCTTCCAGCGTTCCCTTGCCGTTCTTGTAGACAAATACTCCGGTGTTCTTACCGTCATGAATCTTGTTACGGCGTAGTGTCGGGTTCCCGCCTGTGATGATCGCCACACCGGGTTGAGAATTCCCGAATATCTCGTTCTCTTCCAGCGTTCCCTTGCCGTTCTCATAGACGAATACTCCTGAGCTCTTCCCGTCATGAATCTTGTTGCGGCGTAGGCGCGGATCTGCTCCGTTGTGAATGGCGACGCAAACCGAACTCTGGCTGGATATGTCGCAGTCCTCCAGAATCAGCCTACCCTTAGCGATGTCTACGCAATACCAGTTCCCTCCCCCCATCTGGCGCAGGGTCAGATTTGCTACCCGTCCGTTAGTGGTTCTGAAGACGAGGGCGTTACGTCCTGTTGCCTGGACCTCGATCTCGTATCGTTCACCTTCGCCGACGATCTCCAAGGGCTTGTCGATTACGAGTCCCTCCTGATAGAGCCCAGGACGGACCAAAATTATGTCTCCTGGGTTTGCCGCTTCGATAGCTTCAGGTATGGTGGCGTAGTCGCCGCGGCACATTGGATCAACTATAAGTATAGAATTTCTTTTGGATGCACGATGGATATATTTCTTGGGCTCGTCGATTTTTGGTGGTGGGGAAACACGCTCCTCTAAAGCATCACGGATCTGAACTGCCAGAGCTGCCATCTTTTTACGAGCCTCTGAAGAGCCAAAGGACTCAAACCTCAACTCCCTCCAATTCACATATTGTCGGTCGTTTATTATTTGGGCCAGCTCGTCTTCCTTTCGCCGGATGCTGTCTTTAAGCAACGGCGTCTCGATATAATAAACCGGGAGGATGAGATCTTCTCGCCCCAGAGTTTTTTCTCGCTCAAGAAATTGATTCAATTCGTTGCGACAATTATCGCTCTTGAAGAAATTAGGAGTGGTGATGGGTATAAGGAAAGTAACCTCATTGAGTGACTCATCAACCCGTGCCTTCCAAGCCTGTCCCCACTTTATATCTTTTCGATCCTGGAATATGGAAAAGTCCTCTCCGGTGTGGACGCGCACTTCGCCGCTCAGACGTTGGCAAAAGGTAGTTAGGGCCCCACCATCGTGCTCATCATAGAAGTGGGAATAGCTCATAAATGCTATCGGTTTTTCTCCCGTCATGAGTTCCCGTCCGCCTCCATCTCGTAATCGACACGCGGTTAAATGACATAAATGTTATCTAAGATATACCAGCACCTCTCTCATTTTGACTCGAAGGACTTGCACTTCAAGTCTCGCTCATCTTCCGCTGTTTTCCCGCCTGCTCCTGGTACGTGGCCCACTTCGCGTGCTCGGTGGAGATCAGCGCCTCGACCCTTTCGGCGAAGAGGGCTTCAAGGGTGGGATTGTCGGGATCTTTGTAGGGCCCGGCCTTGGCCTGCCAGAGGAACTTCTCGTGCTTCAGCCCCTCGGCGGTGGAGCGGTAGTTGGTCCAGTTCTGCTGGAACTGAAAGAGGCCCTGCATCGACTCCAGGATGACCACGATCACGCCCAGACCGCCGGTGATCACCGGATCGTTCCAGAGTCCTGCGGCGAAGGGTATGAAGGCGGCGGCGACGATCTCGATCACCTTGAGCCCCTTGAAGCATTTCTGGTTCTGTCTGCTCTTTTTGCTGTACCATCTGAGCTGATCTTCCAGCCGTTCGAGGGTCGGGTTATCTGAGGTCAGGATCTCACCACCGGGATTTGCGAAACGCTCTCTTTCCCGCCATCCTATGAGGCTCACAACCTTAAAATTATTTTGTTTACGAACGTTCGCCGAACATAACCTTGAGGAGGCTATGCCCTTGCACGATCAAAAACTGAGGTCGAACGAAATATATGAAAAGAGCGCTTGCCGGATCATGAGAAGAGCTTGTAGGCAACAATTTTTAAGTATTGATAAAGAACAATTCAAAGAGAAGTGATTTTCCATGTCATCGGAAGAGAATAAGGCGATTGTTCGGAGGTTCATTGAAGCCTACAACAATCGAAACTTGGATTTGTTTGACGATTTAGTGGCACCAGATTACGTTGACCACACCCATCAACAGCAGGGTCTTAAAAGCTTCAAGCAGCTCTTTGCGCTTGCTTTCGAAGGCTTCCCCGATTGGCATGAAAATATCGAGGATATCATCGCTGAAGGGGATAAGGTCTGGGTCTGCGTTAAAGCCACAGGGACCCATACAGGCGAATGGAATCTCTTCGGAGTCTCACTGCCCCCTACCGGCAAGAAGGTGAGGATGATGATGGTCTTCATCTGGCGCATAGCCGACGGCAAGCTTGCGGAGGGATGGGAAGTCGACGACGAGCTGGATTTCCTCAAACAGCTGGGCGTTATCGAATACACAGAAAAAGGAAAGAAGCTCTTTCCAGAAGATGCTGAGTAGGAAATGTAACCTCCGATGCATGTTTCCGGTATGGTTCGGAGCCTCGTAGGCTCCTCGCGGTTTTAACGCTTCGGGAAAGGTTAAGTCGCCCTTTGCAAGATACTATCACAAAGAACCAGAAAGTGGCGAAAGGAGGCGTTTTATCATGACGTTCATCGAGATCGTGGTGGAGGGAAAGGGCGAATCGCTGGTGGAGATAGACGATCGGAACCCACGAACCGCCCAGGAAATATGCGAGAGGCTACCCCTGGAGGCTAGAGCCCAGGTGTGGCAGGAGGAAGTCTACTTCGGCCTGCTCTTCGGCCTAGCCGACGAGAACCCCTCGCCCAGGTCAGAGGAGGGGGACGTCTCCTACTGGACTCCGGGCTCGGCCTTCTGCATCTTCTACGGCGGGTCCCAGCCCTACTCGGCGGTCAACCACATAGGAAAGGTCGTCCGCGGCCTCGACATATTTCCTGGGGTTGAAGAGGGTGATCGGATCGTCTTGAGGAGAGGCGAGCCCTGATGGTGAACGTTTAGGTCGCAGCCGACCTCAAGCTGGATTTTGATCAAAGGAACTTTATGAGTAAAGATGGAAGATATCATCCGAATCGAGTATAATCTGAGGTGAAAAGTATGTCAAAGGTGCTGGTAGTTTATCATTCTCGAAGCGGGAACACCGCCAAGATGGCAGAGGCCGTCGCGGAGGGGGCGAAGAACGGTGGAGCAGACGTGGTTTTGAAGACGGTTGACGAGGCCGCCCTTGAGGACCTCGCGGCCGCCGACGGCATCGTCTTCGGAGCTCCCACCTACTTTGGGACCCTCTCCGGCGAGATGAAGAGCTTCATCGACAAATCGGTCAGGATCCGGGGCAAGCTTGAGAGCAAGGTCGGTGCTGCCTTCACATCCTCGGGAAGCCTCTCGGGCGGAAACGAGACGACTTTGATCTCCATCATCGAGGGGATGCTGATCCACGGCATGATCATCGTCGGCGACCCCATCGAGACGGGTGGCCACTACGGCGCCGTCGCTGTCGGCTCTCCCGATGCCGAGGCGCTGATGGCCTGCCGAAAGCTCGGCGATCGGGTCGCAAAGTTCGCGAAGATCATCGCCTCGGCCTGATCCTGAAGCCGGGAAGATCATGACGCGCCCAATGGAAGATCTGCTGGATACGGCCGAGAGAATAAGGTCGATGGAGATCAGGGGGGCCGCCCTCATCGGAAGGGCCGCGGCAGGGGCGCTGAAGGAGTTCGCCCTCGCCATCGAGCCCTCGGGGATCGATGAGTTCAACGCCGAGGTGGGCCGGGCCGCCGAGATCCTCCTCGATACGAGGCCCACGGCGGTATCGCTATCCAACGCCATCAGGATGGTGATGCGCTACCGCGGCGACGACCTGGACTCGGCCCGATCGTCTCTGGCAAATAATGCAGATCAGTTCGTAGAACGATCCCTGAAGGCGATAGAGCGGATCGGTGAGATCGGCAGCCGCAGAATTAGGGACGGCGACGTCATCCTCACCCACTGCAACTCCTCGGTCGCCCTCTCAATCATAAGAACAGCTCACGACTCGGGAAAGGAGATCAAGGTCATCGCCACTGAGTCGCGGCCAAGGTACCAGGGCCACCTGACGATAAAGATGCTTGACGGCTGGGGGATCGAGACGGAGCTGGTCGTCGATTCCGCCGTCAGGACCGTCATCAACGAGGTCGACGAGGTGATCGTGGGCGCAGACGTGATAACTGCCAACGGCTCTCTCGTCAACAAGATCGGTACCGCCCAGATCGCCCTCGCCGCCCACGAGTCGAGGACGAGCTTCATGGTGGCGGCGGAGACCTACAAGTTCAGCCCCGAGACGATCATGGGCGAGCTGGTCCCCATCGAGATGAGGGCGGCCGAAGAGGTCTACCCCAAGATCTCGGAGCTGAAACACGTCAGGGTGAGAAACCCCGCCTTCGACGTCACCCCCCACCAGTACATCGACGTCATCTGCACCGAGGTCGGGGCGATCCCCCCTGAGATGAGCTATCTGATAATAAAGGAGATGTTGGGCTGGGAGATCGAGGGCCGGGTTCGATGACCTCTACCTCCTCTTGATCCTGCCCGAGATCAGCAGCAAGGCCGCCGCTCCCAGGGCAGCACCGATCCCAAAGCCCGGAGTTTCCTCCTCAGCGGAAGCGTTTTCCTCTTCAACGCCACCCACGTCCCTCACGATGGGGCAAGGCGGGTACTCCTCTTCGGGCTCGGCCAAACCAGCGCCCTCGGCCTCGTCGGCTCTCAGGGCAACATCGTCGCTCACGATCACCTGGACTTGGGTCCACTCCGGCGGAGCGCCCGTTGCCACGATCCCGACCTCAAAGGTGTAGCTTCCCGGCGAAACGTTTCCCGCTTCCACCATGAGCTGACAGTCGAACTCCAGGACGGTTCCGGCATCGACCCACTTGGTGCAGCGGGGGCCGACTATCGAGAGCCCCTCAGGTATGTTCCTGAACTTGAGGCCCGCATAGGTGCTCTCGCTTCCCAGGTTCTGGACGTACACAGTGAAGCCTGCTTCGCCTTCGGGGCTCACGTAAACTGTCGGAACCTCCACTATCTTGAAGAATACCGACGCATCGGCCTGGCCCGCCAGCAGCACCAACAAAAGGACTGGCAAAACTCGTTTCATATCCTTTTATTGGCAGAGCGTGATTAAAATCTTTTCGGACAAAGAGGCGGCCGAGAAAATAATGGTGGCTAATGGTGGCCGAAATAAAATGGCAATCAAAATGGGAATCCATCAAAATAGGTTGAAAGTTGCGGTCGCCCCCATCAGGGGATCGCAACTTCAGATCCCGAAGGGCGAATAGGGTATCGTGTCTTTTAACGTGACCACGTCTACCGGCTTTTTCCTGCCGTCTTCGGTGGTCTCGGCTGGTACCGACGCTGCCGTTGCAGTCGCAGCGCTCTCAGTTGCTGGGGTCACTGCGGCGGTGGCGGTCGCGGTGGTGGTTGCCGTGGGTACATTGGCGGGCTCGTATCCCGAGGTTTCGGGGCTGGTTAAAAAGCCCATGACACTTCCCTTGTTGACCTTACCGCTGCTATCGGACTGGACGAAGCTGCCGGTGAGGGTGCCTTCTGCGGCGGTCCCGGTGATCAGCGTCGAGACCAGTACGCCGTCCTGGAGGGAGAGCATCTCAAGCTCGACGACGTCTTCATACGCCAAACCTGAGACCACGGCGTTCCAGGGCTTCGGTGTCTCGGAGTTGGCGGCACCGAAGAGCAGATCGTCTGACTGGTAGACGACCATCGAAATTTGGGCGTCGTCCATGTTCAGGATCCAGTTCCCTTCGAGGGCCTTAACCTCTGCTGTCGCTGCGGTGTCTGTGGTTTCGGTCTCTTCTGGGGCAGCCGTCTCGACATCAGAGATTGCAGGTTCCGTCGGTTCCACAACCTCTGCTGGCAGAACTTCGCTTTCGTTCGTCGATACGTTGGAATCTTCTGCTATGGAAAGTCCTGATATTAGAGTGATTGTGATGAGCACTGATAGAGCGATACGTCTAAGGTTCAAGCTAACACCTCTGTCATTTTATCCCACTCCGCTAATGGGCAGCTTTTTCACCCCACTGCCAAGGCCTAATTTCGTCTAACCATATAATAAGCTTTTCATAGCCCGAAAAACCCGAATTTCGCTTCTAAGAGCGCCCTGCAGCGTGATTAAGCATCTTTTGCATCTCATCCGGGTCCGTCGTCGGCCGCTGGCAGACGCCTCCCGAACAGACATATGCCGTCGGTTTACCGTCCACCATCGCCATTTCCTTTGCGAACTCTGCGACCCTGGTTATCTCTGCATCCTCCCCGGCTGGCCTGAAAAGGACCACCGATCTTGGCAGAAACCTCGACCTCAGTGCCTTCAGCATCTCTTTCGTCTCCGGGGTGTCTGCGGGCCCCGCTATCACCACCTCTGACGCTGGTCCAAGGACGAAGTCCAAGGCCGAAAGGAGCTGCAGGTGGGCAGTGGGAACGCCTCTCGCCTGGGAGGCGAAGGCCCTGAAGGACTTTGAAGCGATCTCTTCGAGCTTCGCGTCACCGCTCATCCTCGCAAGCCTCAAAAGATCCAGGACGGCGACGGCGTTTCCTGAAGGGAGAGCCCCGTCGTGGCCGTCCTTTCTGCGTAGGATAAGATCCTCGCCGTTTTCCGAAGTGAAGTAGAAGCCTCCACCCTCCTCGTCCTCGAACTGCCTCACCAGATCGCGACCCAGGTCCAGGGCCGCTCTTAGGTATTCTGCCCGGAAGCTCGCCTCATAAACCTCGACGAGACCCCAGATCAGAAAAGCGTAGTCATCCAAGTTCCCCGGGATTCCGGCAGATCCTTCCCGGTACCGATGGAAAAGCCGACCCTCTTCGTCTCTCATCTTCTCCAGGACGAAGTCCGCTGCCCTGGAGGCCGCAACTTCCAGGTCCTTTCTGTTGAGGACCTGAGCGCCTCGGGCTAGGGCCGCGATCATAAGGCCGTTCCAGTCGGCGAGGATCTTGTCGTCCTTTTTAGGCCGGACTCTTAACCCCCTCGCAGAAAATAGCTTCTCCCGAGCAATCTCCAGCTTCTCTATCAGGTCGGATTCATCTATCCCCAGCTCTCGGGCCAGATCTGCAAGGGATCTATTCAGGTGGAGGACGTTCTTGCCGGTGAATCTGCCCGTCGCCTCTTCCCTGAAGTTCCCCTCTTTCCTGACGTCGAAGAGCTTGACCACCAGATCCGCCTCGGCCTCCTCCAGGACCGACCTCAGCTCCTCCTCGGTCCAGAGGTAAAACTTCCCTTCCTCCCCCTCGCTGTCGGCGTCCTCTGCAGAATAAAAGCCGCCTTCAGGCGCCGTCATATCCCGCAGGACGTAGGTGAAGATCTCCTCGGCGATCCTGCCGTACCTCTCATCCCCCGTCGCCTGGTGCGCCTCCAAGCAGGCGAGCGCGATCATCGCCTGGTCGTAGAGCATCTTCTCGAAGTGGGGAAGAAGCCACCCTGCATCGGTAGAGTAGCGGTGAAAGCCATAGCCAACTTGGTCGAAGATCCCGCCTCTTCTCATGGCGCTGAGGCTGATCTCCGTCATTTGAAGCCCTCCAGGGTCTCCGGTCCTCTTCCAGTGCCGGAGCAGGAATAGGAAGGTGGTGGGGGTGGGGAACTTGGGCGCGCCTCCAAACCCGCCGTTGAGGGAGTCGAAGCGGGCGACGAGGCTCTGGTATGCGGACCTTATGACAGACTCGTCGAGCCTCATCCCGGGGATTTCCGAGGGCGGCTTTTGGAGGGCGGCCGTTATCTCCTCCGCCGAGTTCGCAAGCTCATTTCGCTCGTTTCTCCAGAGGTGGCGGATTTTGGGGATTAGGTCGAGCATCCCGATCCTCCCGAACCTGCTCTCTTTGGGGATGTAGGTGGCTGCAAAGAAAGGCTTTTTATCCGGAGTCAGGATGACGTTCAGGGGCCAGCCGCCCCCGCCGGTCATCATCTGGCAGACTCCCATGTAGATTGCGTCGAGGTCGGGCCTCTCCTCCCGGTCGACTTTGATGCAGACGAAGGTGGCGTTCATAAGCTGCGCCACATGCTCGTCTTCGAAGGACTCGTGGGCCATGACGTGACACCAGTGGCAGGTGGAGTATCCTATCGATAGGAAGACCGGTTTGTCCTCCCTTTTCGCCTTTTTGAAAGCCTCCTCGCTCCATGGCCACCAGTCCACCGGGTTGTCAGCGTGTTGCAGAAGGTAGGGGCTCACTTCGAAGGCCAGTCGGTTCCTTCTTTTTCCCATAGTCGTCACCAAGTCAAGCGTCAGGTCGTCTCCGGTTTGCTGGAGGCAGAGGGCTCGATGGTCGCGCTCTCCGTCTCGCCATTATCTTCTGCCCCGGCTTTATCGGAGGTCTCCCCTACCTTCCCATTCCCTTCTATCGCCTCTTCTGGTTCCGTTTTCTCGGCCAGGACGTCTCCCCAGAGGATCTCCCCGGGCCTTCCCCACCGGCTCGCCTCTATCACCGTTCCGGGGTAGACGATCGTCCCAACGCCGGTCTTGACACCCTCACCGAGGATGGCGCCGAGGGCCCTCCGACCGGTCTCGGCCTTCGTCCCGTTGACGTAAGATCGGACGTCTTTTTCGTCGTGGCGCCGGTTTGCGACGATCGTCCCCGCGCCAAGGCTGGCTCCGGGTCCGATGAGGCTGTCTCCGACGTAGCAGAGGTGGGATATTTCCGTCCGATCCATGATGGTGCTGTTCTCGATCACGACCCCGTTACCGATCCGCACATCGTCTCCTATCGATGTGTGGCCTTTGATGAAGCAGTTCGGCCCGATATCGCAACCGTCCCCGATCACCACCGGACCGGTCACGTAAGAGCCGGACCTTATCACCGTCTCTTTCCCGACGGCGACCTCGCTGGAGAGGGTCGCGCCTCCCTCCACCTCGCCGAGGATTCCGCGGGTGTCGGGGGGCATGAGGGTCTCGTTCGCTTTGAGGATGTCCCAGGGCAGGACGATCTCGATCCAGCTCTCAAGCTCAACAACCCCGATCTGCAGGCCCTCGGCCAGAAGGGACTTCAGCCCCGTCATCAGGTCCCTCTCTTCCTTTTCCTCGCCGTCCAATGCGGGAACCTTTCTTAGAGATTCGAAGATCTTCTTATCAAGAAGGCATATCCCAGCGCAAATCAGGTGGGATGGGAGAGATTTGCCCTTATCAGCCACCGATTTGAGAACGCCATCTTCGACCTCTAAAATCCAATCCGTCTCTGGGTCTGGGTCCTGGACCCTCACCGCCGCGACGGCTGGCCCATCGTTCTCGATCACCCTTTTCAGAGAGTCGGCGTCGCAGAGGACGTCGCCGTTCATGACCAGAAATCGATCCACAGCCAGCTTCTCTGCCATCTCGAGGGCGTGGCCGGTCCCCAGCCTCTCTTCCTGGACGACGTACTCGATTGCGACATTGAGATCGCTCCCGTCGCCGAAGTGGTCTGTCACCATCTCTTTCTGGTGGCCCACCACGATGACGAACTTCTCGACCTCCGCCTCTTTCGCCCTTGCCAACAGGTGTTCGAGAAGGGGCTTTCCGCCGATGGGAAGCATCACCTTCGGAAGGGACGAGGTGAGGGGCCGCATCCTTTCGCCCTCCCCCGCCGCGAGAATTATAGCCTGCATGATTATGATAGCTCCTGATTCTTTCTGGATATATTCTGGGCTAATTCAGAGTTTCCTGGCCGTTTATATTAATGGGACATTTCGAGAACTGGCACTAACCCATCCAAAACTGCTGTCGTTCGGCAGATAAATGATCTGACCTTAGCAGTAACGATCTCAGGATGAATCACCAACTTTTTTGCGTATAATCTGTCCAGCTTCGGTCTTTATTGAACCCAAATCTCTTTTAATTATTTCTATATCTTTTGGATTATTTGGATAAAAATAATTCTTTCTGCTTTTCGCTATTTCCGCTCGATAAATAAATTCTAATAACAATCGATTTAGACGAAGAAGGTCTTCCCCTTTAGGATTTTGTTCAATTAGCTTTTCTGTTTTTGGGGTTAATTTTATTCTCTTAAAAATTTTCCCATCGTAGATATTAGGTCCCTGGATGATCTTATTTATATCTTTAATTAATGTATCTTGAAACTTTTTGGACATCGGACTAGATTCGTCATATTCATCTAAAAGTTGTTGTAGCTCAGAGGACAATTTATTCCGAATATGGCGATATTGTGGTTTTTTAGCATTCCTAAGACTTACTGCAAGGCTGATGGGGCTCTTTAAATCTTCTACGCGCATAAACCAACTCTTATTAATATCAAATCCTCTATCTTCAAAGTGGTCTATTGTCTCCTGATCATCGATTTGCGCATGACTTACAAGTGCCCGAACATATTTATATTTGTTTATAAAATCATGCTTTTCATGTGTCTCATCACCGTATTCATCCTCAACGATCATATAAAACTCTCGTACTTGCGTAACCAAGTCTTTTGATGCGCTTAAACCTGCTCGATAATGCGATAACTGTCTCATTAAACGAATATCTTCTCCATTTAATATATCCTCAATGGAGCTTAAGTCTATATCCTCACTTGTATACGCATTCCATCGAAGTGTGATATCGTTTTCGACCGCTATTCTTCCATCAGATTTTATAAAGTTATCTAAATGCCCTTTTATTGGGTAACCGTGTATTCCAGTTAAATAATCAAAAATTATGTTAGCTTGTAATTGAGCTACGGTTTTAGCATCGTCTTCCGCCAGTGCATTTACATGTATTTTAAAACCCGCTAGTTTATGGCCATCTTCAGATCGATTTATAACGAACTCGATATCGTCTATCTTTTCGAATCCGACTATACTCCGCTCGGTAAGCGCATAGTTTAAAGAGTAGTTCATTTCCCATTTCATATAATTCCTCTCTCTATTCTTTAGATGTCTTACTTATTATAATATCTCGCGCCTTCTCTTTTATCGCAACTAGGTCCTTCTTTAGAAGAATTGATATTTTAGGGTCGGATAAATCATTGTAGTTCTGACCGTAAGACGTCTCTGCTTTCTTTTTCGCATTCGGTTTTGGGAGCTCAAAATGGCTAACAAAATGACGGATATGGGAGTGAGTCTTTATGAAATCGTGATTAGGGTCATCGTATTCATCCTCAACAACCATGTAATATTCTCGTATTTGGGCGACAGTGTCATCTTCAGCTTCCAGCCCTCTCCTGTAATGAGATAATTGCCTCATAAGTTGTAAATTCTGACCAGTTATTATTCGTCGAAGTTCAGTAAAATCTACATAACATGGCTTATTTACATTCGAGTTTATTTTTACATAAGTCTCTCTAGTTCTCAGTTCGCCGGGGGGTCGAAATTCTCCAATACTATTCAAACTACATTTGATTGGAACTCCATGAATTGCCGACATGTAATCTAAAATTCTATTTGCTTTTTCCTTAGCATATAACTCTGCTTCATCTCTACATAAGGTGGGTGTGATGACCGAAAAACCGCTCAAGATTATCTTTCCATCACGTTCATCTTCTTTCTGAAATTTGATATATTCTATATCTTTGGCGCTATTCTCTTCGATAGGCTTTGGAAAGGTAAACACAACCTCCCATTTAGAGTTCAATTTCGTGATCTCCTCTCACCGTTTAATGGTTATTAATCACAGAATCTATATCTAATTTCCCCTTAACGTTAAATGAAGGGCTGTAATTCCGGAAAGATCCATAAATTTAGTTATACGTGTGTGGGGGGAAGGAGATCTGACCCGACAGAAAAATAAATCCTTGTTAAAACCCCTTCGCGCCCCCATATTTCTCGATTAGTCCTTCATTTCCCCTCGTATATCCTCAGAGCCTCTTCGACGGTGGCGTCGTCGAGGGTGATGGCGCTGATGGCGTCGCACATCCTCGCCGCCTCCTCGAGGGGCTTCTGGTGGATGTTCCTGCCGGTGGCGTTGCCCGCAGCGCCGCTTATGTGGATCTGGTCGTGGAGCTGCTGGAGGAAGGACTTCGGGTCGCGGCTTGCGCCCCCGGCGCAGACGACCTTCGTCCTGCCGGCGGCCGCCACCGCCTCCTTAAAAATCTCCTCGGACCTCTCGCCCTCCTTTTTGGGGTAGTTGACCTTGACGAAGTCCGATCCCAGGACCGCGGCCACACCGGTCGCCCCCGCGATCAGGTGGGGGTCCTTCTCATCTTTGACGGCTTTCCCCCTCGGGTAGATCCAGAGGACTGTGACGAGGCCCTGGCCGTGTGCCCGATAAACGATCTGGGCCGCCTCCCGGAGCATCTCGGATTCTCGCTCGCTTCCCAGGTATATCGTGTAGCCAACCCCGAGGATCTCAAGCGCGCTATCATCGGCGAAGTCTGCCACCTGGTCGACCTCGATCAGCTGGCTGCTGATGGGGTCCATCTGGTCGGCCTTCACAAGGTCGGTCTTTGAGTTCAACTTCGCGAGGTAGGGAAGGTCCGGGTAGTCCATCCCGTACCTCGCGATGAGGCCCAGCTGGGCGGCGAAGACGCCGATTTTTCCTTTTTTCGCTATCCTGAAGAGGTGCTCGGGATCGCCGTCATCGGGGCTGATGCCGGTGCCGTAGAAGTCCTTGTTCAGGTGCTCTACCTTCTGGTCGCCGGCAAAGAGCATCAGCCGGTCGCTCTCTTTCGTGATCTTGAGGTAGTTGTCGACGTACTCGTCGCGCCTCTCGGGCGGAACGTCCAGGGGCACCAAAACGTCTTCTGGTCCTATTCTGATGGTCACGGTCCTCACTCCTAGTTCTCACTCTTCCGAGATCGTTTCCAGCTCCACCTGGGGCGCGATTCTATCGACGTCCTCTTTCTGGGCGAGGGCAGTCCCGCGCCGGAGGGTCGTCGCCGTCCCCGAGGCGGTGGCGTAGATCAGGGATTCTTTGAGGTCCTTTCCCGACGCCATGCCGTAGATGAACCCCGCCACCGAGGAGTCTCCGGCCCCGATGGTGTTCACCACCTCGACCTTCGGTGGAACCGCCTGGTAGACCTTTCCATCCGAGACCAGGAGGATACCCCTCGGCCCCATGGAGACGAGGACTATTCCGACTCCCCTTCTGTTTAGCTCGCGGGCCGCCTCCAGGATCTCATCCCTCTTCTCAAGCTTTCTTCCCACAAGATGGCTCAGCTCGTGGATGTTCGGTTTGATTATGTCGGGCTTACCCTGGATTCCGATCTTGAGCGCCTCCCGGTCGACGTCCAGTACCACCTTTGCTCCCCGAAGCTTTGCCGTCTCGATGATCTTTCTATAGATCTCGGGGTGGGCTCCCGGCGGAAGGCTTCCTCCGATGCTTATGAACTCGGG
The DNA here is from genome assembly GCA_002502785.1 of Methanothrix harundinacea. Taxonomy (GTDB): domain Archaea; phylum Halobacteriota; class Methanosarcinia; order Methanotrichales; family Methanotrichaceae; genus Methanocrinis; species Methanocrinis harundinacea_A. The sequence goes on along the minus strand of DAQG01000088.1, from coordinate 22,509 downwards.
CTCCTCAAGCCCTTTTACGATGTCGGTGATCTCTATCAGCTCGAAGGGCTTGACCTCGGGACCCGAGGAGTTGAGGATGATCTGCTTTCCTGTGCTCATCTCGTGGATGATGACGTTGATTCTCGTCTCGCCGGAGACCGGGATGAAGTCACACTGGGTTCCGTCCCTGATCAGCTGGGCCTCCAGCTGCCGTCCCGCAAAACCGGCTATGAAGCCGAGGGCCCGGTTCGAGACTCCCAGGGCGGTCAGGACCTTGGATACGTCGATCCCCTTGCCTCCGGCGTAGCTCTCCTCTCTTATGATCCGGTTTGATACGTCCTCTTTGATCTCGTTGATCCAGAGGGTACGGTCGAGGGCTGGGTTGAGAGTTATTGTGTAAATCATGCATGAAGCCGCCGTATTTGGATTGCGCAATGGAATTTTTGGTCTTCACATATTAGCTTCGCAGAGCAATGGCGTGGGAATGGTGCAAGCTTCCTCCATCGGTCACCATCCTCTCCGCTTTCGGTATATCTCCATCATCGTCTCGATCGTCTCGGGATCGACCATCCCCATGGTGGAGACGGTCTCGTAGAACCTGTGGGGTATCCTCGACTTCTCCAGGTCGAAGCCCTCGCGCCTCTTGAACCTGTACTTCTCATCGAAGATCTTTCGGCCGAGAATCTCCAGCTCCTCCTCGGTCTTCTCGATCCCCACCGATCCCAGAGCCTCAATTATGTTCTCGGTGGAGTAGACACCTCTTGCAAAGAGGCAGCCCACGAGAGAGTTATAGACGCCTCTTGAGTCGTCCTCCTTGATTATGGCGTCGACCATCTCCTCGGGGCTCAGATTTTTCTTCGCGGCCTTCTGGTCGATGCTGTATCCGGCGTTGTCCAGGTGGGAGTGCCTCACCCCCACGGTGAGGCCGACGATGGAGGCGGGACCCGTGTGGTAGCCGGGAACCTCGTTTTTACCGAGGGCCATGGCGAACTCCTGGCCACCGTACTTTTCCGAGGCTTGCTCAACCCCCTCGGCCAAGGCCGAGTAGAACTCGTTTGGCATCTTGACTATGTTATCTATCGCCTTCAGGTAGCCATCGACGTCGTTCCACTGAAGTGGTATGCCCGATGTATCCTCCAAGTTTATGAGCCCCCGGTCTAAGGCCTCCGTCGCCCAAGCCAGGACGACTCCTGTGCTGATGGCGTCAAGCCCCTGTCGCTCGCAGGCCTCGATAAGCTCCAGCATCCCTTCGGGGGAGGAGACGCCCAGGTTCGATCCGAGAGCGTAGATCAGCTCGAAGTCGTAAGATATCTTCCTGATCTCAAACTCGTGCTGACGGGAGAAGGAGGTCTTGAGCATCCCGATGTGGATGCAGCCGATGGGGCAGTGGGCGCAGGATACCCTCCGGAAGAGGTAGTTGTCGGCGAGAACTTCACCGCTGATTTTCTCAGCATCCTCAAAGCTGCTCTCTTGGAAGTTTCGGGTTGGAAGCCCCTTCAGCTGGTTTAGGACGTTGATGTTGATGGGGGTTCCGATGTCGTGATACTTCTCCATGGCGTCGGTCTGGACGACGGTCCTGTAGAGCTTGTTGTAGATCTTCCTGTACCTCTTGGGGTCTGGAAGCTCGACGTCCTCGGTTCCCGAGATGACGATCGCCTTCAGGTTTTTCGACCCGAACGCGGCACCCAGGCCGAGCCTTCCGAAGTGCCTGTAGGTGTCGGCCACGACCCCTGCGTACTTGACCCGCCTCTCCCCAGCAGGCCCGATCCTTATGATGCTCCTTCGCCCGACACCGGTCTCGACGTCGCGCAGGATGTACCCGACTACGGTGGCTGGAATCCCCCATATCGACGTGGCGTCCTTGATCTTCACATCGTCGTTTCTGATGGAGATGTAGCATGGACTTTCGGCCGCGCCCCTGATGACTATCGACTCGTGGCCCGCAAACCTCATGGCCATGGCGAGCCTCCCGCCAGCGTAGGACTCACCCAGCTCGTCGTTCAGGGGCGACTTGAAGGTGGCGACGGTTTTGGTCATCGCCGGAAAGAGGGCGTTTAATGGCCCGATGCTGAATATTATCGGAGCCTCCGGTGATAGGGGGTCGGCACCCTTGGGGCACTCCTCCAGAAGGAGCTGGGTCGCAACCCCCGTTCCGCCGAGCCATTCCTCAAAGAGGTCGTGCCTCTCCTCGACAAAGCTCTCATTTTTGCCGAGATCGATGTAAAGAACTCTCCTTAGCATCCGGTTTCACCTCCCTCCTCTGGCCTTCAATTTTCCACCTCTTCAAGTTCCAGGACCCCGTGGGGGCAGAAGGCGACGCATGCCCCACAGTGCTTGCACTTGACCGCCTTTCCCTCGGCGTCGAGAGTGATGGCCCTGATGAGGCAGGCGTCGGCGCAAGCGCCACATCCCTTGCACAGGTCCCTGTGGAAGACTACCCTTCCTTCCTCCTTCTGCTCAAGAGCCCCTGTGGGGCAGGCCGCAACGCAGGGTGGGTCTTTGCAGGCGTGGCAGACCACCACGGCGAAGTCGCCCTCCAGGCCCCCCTGGGTTTTGACTTTTATGGCGCTTCTATCCAGGGATGCTCGGCCAGTATTGATCCTGCTGCAGGCGAACATGCAGGAGAGGCATCCGATACATCTTTCCGGGTGTGCGACCTTCAATCTCCGTCTCTTTCTCTTCGCTTCCTCGGGCTTGTCCTTCTTCGACTCGCCCTCGACTTCGCCTTTGACCATGTTCATCGGTCCTATCACCGTCTCCAACTCGTCGGGGTTTGCGGACGATTCCAAACCAGCTCACAACCTCGATCTTGATCGACCAAAGTCCAAACTTCTTCTTCCTGAAAGGCAAAACGAGATGGCCATCTTCGCCGATCAGGATGATCTAAAAATTAGTTCGCATAATTATTAATCATTTCTCGTCCGGGTCCCGGAGAGGTGAATGAGCTGATGGGGGGAAATACAGGTTGGCGGAGAAAAGATGGGTCGGCGTAATAAAGAGTTCGGGGTGGGCTCAGGCCAGTTGATGTGGCCAAAAGCCGCAATAGTCCTCATCAGGTCTAGGGCGGGAGCCGGTCCGATGGCCTCCCGCTCTGCCGAACGCCTACTCGGTGTCCTCGAACCTCTCCCCCAGGGTCTTGAGGACATGGGGTAAAGTCGTATATTCCATATCTTCCATCGGCAGCCTGTGGGGCTCGAAGGGGCCGTGCCTTCTCATGTAGTCGGTGATCTCGTGAACCCTCTGCCTGGTGAGGTCGAAGGCAGGGTCTCTGAAGAGGTCGACGGGACCGATCAGCATACCTTTTGCGATCTGGAATCCTGCCGCTATTACCCGCGGCGGTCCGTCAAACCTGGTACATACAGCGTCCTCGAAGGCGCAGGGCATCAGGGGACCGTTGTGGCTTCCCCTCATCCAGCCGCTGACAAGGTGGCCTAGGGAGAAGGGCTCCAGGACCTCACCGAGGGCGGGAAGGCCTGACTGGGCCCTCACCAGGGCCACTGGGTCGTCCTTTCCGACGTAGGTTCCCGCGGTCTGGTAGAGCTTCTCGGTGCTGATGACAGCGGCGGGCTCGTCTTCGGGAAGCTTTCCAGGCTTGGGGTAGACCCTCTTGATGACGTACCTGCTCTTGGCGCCGATCAGGGCCAGCATATCGTACATCTCTTCGGGAGACTCCATAAGGACTTTCTTGTGCTCCATGATGTCCCAGATCTCGAAGATGAAGCCCTGGTGGATGTTGGGGTCTATGACGAGGCCTGCAGTGTTGAAGGGGTCGGCAAATATCCTAAATATCGGCAGGTTAAAGGCCCCGGGCTCGGTCTTGTCCATCATGAAAGCGACGACCGGTTCAGCCACACGCTCGTGAAACTCCATCTCGGCGACGCCCGGTCCCATCCCCTTGATGTTGCCGCAGAAGGCGTCGCATAAGAGGTCCTGGCCCGCGCCGTAGAGCTTCAGCTCCTCGGCCTTTTCTGTAGCCTTGCACATGACATCCCAGGCGAGGCCGTGGATCTCGGCGTTGTCCTCTCCAAAAAGGTGTGTCATCAGGAGCTGGAGGTCGTCGCCGACCGCCATCACCTTGAAGTCTATGATCTTCCCGGCGGCCTTCTCCTGGGCCAGTACCGACTCTGCGATCTCTCTCAGTGCGGGGTGAACGGTGGCGTGTCCGGGCCATCCGCCGACGTCTGCCTTGATCAAGCTGATAGTGATTTTGCTCATTTACAATCCCCTCTGTCCGGTCGACCCCTCGAATCGAAGTGGGTATCTATCAGGATCATTCCGCCCTTGACCGATGACCGATGAGGGCGCGTTTGATTCGGATTACTGCCAACCGGTCGTGGTGACTCTATTGCATCTGGCTATACGTGCAGCCTTTTACCTGTTACGGTTCCGTTTTTTAGAGCTCGATGGCCGAAAGGGTCTTACGGTGATGATATTTTTCGTCTCGCACCCGAGAATCGCCCAAGTATCAGAGAGTTTTATTACAGGAGAGAACCACCTCTATGGTTGAGGAGCGTTCGAGGTTATGGAAGTCATCGCAAAATATTACGTTGAAACCGACCTCTCAATCGAGAAGGCCGCAGAGGCGATCGCTGCCGAGCAGTCGACAGGAACATGGACCGAGGTCGAGCGAGAGCGGCTGGCATCAGACCTCGCTGCTAGGGTGATCAAAGCCGAGGGAAACTTCGCGTACATCGCCTTTCCCGAAGAGCTCTTCGAGCCGGGAAACATCCCTCAGTACTTATCCGTCATAGCCGGAAACCTCTTCGGCCTGGGGGATCTCAAGAAGGTCAGGCTCCTGGACGTAGTATTCCCCCAGAGCCTGGTTCTGGCTCACAAAGGTCCAAAGTTTGGTATCAAGGAGGCTCGCAAGATCCTCAGTGTCTTCGATCGGCCTCTGGTGGGGACGATAATCAAGCCGAAGGTCGGCCTCAGCCCTGAGGACACGGCAGAGGTGGCAGGCCAGGCTGTGAGGGGCGGCCTTGATCTGATCAAGGACGACGAGACCCTGACCGACCAGTCCTTCTGTCCCATAGACGAAAGGGTGGAAGCCGTAATGGCGGAGCTATCCAAGGTCGAGGACGAGACCGGCAAGAAGGCCTTCTACGCCGTCAACGTCACCTGTGGCGCGGAAGAGATCCTGGAACGGGCCGAGGACGTGATTGGTCGCGGCGCCAACATGGTGATGGTGGACGTTCTCACTGCTGGGTTCTCGGCCCTTGAAGTTCTGTCCCTGGGGGTCAAGTTTCCGATTCACGTCCACAGGACGATGCACGGAGCCTTCACCCGGGACAAAAGTCACGGCATATCGATGGTCCCCATATGCAGGCTCGTCAGGATGGCGGGGGGCACGAACCTCCACACGGGAAGCTACCTCGGCAAGATGGCCGGTGACAGGGAGGAGAACGACAGTTGCGGGGACGCTCTCCGGGACGACTGGTACGGCCTACGCTCCGTCTTCCCCGTCGCCTCGGGAGGCGTCCATCCTGGGAACGTCCGCCCCAACCTCGACGGCTACGGCACCGACTGCATAGTCCAGGCAGGCGGAGGAGTTCACGGTCATCCTTGGGGGACCACCGGAGGCGCGAGGGCGATGGTCCAGGCGGTGGAGGCCTGGAAGACGGGCGTTTCGGCGGAGGAGTACGCCAAAAGTCACAAAGAACTGGAAGCGGCGTTGAGGTTCTGGTCTCGATGAGATATTCCAGAACGGGAGACGAAATCCCCCAAAACCGAAGAGTTTATATTGTTACATGTAATGAGTTCAGAGCGTTTATCACAGCTTGAGTGATTGTAGCGCTGTCTGAAAACGGTAAGGATGTAGTGAGGGTAGAGGGATCAGATGACGAGACACGAAATCTTATCGAAGATTAAGCAGGCGGAAGCCGATGCTCAAGCCAGCATCGAGCGGGCCCAACAAGAGCGAGACAAGCGAATCGCCGATGCCACTGCCGAAGCAACGAACATGGTGAGGAACGCTGAGGCTGAAGCGCAAGAGTACTATGGGAAGCGTCTTGCCGATGCCGAGAAAGGAGTCCAGTCCAAGAAGCAAGCGATCATCGACGACGGCATGAAGAAGGTCAATGCAACGAAGAGCAGCGCCAGCGGCAAGGTAAACGCTGCGGTTGAACATCTGTTAAAGGAGTTTATGGGGTTGTTGCATGCTTAGACCCGTTGAGATGAGTCGTGTTGTCGTCGCCGGGTCGAATAAGGTTATAGAACCTGTCATAGAGAAGTTGCACGATCTAAACCTGTTGCATGTCGTCAACTATTCTGGTGCTGATGAATCCTTCGAGATGGGCAAGCCCATCGGAAAGGCGTCTGAATATGCCGAACAGCTCATAAAGCTCCGGTCTATCGAGAGATACCTGGACATCAGTGACAAGATGCCTGACAAACAGTTTCCTGAGTCTCAGGTGCTTTCACAGATGGACGGAATTCTCGGTAACGTCGGTGACGACGTCATCGCCACCGCCGAGCGAATCGCTGTGATCGATAACGACGTCAAGGTCAAGCAGGATCAGGCTAAGTCCCTGAAACCTCTGGCCGGGCTGCCGCTCGATCTGGAGCTGTTATACGGCTATGATTCTCTTGCAGCCTTTGTGGGCACTGCCGCTTCTCCCGTTGAGGCCGATGTATCAAAGGTCTCATACGTAAACGAGGTATTCACCGCCAGTTCTGGTGGCGCAAATGCAGTAGCCGTATTCGTGCCGGTGGACAAAGCAGGCGAAGTTTCGGGCGTTCTCAGTGAGCATGGTTTCTCTGAGATATCCGTACCCCGTGGACCGACCGGCAGCATTGCTGGTGCCATAAGCACACTCGAGTCCGACGCCAAGAGGCTGGAGGATGAGAAGGTCACGCTGCAGAAGAGGCTGAAGGACATCAGGGCTCAGCACGAGGACATTATCCTGTCCGTCGACGAGTACCTCTCGATTCAGTCCCAGAAAGCGGAGTCGCCTCTGAGGTTCGCTTCAACCGACAACGCCTTCGTGATTGACGGTTGGCTTCCGACTGACCAGTACGAGACGCTGAAGAAGGAACTTGAGAGCGCAGCAGGCGGACGCGTCCAGGTTGAGAAGCTGGAGAGCGCCGAGGCTGATAAGCTGGTGGAGACCGGTGAGGATATCCCCACAAAGATGCAGAACCCCAGCATAGTCCGGCCTTACGAGCTGATCACGCGCCTCTTCGCCATTCCCGAGTACAAAGAGTTCGACCCGACACTGCTGATATTCATATTCTTCCCCTTGATGTTCGGCCTGATCTTGGGCGACGTCGCATACGGCGTGATATCCCTGATAGTGATGTTCATGCTCAAGCGCAAGTTCAGGACACCAGGTTGGCAGTCTTTGATCAACATCGTGATCATAGCGAGCATCTGGGCCATAATATTCGGCTTCTTGTTCGGCGAGATCTTCGGACCCTTGGGTCTGTGGGATTACATATTCAGTGGCGCTCACCATGTTGGCCTATTGGGCACCGTGGCAGATCCGCATCATGTCGGTATCGATTTCGGCGCCGGGTTCTACGGTCCTCTTGGAAGGATCGGGCCTTCTGGCCTTAGCGGCTTCGCTGGGGCGATGTTCCCCATGTACAGGCTGGCGACGGCTTCTGTTCTGGTGTTGATCGGTGTTAGCATCTTCATTGGTGTTGTCCACACCGGTATCGGTTCTATCCTTGGTGTCAAGACCGAACTCGCATACGGCGAGAAGAGGCATGCCTACTACGAGAGGCTTCCTGTGCTTCTCTTCCAGGTTTTCTTCGGCCTCGGTCTGCTCGGATTGATCGTCGGTGGCTTGAGCAACCCCCTGGTGCTATTGAGCGCGCTGGTCATCGTCATATCCATCGTCATGATGATCAAGGGGCCCGAAGGTGTCATGGGTGCGACTCACATACCGTTCTTTGTGAGCAACCTGATATCCTACCTGCGACTTCTGGCCATAGGCCTTGCATCGGTGGGTGTGGCCTCCGCTGCAAATCAGCTGGCGTTCTACGTGCTGATGCCAATGCTGAGCGGCGGAGCACACGAAGGATTCACGACGATAGCGATCGTTGTTGGTATAGTTGTGTTGATCATGGTTCACTTCATCAACCTGCTTCTTGGAATTCTCTCCCCGTTCATGCATCCTCTCAGGTTGCACTACGTGGAGATGTTCACCAAGTTCTACAGTCAGCATGGCGGTGGAGTTGAGTATTCACCCTTCGGACGAGTCCGAAGGTTCTTGAGAGATTGAGTGATTAGGATTAACTAACGGAGGGATAAGGAAATGGTAGTAGAAGTTATAGTCGATGGTGGAATACTGTACGGACTTTTGGCTGTTGGCGCCGGTCTTGCGACCGGACTTGCCGGTATCGGTGCGGGTGTTGGTGAGCAAGGTATTGGAGCTGCTGTGGTAGGTGTCGTGGCAGAGGAGCCCGGCTTCCTGGGTAAGGGTCTGTTCCTGATGCTTCTGCCCGAGACTCTCATCATCTTCGGTCTTGCTGTTTCACTGATCCTGATGTTCGCCTGGACGCCCTTCGCGTGAATTCGCCATCCTGAGCGAGGTCGAGAGGAATGGCACTAGACGCAGTAGTTGAGGACATTCTTGCAACCAGCAAAGACAAGGTCGCGGAGATAAACGCCGAGACCGAGCAAGAGGTCGCAAGAATACTTAATGAAGCCAGAGAACGTGCCGCGGAAATCAAGTCCGAAAAAGAGGGAGAGGCAGACCGCGCTGTAGAGGCTCTCGAGCGCAGAGTAATATCAAGTGCTCATCTTCAGGTGAAGAGGGCGGAGCTGAACATGCGCAAGGATCTCCTGGAAGAGACTCGTAATAAGCTCGTCGAGGCGGTATCAAAGCTGCCGGAGAAGGAGAACGAGGATCTGATCAGGGAGATCGTCAAGCCCTACAACCTGAAGGAGATGAAGGTCAAGTCCAGCAAGAAGGACCAGACCTTCGTCGCTTCCCTTTCCCCTAATTATGCCGGGACTGTTGATACCGCTGGCGGCGTCGTGATAGAGAGCGAAGATGGGTCAATGAGCTACGATCACACCTACGAAACTCTGGCGAGTGAAGCATTCAGCAAGTCCATGAAAGACGTTTCCAAGATCCTGTTTGGGTGAGTCCATGCCGGTACTACGTTTGCCGAAGTTCGGAAAACCGGTGAAGTATGCATACATTACGGGCAGAGTTCGGGCGATGAAGACCAAACTCATACCCCGTGAAATGTATCAGAGAATGCTGGGCATGGAAATACCAGAGATTACGCGGTACCTGGAGGAGACCCAATACAAGGAAGAGATCGATTCGATAGCGAAGGATTACTCTGGCGCTGAGCTCGTGGAGTATGCCACCTTCGCCAACCTTGCAAAGACCTACAGGAAACTCCTGCGGGTCTCGATCGATGAACCTCAGTTCCTCATTCTCGAGTACCTGAGGCGTTGGGACATCTGGAACATCAAGACGATACTCCGAGGCAAGTTCTATGGGGCCAGCGAAGAGGATATCATGAAGTACCTCGTGCCTGCTGGCGAGCTGGATCCGGAGTTCCTTGAGGGTCTGGCCAAGAAGGAGAGGGTCGAGGAGGTCATACAGGCCTTCGATGGGACCGACTACTATGAGGCTCTGGCCCAGTACGATGGAAAAATGCTCTCTTCGGTGGAGAACGCCCTGGACAAGCTGTACTACTTCAGGATGGAACGTGCCGTGGGCGGCACCCTCTCCGTCGGAGGCGGCCTCCTGCTGAAGTACGTCCGAAAGGAGATAGACGTCAAGAACCTGGTCACCCTCTTCCGGATGAACAAAGCCGGAATCGAGGCAAGCGTAATACAGGAAAACCTGATCCCCGGCGGGAAGCTCCACGAAGAGCTGAGCCGGATGGCAGGTCAGTCCTATAACGAGTTCGTCAGGGGACTTGAGGGATATCCCTTCTGGAGCGCCATCTCGGACGTCGTGGGTGAAGGCGGCAGCGTGAGCCGAATAGAGGCGCGCCTCAGGGCTTACCTTGTGAGGTATGCTTGGGCACTGTCAAACTATCATCCGCTGTCCATCCTACCGGTGCTCGGTTACATCGTAAGCAAGGATACCGAAGTTTCAAACATCAGGAAGATCGTCCGCGGCAAAGAGGCGGGTCTTTCTGCTGAGCTCATCGAAGAACAGGTGGTGGCGTAATGCAGATTGCTGTTATCGGCAGTGGTGATTCTGTAATCGGTTTCACCCTGGCTGGGATACGAAAGGCTTACGATGCCGCTTCAGAAGATGAGCTGATCTCGAAGATTGAGGAGGTCATGGCGGACCCTGATGTTGGCATTCTGGTCTTGAACCAGTCGGATTTCAACAATCTCCCCTCAAGGCTGAGGGGAACGCTGGCCGATTCTGTCAAGCCAACGGTGATTGCCATCGGAACTGAGCAGAGCACAGAGATGAGAGAGAAGATTAAAAGGGCAATAGGTGTTGATTTATGGAAGTAGGCACGGGCAAAGTTCATAGAATTGCCGGGCCGGTGGTGCAGGCTACAGGTCTTAAGTCTCACATGTATGACCTGGTCCTGGTCGGCGAAGAGGGGCTGATGAGCGAGATCATCGGCATCGCCGGGGACAAGCACATCATTCAGGTATACGAAGATACCGCGGGCGTGAAGCCAGGCGAGCCTGTAAAGGAAACCGGTGCACCGCTGGTAGCACAACTCGGTCCAGGAATTCTTACCTCTATTTATGACGGCATCCAGAGATCTCTTCCCCAGCTGGTGGAGGCTTCTGGAAACTTCATCAGCAGAGGTCTTTTCGTTGATGGTATTGATCACAAGAAGAAGTGGGAGTTCACCCCAGTCGTGAAGAAGGGCGACAAGGTGGAGCCCGGACAGACTATCGGAACTGTCCAGGAGCAGCTCCTCATCAAGCACAAGATAATGATGCCCCCAGACAAGAGGGGTACCATAAAGGAGATCAAGTCCGGGAACTTCACCGTCGAAGAGACGATCTGCGTGCTCGAGGACGGAACAGAGCTTCCCATGATCCAGTACTGGCCAGTCCGTAGAGCTAGGCCTTCAAGGATCAAGCAAGCACCAACCATTCCCTTGAGGACGGGACAGAGGGTCATCGACGGCTTCTTCTCCCTGGCCAAGGGCGGAACCGCGGCCATCCCCGGCGGGTTCGGCACTGGGAAGACTGTCATGCAGCAGACCCTCTCCAAGTGGTCAGACGTCGACATCGTCGTCTACGTCGGCTGTGGTGAGCGCGGCAACGAGATGGCCGACCTGCTTCACGAGTTCCCCGAGCTTGTGGACCCCAGGACCGACAGGCCTCTGATGGAGAGGTCCATCGTCTACGCCAACACCTCCAACATGCCCGTGGCTGCGAGAGAGGCTTCCATCTACACTGGGATCACCACTGCGGAGTACTACAGGGACATGGGATACGACGTGATGATGACCGCGGACTCCACCTCCAGGTGGGCCGAGGCGATGAGAGAGCTCTCCAGCCGTCTTGAAGAGATGCCTGGTGAGGAAGGATATCCCGCTTACCTCGGAGCGAGGCTCGCCGACTTCTACGAGAGGTCTGGTAGGGTGACCACTCTTGAGGGTACTGAGGGTTCCATCAGCATCGTCGGCGCGGTCAGTCCTCCCGGCGGAGACTTCACCGAGCCCGTTACTCAGAACACCCTCCGTATCACTAAGGTATTCTGGGCACTCGACTCGAAGCTCACTCAGAGGCGTCACTTCCCGTCCATCAACTGGCTGGACAGCTACTCTCTCTACGACCTGGCCCTTGAGCCCTGGTTCAGTGAGAACGTCTCACCTGACTGGAACAAGAACAAGAGGCGAGCCATGGAGATTCTCCAGGAGAACGCGGAGCTAGAAGAGATCGTCATGCTGGTCGGATCCGATGCTCTGCCAGAGGATCAGCAGCTCACCCTTGAGGTAGCGAGGATGATCATCAACTTCTGGCTGGCTCAGAGCGCCTTCCACCCGGTGGACACTTTCTGTCCCTACAAGAAGCAGTTCGACCTGCTCGAGGCGATCCTGGCTTTCAGGGATCAGGCCTTTGGTGCTCTCGCCCGCGGCGTGCCAACCGATGTGATCCTCGGAACGCCCTCGAAGGATGCTCTGGCAAAGGTCAGGCTTCTTGAGGACTACGAGCCCGAGCTGAAGAAGGTGCTGGCTCAGATGGAGAGCGAGTTCAAGACGATGTCATGAGGGTGGTTCACAATGACCAAGGAGTACAAAACGATTAACGAGATCAAAGGCCCTCTCCTCTTCGTCGAGAAGACCGAGCCCGTAGGTTACAACGAGCTCGTGGAGATCCGAACCGAGAAGGGAGAGATGAAGAGAGGCCAGGTTCTGGACACCTCCAACGAAATCGTGGTCGTCCAGGTGTTCGAGGGAACCGGCGGACTTGGCAAGGAGAGTTCCGTCAAGTTCACCGGCGACGTGATCAAGATGCCCCTCTCCCCTGACATCGTCGGGAGAGTTCTCTCCGGATCAGGCCAGCCCAAAGATGGCGGCCCGCCAATCGTCCCCGATGTCGAGAGGGAGATCGCAGGCGCTGCCATCAACCCCGCCGCCAGAGAGAAGCCAAGAGCTTTCATCCAGACCGGCATCTCGACCATCGACGGGACTAACACTCTCGTCAGGGGCCAGAAGCTGCCCATCTTCTCTGGTGCAGGTCTTCCCCACAACGACGTAGCTCTGCAGATCGCCCGTCAGGCCAAGGCCCTCGGAGAGGCCGAGTCCTTCGCCGTGGTCTTCTGCGCTATGGGCATAACCAACGAGGAAGCTCAGAACTTCATGGCCGACTTCGAGAGGACAGGCGCTCTTGAGAGGGCCGTCATCTTCCTGAACCTGGCCGACGACCCCGCTGTCGAGAGGCTGCTCACACCAAGGCTCGGCCTGACCACCGCTGAGTATCTGGCCTTCGACCTCGATATGCACGTGCTGGTCATTTACACCGACATGACCAACTACTGTGAGGCCATGAGACAGATGGGGGCCGCTCGTGAAGAGGTGCCCGGCCGAAGAGGATACCCCGGTTACATGTACACCGATCTTGCCATCCAGTACGAGCGTGCGGGAATCATCACCGGTAAGAAGGGGTCCATCACCCAGTTCCCCATCCTCACCATGCCCGGCGACGACATAACTCACCCGATACCCGACCTCAGCGGCTACATCACCGAAGGTCAGCTCATCATATCTCGTGAGCTTCACCGAAAGGGCATCTACCCGCCCATCGACATCAGGCCTTCCCTCAGCAGGCTGATGAACTCCGGCATCGGTGCAGGTCACACCCGAGAGGATCACAGGGCGGTATCTGACCAGCTCTACGCTTACTATGCAGAGGGCTGCGATCTGAGAGGCCTTGTGGCCATCGTCGGTAAGGAAGCTCTCTCAGAGAGGGACCGGCTCGTCCTGGAGTTCGCCGACGCCTTCGAGCAGAAGTTCGTCAACCAGGGCAGAGACGAGGACCGGAGCATCTTTGATACTCTGGACATCGGATGGAACCTTCTCCAAGCCCTTCCCGAGACGATGCTCACGAGGATCGACGACCACCTCATAAAGAAGTACCACCCCAGGTACAGGAAGAAAGAGTGAGATCATGGCCGTAATCAGAGGGACGAAGCCGACTAGGGCAGTCCTGATCGCTCTCAAGAAGAGGATCAAGGTCGCTCAGATGGGTCACAATCTTCTGAAGATGAAGCGTGACGGTCTGATGATCGAATTTTTTGAGGTCCTCACCCAGGCGAAGACCATCCGCCAGGAGCTGGTCGATGACTTCATCAGAGCACAGCAGAGCCTCAACATGGCCAAGGCAACTGAGGGCGCCTTAGCGATCAAGAGCGTCGCCTTCGCCCTCCAGAAAGAGCCGGCTGTAGAGCTGGAAAGCAGGAACATCATGGGCGTCATTGTGCCGAAGATTACGGCAGATTCTGTACAAAAGCAGATGTTTGAGCGTGGATACGGCATCATCGGTACGAGCGCTGCCATCGACGAAGCTGCTGACGCCTACGAGAGCCTTGTGGACAAGATCATCACCGCTGCAGAGGTGGAGACCGCTCTGATAAAGCTAGTGGATGACATTGAAGCCACCAAGAGACGAGTGAACGCTCTGGAGTTCAAAGTGATTCCCGACATCCACGATACCGTCCGGTTCATCGGCTTCGCTCTGGAAGAGATGGAAAGAGACAACCTCGTCAAGCTGAAGATGCTCAAGGGCAAGGCCCAGAGAGCCGAGAAGGCCGCAGAAGCTGCGAAGCTGGCGGCCGCGGCCGAGGCGAAGAAGGCTGCGGCTAAGTCCAAAGCTGCATAGGCATCTCAACGGCGTTAGCATATGCCCAACCTGCTTGAACGAAAGGCAGAAGAGTGGTTTGGAACCCCCGAGAAGAAGGCACGACTGCTACAGTGGCTCGTGTACATCTCGAACCTGTACGTGCTTTTCGGGGTGTTCGTCCTCATTTATGTTCTGTACGGCGATCATCTGATCGCCCTCTGGAACTCGCTGAGGTAGAGATGAGAGGGAACGTGGGTCCCACCAGCTCGGGGTCCAGGTTCGCTCAACTCCTATTTTTTGAGCAATTTTAAAAGTTTGATGAAGCTACGACATCTTTTAGCTGGGCGATCCTGTAGCCACAGATCACCTGCCGCCTTCCCGAGATCGTTTCGTCGAGATCAAAGTCGCCGGTGTCCACGAGAAGCCGGGGCGTCTCCTTAAGCTTGTGAGGCGTGGCGACGATTATGAGGTTTTCAGGGCCGGCTTTTCGGAGGACTTTGGGGCTTATCTGCTGGCTCCCCCTTCCCAGGACGAAGCCCTGGGCGCCGATGGGGCTGATTATTATCTTCGCCTTTCCGACCTCTTCCAGGATTCGGAGGAGATCCCGTTCCGAGGCGTCAAGACAGATCACTCGGCCATCTTTGACGACGTCGACCCCGAGGAGGGTCTTCTCAACCCCCAGAACTTCTGCGATCTTGGCGGTGGTGGTACCTGCCCCGAGGATGTATGCAGAGCCGTCCCGCATGAACTCTGAGGCGAAGATTGCTATCTGTAGTTTAAAATCGTCTTCGTCGCGGCTGGCGTAGATCTGCTTTCTCTCCTGGACCAGGACCGGCTTGTATGGGGTCGCAGCGATGCCGTAGATCTTGGTGTCTAGGATTCCTGACCTGTACTTCTCCTCGTCGACGTCCACGATCTCAGTCTCTCTCGCGTTGAGGTCCCCTTCCAGGTATTCCCTGATCAGCTCTCCTGCCGCTTGGGGGCTTATGGCAAAGACCCCCGAATGCATTTTGACGCCGGCGGGTATCCCGATGATGGGAATTTTTGATCCGATCACCCTCGAGACGTCCCTGGCGGTCCCGTCGCCGCCGCAGAAGATTATCAGGGCGACGCCCTTATCGAGAAACGATCGGCAGGCCTCCTTTGTGTCTTCGGCGCCCGATTCTTCCGACGCTTGGAAGACGACCTGATATTCGAGGCCGCATCTTCGAAGCGCGGCTTCGCCCATCTCGCCGCTGGCTGTAAAAAAGAGGGCATCGAGGCCCAAAAGCTCTTTCAGAGCAGTTTCGGCACGCCGGGGGGCGACTGGTCTTGCGCCCCGCCTCCTCGCCTCCTCGGCGAGGCCGTCGGTCCCCTTGAGGCCAACCGCCCCCCCCATCCCGGCTACGGGGTTGATCAGAAACCCCACCTTTTTCAGGCTCCTCATCCCCCTATAGAACTCAGAACTTGGGGATCTTCGCCAGGGACTGCTTCACCAATTCTGCCGGGTACTCGTAGTCCTCCAGGTTGCCTGCGAAGTAGGCGTCGTAGGAGGAGAGGTCGAAGTGGCCGTGGCCGCTGAGGGAGATGACGATCGTCTTCTCTTCGCCGGTCTTCTTGCACGCGACGGCGTCGTCGATGGCAGGCTTCAGGGCGTGGGATGCCTCTGGAGCCGGGAGGATCCCCTCCGTTCTGGCAAAGGTGACGGCGGCCTTGAAGACCTCGTTCTGGTGGAAGGACTGGGCCTCGATCACGCCGTCGTGGACGAGGTTGCAGAGGAGCGGGGCGTCGCCGTGGTACCGGAGGCCGCCGGCGTGAATCGAGGGCGGGATGAAGTCGTGGCCCAGGGTGTACATCTTGAGGAGGGGGGTGAGACGTGCCGTGTCCCCGAAGTCGTAGGCGTAGAGCCCTTTGGTCAAGGTCGGGCATGCCGCGGGCTCGCAGGCCACCATCCTTATCTCCTTTTTGTCCTTCAGTTTATCGGGGACGAAGGGGAAGCACATTCCCGGGAAGTTGGAGCCGCCACCGACGCAGCCGTATATGACGTCAGGATATTCTTCGACCATGTCGAGCTGTTTTTTCAGCTCCAGCCCCTCGACGGTCTGGTGGAGGAGGACGTGATTGAGGACGGAACCCAGGGCGTAGTTGGTGTTATCGTGGGTTGCGGCGTCCTCGACGGCCTCGGAGATGGCGATCCCCAGGCTTCCGCCGGTGTTGGGGTGCTCTTTGAGGATCGCCCTCCCGGCGTTGGTCAGCTCGCTGGGGCTCGCGACGCACTCGGCGCCCCAGACTTGCATTATGCTCTTCCGGTAGGGTTTCTGGTCGAAGGACGCCCTCACCATGTAGACCCTGCACTGGAGGTCGAAGAAGTTGGTGGCCATGCTGAGGGCCGAGCCCCACTGGCCCGCACCGGTCTCGGTGGCGATCCTCTCGATCCCCTCCTTCATGTTATAATAGGCCTGGGCGACGGCGGTGTTGGGCTTGTGGCTCCCGGCTGGGCTGACCCCCTCGTATTTGTAGTAGATCTTCGCCGGGGTCTTGAGGTGCTCTTCGAGCCTGTGGGCCCTAAAGAGAGGGGTCGGCCTCCAGAGCTTGAGAATCTCTCTGACCTCGTCTGGGATGTCGATCCAACGCTCGGTGCTCATCTCCTGCCTGATGAGCTCTTTTGGAAAGATCACCTCCAGGTCTTTCGGGTCGATGACCTTTCCGGTCTGGGGGTTCAGGGGCGGGTCCAGGGGCGTTAAAAGGTCGGCTGCGACGTTGTACCACCGCTTGGGAAGCTCTTCCTCATCCAGCAGAATTTTAGTTTGCAGACGTTATCCCTCCAGAAATGATGAGTTTTGATGTACTCAAATGTGCATTAGGGTAATGATGACGGCGTTATTTAAGGGTTTTGGGGTACGAGAGTTAGCTGACCTCAATTTAAATTGATACGTCGCAGCTTGCTGCTACGAATAAAATACCGGTATATCTATTATTCGCGATCCCTCAATTGGTGGGCATAGATGCCCAGAGAGATTATCCAGGAATTGCGGGGCAACTAACGGCTCAACTTAAGATCGATAGCAATAACGTTAAAATTATGTTGGAGAATGGAATTCAGCACGTTTTTATCAGTAAATTATGCTGGCCTTTAATTCATCAACTTTATTCAGCAAGGGGTTGTTTTGACCCTCACCGTCTCATAAATACTACCACCTTTATGATTAAGCAGATAGCAATAGATCCATATGTCAATGTCAAAGATAATTGGCCGCGACGGTCGCCTGTTACGGGACAATTTTCCAGTATCCCTAAAATATTGGATGATAGTGTGGGACAAGCCGGATGGCGCAAAAGAGAGCTGGCACGGTAAAGCGATTATATCTCAGACAGACCTTCGTGCCATGATGGAAGTGCACGCAAAATCCAGGCCCATTCCGATAAACGAGCCCATCTTCGCAGAGTTCCATAAGGGCAAAGAGGTCTATAGTGGAGAGATCCTGATTTCCTCATTTCCCGATCCCATCGACTCTAATCCTGTAATCGATTCCACAGGCACCGGCAAGCTGAAGCAAAAAGAGCATTGATCCTCAGGCTCCGGGCCGATTTTATAGCGGTCGAGGAGGCTAACCCTCAAGATCTCTGAACATCATGCGCATTTCGTAGACCCCCTCCTCACTTCTCTTTTCCGTATCGAATCCTATTTTTTTAAAGAGATTGAGCATAGGTTTATTCTCAACCAAGACCTCGGCAGTAAATCCCAGCAGGCCCCGCCGCCTGGCCAGCCGGGTGAGATAAGAGAGCAGATCGTGGCCTACGCCCATATTTTGATACTTATCCTTTACCACAAGCGCAACCTCGGCGGTATGCATATTCTCATTTATCTCATATTGTCCAATTGCTGCTATGGTTTCTTTGCTATCTCCCTCAACAATGGCCAGGATCATCATGCGGTTGGCATAATCCACTACCCCGAACTCCTGCAGCCGCTCATGGGGCATGTCCATCCTAACGGACATGAACCTCCGGTACATGCTGTCATTGGAAAGGGCGTAGAAAAAGTCCTTCATCAAGGGCTCATCCCCGATCTTGACGGGCCTGAGGAGAATATTGAGCCCGCTCCTGGTAGTCCTTAATGTCTCTAAAGCCACCGGGTATATCCCATTCACCCCAGGTATGAACGCCTGATCTTTGTAGATGAGCAAACGCTTCTTGGCCTCTTCGATGAGCCACGGCCTGAACTTGGGATGGGCAATCGCAATCAGATCCATAGCACGTTCCCTGATATTCTTGCCGTGGAGATATGCTATGCCATACTCAGTTACTACGTAGTGAACATCTCCTCGGGTCAGAGTGACTCCCGTACCCTCCTGAAGAGATGGCACTATCCTTGAAATGGTGTCGTTGATGGCTGTTGAGGGAAGGGCCAGGATGCTCTTGCCGCCCGGTGCAAGCGCGGCACCTCTCATGAAATCTGCCTGGCCGTCTACGCCGAAGTAGAATGTCCCGCTCAGCGATTCTGCGGTAACCTGGCCAGTCAAATCGATCTCCATGGCGCTGTTGATTGCGGTCATCAATCTATTTCCGGCAATAATCAACGGGTTGTTTACATAATCGATGGTCTTGAACTCGATGGTTGGATTTTCATCCAGGAGATCGTAAGTCTCCTTCTTGCCCATGCAATAGGAAGCCACAGTCTTGCCCGTATCGATGGACTTCTTCGTGTTATCAACCACGCCCTTCTTCATCAGATCAATGATGCCGTCACTCAATAGCTCGGTATGGACCCCAAGATGCTTTTTCTCACCCAAGTAGGAGACCACAGCATTGGGTATGATGCCATATCCAACCTGCAACGTGGATCCATCCTCAATGATCCGAGCAACATACTTTCCAATCGATTTGATGATATCTCCTGGATCTTCTAACGTATACTCCAGCAATGGTTCATCGTGAGGAATAATGAAATCTACATTTTTTATATTTATGAAACCATCGCCCTGGGTGCGAGGCATATGGGAATTTATCTGAGCAACGATCAATGATGCCTTCTGGGTCGCAGCCTTTACGATATCTACGCTTATCCCCAGGCTCATATAGCCGTGCTTATCTGGAGGAGATGTCTGGATTAAGGCTACGTCTATTGGTATAATCTCCCTTCGGATTAGGCCAGGAACGGCGGAAAGAGATACGGGCGTGTAGTCTGCTGCACCTCTGTTGATCGCATTTCTCGTGCCTTCGCTGATGAAGAATGAGTCGATCCGGAAGTTATCACGGAATTTTTCATCTATGTAGGGTGCAGCACCCACTGTCCATACGTGTATCAGCTCGATACCGAAAAATGCTTTGGGATTTCTGCTGACAAAGTTCACCAGTGCCTGAACCAGGTACTGGGGTTCGCCGCAGCCCGTGCCTATGAAGATCTTATCGCCAGGATGTATATGGCTGAATATCTCATCTTCCGATGCGAACTTCTCCGGCCAGGTCTTCTTTAAGTCTCCCAACAGATTGCTTCTATCCATTTTTTCCCTGTTATTACTTTGGGGATCGCAGAATGGGGGTTAGGACCTACTCGAAGTCCTCTCCACCCATACCACCCATGCCGCCGGGCATTCCGCCCATGCCCCCTGGCCCAGACTTGGAGGCTATCACATCATCGATCCGGAGGATCATGACCGCGACCTCGGTTGCAGATTTGATGGCCTGAGTCTTGACCCGCAGAGGCTCGACGACTCCCAGCTTCAGCATCTCCACAGCCTCGCCGGTATCCATGTCCAGTCCTGCGCCCTTCATGCCCTTTTCGTGGGCGCTGCGCAGCGCGACAAGCGTATCGATCTGATCAAGGCCAGCATTCTCTGCCAGGGTCTTGGGTATGATCTCCATGGCGTCTGCAAAGGATTCGATGGCCAGCTGCTCGCGGCCGCCCACGGTGGAAGTGTACGCCCGTAACCGGAGAGCCAGCTCCACCTCTGGAGCGCCGCCTCCGGCGACCAGCATCTTGTCCTCCAAAGCTACGCCGACGACTCTCAGTGCGTCTTCCATGGCCCGGTCCAGCTCATCGACCACGTGCTCAGTTCCACCGCGTAAGATGATGGATACGGACTTGGGGTTATCGCACTGCTGGACGAATGTCATCTTCTCATCGCTGACCTTCCTCTCCTCGACCAGGCCCGCCTTGCCAAGATCGTCCTTGGAGATCTCGTGAATGCTGGTGACGACCCTTCCACCCGTAGCACGCGCGAGCTTTTCCATGTCGCTCTTCTTAACCCTGCGCAAGGTGTAGATTCCGGCCTTGGCCAGGAAGTGCTGGGCCAGGTCATCTATGCCCTTCTGCACGAATAATACGTTGGCTCCAGTGGCCACGATCTTATCGACCATGTCCTTGAGCATCTTCTCTTCCTGGTCCAGAAAAGCCTGAAGCTGGTCCGGAGAGGTGATCTGAATCTTAGCATCGACCTCTGTCTTCTCGATCTCCACGGCTGCGTTGAGCAGAGCGATTCTGGCATCGGTGACCGACTTTGGCATGCTGGGGTGGAGCCTATCTTTATCGATGACCACTCCGCTCACAAGCAAGGAGTCGGTTATGCCGCCGCCGACCTTCTTCTCCACGGTGATGTTATCGGTATCGACAGTCCCGTCTTCGTCCACCACCGCGCGGACTGCCTTAACTGCCATGTCAGCCAGTTCTTCGCGGGCCGCTTGAGAGCCCTTACCGGTCATGGCCGTGATGGCGATCTTCCTCAGAAGATCCTCGTCTTTCGTGGAGACGTCTACAGCTAAAGCCTTGAGAATTTCCATGGACTTGTCAGCCGCAGCTCTGTAGCCTGCTGCAATTACCGTTGGATGAATCTCCTGCTCCAGCAATCCCTCGGCTTGCTTAAGCAGCTCTCCTGCCAGCACAACAGCGGTGGTCGTGCCATCTCCTACTTCCTGGTCCTGGGTCTTGGCGATCTCCACCATCATTTTGGCCGCAGGATGCTCTATATCCATCTCTTTGAGTATGGTGACACCGTCGTTGGTGATCACAACGTCTCCTAAGGTGTCTACCAGCATCTTGTCCATGCCCTTGGGGCCAAGAGTGGTCCTGACTGCGCCAGCAACTGCCTTGGCAGCCATGATATTCGATCTCAGTGCATCTCTTCCGGCAGTCCTCTGGCTGCCTTCTCTGAGTATGTATATAGGTGTGCCACCGAATTGTCCAGCCATAAATTTCCTCAACAATGATACCAATTAAACAATTAGTGATTGTTTGAGCTTCTATATCAAACACACGCTCGAATTGGGTGAAGCAGGCTAAAATCACGGTAAAAGTATTGAGTACGTCACCTAAGATCTATCAGGCAATGGAGAACTAGCGCAGAAGCGAGACTATGGGTATGTTCGAATTAGGGTCGGGTGATGCAACTGACCATCGGGAAGATCGCTTCCAGGTCGCTTGGAGCCAGGGTTTTTCCCGTCTGGGGTTCAGGGGCGGGTCCAGGGGCGTCAAAAGGTCTGCGGCGACGTTGTACCACCGCTTGGGCATCTCCTCTTCATCCAGCAGAATTTTCGTTTGCAGAAGTCAACCCTCCAGAAATGATGAGTTATGATGTACTCAAATGTGCATTGTAGAAATTAACAGATTGGCCACTAAGTGTTTTTGGTAGGTTACGGCACCATTACTATTAATAGATCCATACATCAATAAACTTAAAGGAACTCGTCCTGTAATACTGCAGGAGTATTTCATAATGGAACTGATAGGTGGATGGTATTGGATTTTTTGTGCTGGTAACTTGTTAGCAGATTTTGGCATAGCGGTATTTGCCATAAAGATAGGCTATCTAGATCAAAAACTAGATAAATTATATGAAAGAAATGAAATTATTTCCAATCTATTTGAGCTTATTTTTTCAGACAATAATTTAATGCGTGGTTTAGATGAGATTAATACTGAGGTCTTCTTAAATCTAATTAAAAAATTATCAGAGAATGATCTCGAAAAGATAACCGGTGGACGAGCTGCTGGGTATAATATAAAAATCGACATGTTGGGGCAACCAGATTTAATAAAGAGGAGCTATTTTAGCTCATTTGTGCGAAATGAAGGTAAATTATTGAATCTCTATAATGAGGCAGGGACCGATTTTCTAAAAACAAAAAATAGTATTCTATATAAAAACATTAACTATATTATATTAATTCCATTCCTTTCGGGGGTATTAATTCAAGTGATATCCTTATTTTTTGCAAAATATATAGCATTACTGGCTATCATCATAAGTTTTTCTCCCATATGGTTTGCTTTTATTCTGTTAATTAAGAGTCTTGGTATGGCAGCGTGCCGAATGTGA
>DAQG01000004.1 GCA_002502785.1 Methanothrix harundinacea | reverse complement strand
TTTGCAGGCACCCCAAAGTACCCCTTATCTCTCAGCACCACCTCTCCGGGGGTGGAAAGATCGACTCGGCTATCATGAACCTTTGCAGTAGTCGTCTCTATCTCGCGAATAAGTGAGGATTTCGATTAACCTCCAGTCGAGTGCCCTCGTTTAAGTACCCCTTAAATAAGATGGCCCAAATTTTGGGATTTCTAGGGGTTTTTCGAAATCCTCATCTATCAGGGATATGAATATCATGATCTGGCTAAATACGAACTGGTCTCTTTTAATAACATACTAAATATACTAACTTATGGCGGCACCCATCTCCGGCAGCGCAGACCCAATCGAGATCCGGCTCCGTGAGTGGAAGGTGAAAGGGCTGCGATCCTGGGCATGAGGGGTGAGGTGGCGAGTTCATCGCCATGATCTCTTCAGGGTCCATCCCCATCCCTTAATTCCTCCAGAGCCACCGCCGTTAGCTGCTCTGATCCACCACCAGCTTCTACAACCCCAGCTCCCGAGCCTTGGCGTAGGCTGCATCTGCCTCGGAGGTTTTGCCGAGAGCTTGGAGAGCGATGCCTTTGTTGTTCCAGGCGTCGGCATCCTTGGGATTGATCCTGATGACCTCATCGTAAGCCAAAGCTGCCTCATCGTACTTGCACTGATTTCTGAGAGCAAGGCCTTTGTTGTTCCAGGCGTGGGCGTACTCTGGATTGATCCTGACGGCCTCGTCATAAGCCTGGACCGCCTCATCGTATTTTCCCTGATCGTAGAGGGCAACGCCCTTGTTGTTCCAGGCCTGGGCGTACTCTGGATTGATCCTGATGGCCTCACCATAAGCCTGGATCGCCTCATCGTATTTTCCCTGATCATAGAAGGCGACGCCTTTGTTGTTCCAGGCGTCGGCATCTTCGGGTTCCAGCCTTATGGCCTCGTCGTAAGCCAGGATCGCCTCGTCGCACTTGCCCAGGTTCCTGAGAGCGATTCCTTTGTTATACCAGGCGTGGGCGTACTTTGGATTGATTCTGATGGCCTCGTCGTAAGCCTGGATCGCCTCATCGTACTTGCCAAGGTCCCTGAGAGCGACGCCTCTGTTGTTCCAAGCATAGGCGTCCTCTGGATTCAGACTTATGGCCACATCGTATGCCTGGATCGCCTCGTCATATTTTCCCTGGTCATAAAGAGCAAGCCCTTTGCCGGCCCAGGCCAAAGCTGACGTTGGGTCCAGCCTGATGGCCTCGTCATAATGGTGGGCCTCGATGAGCGGATTGACCGCGCTCGGATCACCGATATCTGCGAGAGCCCTTGCAGCCTTCGCTCGGACTTCCGGGTCCGCATCCCTTAAAGCTGCGATGAGAGGTTCGACGGTACTGGGATCGTCTATATCGCCGAGAGCCTCGACGGCTCCCCTTCGAACCACCGTGTCCGTATCCTTCAGTGCTAGATAAGCGAGCGGCTCTACGGCCCTGGGATCGCCGATCTTGCCGAGAGACTGTACAGCGCTCAGCCGAACCGACCACACCTCGTCTCTCACCGTCTTGATGAGCGGGTCGACGGCCTTGGGATCGCCGATCTTGCCGAGAGAGGCTGCAGCCTTGGCTTGGACCTCTTCGTCCTCGTCCTTGAGCGCCTCAATGAGGGGGTCAACAGCCCTGCCATCGCCGATCATGCCGAGGGAGACAGCAGCCAACGCTCGGACTTCTTCGTCCTCGTCATTGAGGGCCGCAATTAGGGGATCGACGGCTCTGGGATCGCCGAGAGTGCCAAGAGAGCAGGCGGCATTCGCCCGAACTTCAGCCTGCCCGTAATTCAGATCCAACATGAGATCAGCCACCTCGTCCGCCGCGGCAGGCGCCGCTAGCATGGCAAGCATCAGCAGGGCCAAAATGAGCTTTGTCTTCGTCTCAACCCCCCTCATGAAGACTTATACCGTCACAACCCACTAAAAATGCTTCGGTGTCACGCCCTTTTTCAGGATTGTCTATGCCGTCCATGTCATGGCCCAAATCTTATTTATTCCAGAGCGTGAGCATTCATCTAGATGGCGTTCGATGAGCCGTTTTGCAATTGAAACCATAATAATGCTGATCGCCTTATGCTCGTTATCCCAGGCGGCGACCATCACCGTGGGCGAGAAAGGTTGCGATTTTTACAGAATAGAAGCAGCCCTCGACGCTGCGGATCCTGGAGACGTAATCGAAGTTCACAGTGGCGAGTACCGGGTGAACCTGAACATAACCACGCCCTCGGTGGTGCTGCGAGGAAACGACACCGGCGGCGGAACGCCGGTTCTTCGGGCGGGAAGCTCCACTGCGGATATCGAACGCTCCTCCGCTGGACTGACCGAGATGGTGGAGAGAAGTGGGGGGACCACCATAGCCATCAGGGCGGACTTTGTCACCGTGGAGGGTTTTGTCATCACCGGCGCCACTTGGCCGATCCCCTACGGGACCGGTGAGCACAACGATCTCATCGGCAACGCCGGAATAAGGGTTTACTCCGACTTCAACAAAATAGCCAACAACACCTTTGAGGGAAACGACCCGACCGCCATAGGTCTATGGAACTGTAGCAACAACCAGATCGTTAAAAACACGATCAAGGACGTCCCCTTTGGCTACGGCATTGAGCTTTACAACTCCCCCTACAACACCATCGAGGGGAACGTCCTCATCCACAACAACTGGGGAATCGAGCTTTCCAAAAGCGACTCGACCACCATCAAGGAGAACGAGATTCGAGAGAGCATCAACGATGGGATCATCATATGGGAATCCAACTTCACCATGATCACCGAGAACATCATCAGCAGAAACGGCCACGAAAGCGAGTATGAGGGGAACGGGAAGGGGATAAGACTGCAGGGGTCCGGAGGCCTCGTCGCCAACAACATCATCACCTTCAACAGAGACGACGGGGTCTACATCCAGAGCATCTTCTGGGAGTACTGCAGCGAACCCCCCTGTGGGGTTGAGGAATCCTACGAGAACCTGATAATCAACAACAAGATTCAGGGCAATGGAGGAGACGGGGTCCGGCTGGAAAAAACCTGGAGGAACAACATCATAGACAACAACATCACCTCCAATCACGCAAACGGCATCAGCTTCGTCCTCAGCAACAACAACTCCGCTGAGCTTAACAACATCAGCAAAAACGACCACGGGATATATGTCGATCAGTCCAACTATACAAAGGCGAATAACAACACCATAAAAGAGGGGGAGAAGGCTGGGATCTACGTTTTGTCCTCCATCGAAGCCTTGTTGGATAACAACTCCCTGATCGATAACCCTGCCGGTATAGCTTTGGCGGAATCCTGCATGAGAAACGTTTTGATCCGAAACAGGATCTCCAACAGCACCGAGGGGATCAACATATCGGGCGGGTCCAGCGAAAACCAGATCCGGCAGAACAATGTGACGTCATGCAAAACTGGATTGAGCCTGATCGGTGCCATCCGAAACGTAATAACCGGAAACGAGATTCAGAAAAACCTCCTGGGCTTGATGGTAGACGCCTCCTCCAGCGGCAACGCCATCTACGGAAACGATATCTCTGATAATATCGAGGCTGTCAGTGACGAAGGACAGAACCAGTGGGACGATGGGTCGAGAGGGAACTACTACGGGCCTGAGGCTTGTGACGACGATGATGGTGACGGCGTCTGCGATGCTCCGTATTACATTCCAGGAGGGGATAATGTGGACGGCTTCCCTCAGGCAAGAAGGCTGACGATTCCGTGAGAAGGCGCAAGTGATCTCTCCGGATCGATGTTTAGTCCCCCTCCCCGCTCGTTTTCGCTTGGGCAAAGCGAGACGAGCAACTTCCAGGGAGCTATAATCAAAGCTTTTGCAGATTTCAATAGTAAGGTTGGGGCTGATCTTATAGCGGCAAAGGGTCGAATGATCGAATGAAGGTGGTCTACAAGATTACTTACCCAAACGGAAAGATCTACATCGGCAAAGATCTAACAGATAGCATCAACTACTTTGGCAGTGCAGACAGCAGACTAATCGAGAGAGATTTTTCACGTGAACAGCGCTGCAACTTCGTCATTCGAAAAGAGATTCTTTGGGAATCGGAAACTGCATCTGACAGCGAGGTGAGCGCCAAGGAGGTGGAGCTCATTCGCGCTCTTCGATCGAACGATCCTAATATCGGCTACAATCAATGGCCAAAACGAGGTGGCGAAGTCAATAGATGATACTTTCTGCAGCAGATGCCATCGCCTAGCAGCCATCCGGTTGGGCATCTTTGGGCTTTCAGCATTCCCACGTCCTCTCTCGGAACCCAAGCCCTCAACGGCTTGGCCCTCACCACCAAAGACATATCCTTTGTGAGCAAAAATATTAGAAATGGTGGTTTGATATGACCGCAAATTTGATGGAGTACTTCAACAAACAGCCGAGGATCGGCACCCTGAGCACCTCCAGCAAGGACGGAAAGGTAGATGTGGCGCTCATGGGCTCTCCCCGAATGGTCGACGAGAAGACCGTGATAATGGCCCTCGCTCTGAATCGCACCTTCTCCAACCTTCAGGAGAACCCTCATGCCGTATACATGATCATGGAGCCCGGAACGGGGATCATCGACTGGAAGGGGATAAGGGTCTACCTCCGGATGAAAGGGTGCGAAACCTCCGGGGAGCTGATCGAGACGATAAGGAGAGAGAGCTCCAAATTCATCGGCGAAGCGGCGGCGAAGATGCTCCACGCTGCCGTCACCCTCGAAGTCGAGGAAGTGAGGCCTCTTGTCGACATCGGCCAGAGCTGGGTGAATTCCATCTAAATCGAATTGTCGCAAGAGAGGCGGCCCTTGACGGTCGATCGGTGGTAGATCTGGCCATGCCGCCAGGTTTTGCGGACCTGCCCTCAACCTCGCGCCCTTCGCCACGATTTTCTCGGTGTGAAGTTCTGCGGCCTTGAGTTCTTCAGCCGTCTGGAGGGTTTAGATGTCGATGACGGCGTATTCCTGTGCCCTCCAAATCTGGCCCGGAAAGTGTTTGAATCGTTAAATTTATAATGTTTAATCGTTACTATTAATTTCTGAGAGGGGCAATCGCGAGGGTCAATATATCAACGATATGATGGACAGATCTCATATCTCCCTCTGCCTAAATTATGCCTACTTCCGGCCCTGCCCCTCTCTCTTCAGCCCTGATTTTTCAGCCTTCAGATTCTAGCGGACGGTTACGGTGTCCTCGACCGATCGAACCGCAGGGCGCAGATCTTGGCACTCTTGCAGATCTGCGATTCGAGGCAGAAGGATACCCTCAGATCGTCGTCGGAAAACTCCGCCGCCCAGGTAGCATACTCGGCGTTGCATATTGCAGAGCCCACCCTTTCCGATAGTGCCACCCTCCCGGACTTCACCATCATCTCGTGCCAGGGGCATTTTGATATGATCATTCTCATGTCGCTTCCGTCACCTGCCATTTCGACCTCGAACCCGAAACCTTCGGCGGAGTGCTTGGCGGCGAGACATTGCGCTAGCCCCTCAATCCCCTTCACGGCATTGAGCATTGACTTCAGGGTCCTGGCCTGGATCTTTGGGAATATCGACCAGACCTGACGATCGACCTCCAACGCTTCTTCAAAGCCGAAGAGCTCCTCGACCTTCATGAACCAGAGGCCGTCCACCGAAGTGTAGCTCTTTCGAAAGTACTCTGCCTTCTGGGCGTTGGTAAGCTCCTTCATTTTTCCCATCCCCTCAGACCTTCTCGACGTGCCGCAGCTCGACGGCGATCCCCCTGGTGGACTCGACCATCTCCCAGCCGCTCATCCTCGCTTTGCCCACGCCGAAGGCGACCTCACCCCTCACCATCACCTCATCGCCGGGCCGAATCTTTTCGTCGGCGCCGGTAACTCCGGGGGCGAGAACGTCGCCTCTCGGCAAGAAGTCGCCGATCTCGACGATGTAGCCGCCCCGCGGCACAAGCCTCCTCGCGCCATCGAGGCTGAGGGCGATGGTGCCGTTGGGTGTGAGAGAGGCGAGAGGCCTCCTCTCGGCGGACTGAAGCTCCCTTCCCTTGACCCTCACGTCGCCCTCCAGGAGCGCACCGCTTGCGCCCCGGCCGAAGTGGTAGTCGGCGAGGGCCCTGAACCGTTGCATTTGGTACCCTTCCAGGTTCCTTGCCTCCCGGACAGCCTCGTCTGCCGCCTCCTTCAGCCTTGCAAGTGAATCACCGTCGGTTCCACCTCCGGTGTAGACCGCATCGATCCCGTGGTCTTCGACGGCCTCTCTCAGCTCACCGTCCAGGTGGGCTACGATCCTCTTGTAAGGATTCCTCGCAAGGTATGCGTCGAGGCACTTCGTGAGCCAGTCCCTCTCCTCCAGGTCCCACCTGCCGGTGACGGCCACGTCGTAGCTGGCGGCGGGATAGACCTCCTCCAGCTCCCTTGGGACCAGGGCCAGGGGCGATGTGAGGATCAGCTCGTGAAGCCTCCGTCTGCTCTGGCCCAGGGCCATCGCGAAAAGCCTGTGCGATCGCGAGGTCGAGTAGGGCTTTCTCGCAGAGCACGGCAGCAGGAGGAGGACGTCGCTTTCAGGAGCCCTGTACCTATCGAGGACCCTATTGGCGAACCTCGTCACCTCCACCCTCTGGAGCGACTCGGCAGTGTTGGCGTACATGACGTTTCTTCGGTGGACGGGCGTCCTTCGCTCCAGATACTCGTGTTCCTGGTCGAGGAGCCTCAACGCCGCCGTCTGCTCTGGCGACACCCTGACCTGCCTCTCCACGTACTCCCGGATCGTCCCGGCGTGGATCATCTCCCGCACGAGAAGGAGCTCCTCCTCCAGCTTCAGGAGGTTGTGCTCTGCGATCAGCTTCGGGTCTGGGCCGCTCTGTTCCTGGGATCTGCAGTGGGGGCAGCGGCAGGGCAGCTCTCTGAGGTCCCCTAGGGGCCAGACCCCGTCGCGAAGGTGGTACCTGCCAAGAAGGCCGTCGACGACGGCTTTCGTTCCGTCGACCAAGTCGACCCCCAGGTATATCAGAAGGGCGAGGTTTGCGGGGGTCGCGAGGGCCGGGGCGTACAGGGCCGAGTCTGGTGGGGTGTCGTTTCTGATCTTGAGGATCGAACCCACCAGCTCCCTCGGGTTTCGGAGCGATCCCGCCGCCCCGATGACGCGGACGTCGGATGCGGGCGGCCTGTCCCTTGCGAGAGGGTGGACGACGACGCCTGATGCGCCCTCCGCTGGGATCGCGGGGATCGCGAAGGGGGGCTCGGTGTGGAGGGGGACGGCGACGTGGGGTCCGATGAAGATCTTGCCACTCTTTTCGGACAGCATCCTGCCCCTTTCCAGAGCTTCATCGATGGATGAGAAGGCCCAGATCGGGCCCGCGGATTGGATTACGTCTTTGGATATGATGGCTGGCGTCTCGATCGTCTCGTCGAGCCGGAGCCGTCCGAGCCTTGCAGGACCGTCGCGATTCGTAACCTCGAAGCATTTTGTCATCTTCCGTCCACCTCTTCGAGCGCCGATCCGTATCGATGCGCTTCCTTCAGCCTCAGATCGAAGGTCGCCCCGGGGTTGGCATCCATCAGCCTCTTCAAATTCGCTAGGGCCTGAGCTACCCCTGCCTCGTCTGCCGCCGCTGGGACCTCGGCGTTGAGGGGCGCGGTCTCGGCCAGCTCCTTTGGGTATGGGCCGAAGGGTGGCTTGAACCAGAGGACGTGGTCGAATCCCTCCACCTCGACTCCAGGATCAGCCACCAGAACCCTCCCGGATAGCTCGATCCGGTCGATCCGCGACCCGTACCTCACCACCTCGGGCCTCTTAGCCGACTCCGGACCGAGATAAAAGCAGGTCGACCTGGAGGCTGGGTCGAGCTTCTCGATCCAGTCAGCGTGAGATGTGAGGGTCCTCAGGCCGTCCAGCATCCGCGGATGAGACCGGCACCTTCTCTCGACCAGCTCCCAGAGGGACCCCTCCCAGATGCTCTGTCTTACCTGCCGTATTTCCGCCAGGGAGACGAAGAGGTTGTGGCGGGCGAGAAGCTCGATCTTTTCGGGGTCTTTTGCCAGATCCTCAGGCGACCGGTTTCTGCAGACGTCGCAGCAGCAGGGCAGATACTTCAGATCCTCGAGGTGGAGGGTCCCGCTCGTGGTCAGGTAGCGGCCTTGCCTCGCGTATAGGGCGTAGGCGGCAGAGTCGAAGAGGTCGCAGCCCAAGGCCGCGGCTAGGGCGAACATCATGGGGTGACCCGCGCCAAATAGGTGGACCGGAGAGGCCGGACCAAGCCCCTTCTTGGAGGAGGCGACCACATCCACCAGGTCTCCAAACCTGTATGTCTCCATCAGGGGAACGACGGCCCCGATGGGGCAGACGTCAAACCCGATCTCTTTGACCCTTTTGGCCGCCTCAAACCTTAGGTCGGGGTAGGTCGACCCCTGGATCGGTCCCGCCAGGAGCGGGCCGCCATCGTCCCAAAACTCGCGCGCCTCGGAGAGCCTCCGCTCGGTCTCCGAAAGCTCCGACTCGGCCCTCGGCCTGGAGACGTCCGGCGGTGTAGGTATGTCCAGGGGGACGCAGATGTCGGAGCCTATTGACCTTTGGAACTCGAGGATCTCCAAGGGCAGAACCTCGATGTCACCGTAAA
The DNA here is from genome assembly GCA_002502785.1 of Methanothrix harundinacea. GTDB lineage: Archaea > Halobacteriota > Methanosarcinia > Methanotrichales > Methanotrichaceae > Methanocrinis > Methanocrinis harundinacea_A. Next base: position 4,817 of record DAQG01000004.1, on the reverse strand, counting down.
CTGAGAGCTGAAAGGCCCCCGAGTCGGTCATGATAGGTCCCTCGAACCCGAGGAGATGGTGGACTCCCTTTTTCGCGGCGAGCTCTTTGAGCTCTGGATCCTGGTTTATGATGTAGCTGTTGGTGATCAGGATCTCGGTGCCCATCCTCTTCAGATCGGCAGGTTCGATCAGCCTGAGGTGGGGGTTGACCACGGGCATCAGTGCAGGGGTTTCGACGACGCCGTGAGGCGTGCGAAGCCTGCCGATCCGACCTGCCAGATCTTTGTTTAGAATTTCAAAGCAATCTGGCATGGCCCCATCTCACTGCAGATAAGGCATAAATAGGTTGGTACTGATCAGGGAGTGTCGCATCGCGATTTTGATACAGATTGGTGGTGACCAACCTTGAAATGTGCAACTATGATCATGCTCGTCTGCCTCGTGGGCTCTGCGGCGGCAGCGGGCTATACCACGACCCAGGATACGTTCCTCATGGGTGAAAACCCGGTTAAGAGCTCGATGGACGACTCTCGGTTCGAAGATTACGCAGAAATGTACTGGTCGTCTTACATCTCAAATCCCGACCTGACCTATGTGGCACCCATCCTGACCGGACCGATAGTGGACGTCGAAAATACTTTGTTCTTCTGGATGGTCAACTTCCCCTTCAACGTCTCAGCGTCCTCTTTTGGCGATGGAACGACGAGTGTCGCTGGATCCGTGAGCCCGAGATACGATTTCGCCACGGGCAACACCTGGCGTTATTCGTCACCGATGTCCCTTGAAGGCACCTCCTTCATGCAGGGAAACCAAACCACCCAGAACCTCGTGCAGAGGAACAGGCAGTTTTTGACCCAGGAAATAACAAATAAGTTCGGCCTGTGAAGGGCACAGGCCGACGATCCTTTCATTTCACCTCTTTTTCCGGACTGTGTAGGGAAGAAGCCCCCCAGCGATGAGCATCTCCCTCTGGCGTTTGCTCAGCTCTGTCTTCAAAAGGACCCTATTTCCCGCGGTTTTGTCGAAGGCTTCGATCACCTCGTTGTCCCCTTCGATAGCCGCCCTGATGCCGGGGATCTCCACATCGTCGTCCTTTGCGAGAGAATCGTAATCTGATTCTGAAACGAAGGTGAGGGGCACGATCCCGAAGTTGACTAGGTTCGCGGCGTGAATCCTCTCTATCGACTTCGCCATCACCGCCTTGACCCCCAGATACATGGGACAGAGGGCGGCGTGCTCTCTCGAGGACCCCTGGCCGTAGCTCACCCCGGCCACGATCAAGTTGTGGATGCCCTGGTCCCTCAGCTCGGCCGCTCTTTTGCTGAACTCAGGGTCCAGGGGCTCGAAGACGAACTCTGAGTACTTGGGGACGTTCGATCTGTACTTCAGGCGAGAGCCCGCGGGCATGATGTGGTCTGTGGTGACGTAGTCCTCCACCTTGATGGCGATCCGTCCTCGAAGGTTTTCCGGCATGGGGTCGTTGGCGGGAGGCGCCCCGATGTTCGGCCCGCGATAGATCGAGATCTTCGCACGTTCCCCTTCCGGCAGGGGTGGAATGATCATGCTGTCGTCTATTTTGAAGCGTTCAGGCATCCTGACCCTTGGAAACTCCATCTCCAGGTTCCTCGGGTCAGTGATCTCGCCCTTGAGGGCTGCCGCCGCCGCCACCGTGGGGCTTGCCAGGTAGACGTTGGCGCTTGGGGTCCCCGATCTTCCCTTGAAGTTCCTGTTGCTGGTCCTGATGGAGACCGAGTCAGTCTTGGGGGACATGCTGTTTCCTATGCAAAAGCCGCAGGCTGACTCCAGAATCCTAGCGCCGAAGGCGAGCAGGTCGCTCAATGTGCCGTTCTCGGCGATCATCTGGAGCACCTGTCTTGATCCCGGGGCCACCCCCAGGGAGACTCCGGGGACGAGGCGACGTCCTTTCAGCATCCCCGCGACGGTCATCAGGTCAACGTAGGATGAGTTGGTACAGGACCCGATCATCACCTGGTCGACGGCCATGCCCTCAAGGTCGCTGACGGGGACGATCCTCCCCGGACTGTGGGGGGCCGCCATCAGAGGTTCCAGGTCTGAGAGGTCGATATCTAATACGCGATCGTACTCGGCGTTCTCGTCGGATTCCAGGGGTAGCCACTGGTCGCCTCTCCCCTGCGCCGCGAGAAACTTCCAGGTCTCTTCGTCGCTGGCAAATAGGGACGTGGTCACTCCCGTCTCCGCTCCCATATTGGTTATGGTGGCCCTCTCCGGCACCGTGAGCGTGCGGGCGCCCACACCTCCGTACTCGCAGACGCACCCCACATTTCCCTTGGTGGTCAGCTCGTTCAGCACTTTCAGAATCACGTCCTTGGCCGTGACCCAGTCGGGGAGCTTTCCCTCCAGGTTGACTTTGATCACTTTGGGGCAAGTCAGGTAGTAAGCGCCGCCGCCCATGGCCACCGCGACGTCGAGCCCGCCGGCACCTATGGCTATCATGCCTAGGCCCCCGCAGGTGGGGGTGTGGCTGTCCGACCCGAGGAGGGTTTTTCCGGGCCGGCCGAACCTTTCCAGATGTACCTGGTGACAGATGCCGTTTCCGGGCCTCGAGAAGTGAATTCCGTACTTCTTTGCAATCGTCTGGAGATATCGGTGGTCGTCGGCGTTCTCGAACCCCACCTGGACGGTGTTGTGGTCTACGTAGGATACTGAAAGCTCCGTCTCTATCTTGGAGAGGCCCATCGACTCGAACTGGAGGTAGGCCATCGTCCCTGTGGCGTCTTGGGTCAGAGTCTGATCTATCCTTATTCCGATCTCTTTTCCTGGCTCGTAAGACCCTTCGACGAGGTGATCCCTCAAAATCTTCTCAGTTAAAGTGAAATTCATAAAAACCCTCCAAAAACCCTCTGAATTCGAATTTTCGCCCTTTGATCTAGGTCGAATCTCTTTGTTGGTATTAATAATCAACGCGAAGATTCAGGGCCAGTTCGGGACCTGACGTTTCCTTGGCTCGCCACCAAGCCACAACGTTTAAATATCCGGCTGGTATTGTGGGAGTTCGCCCGTCTGGCAAAGGGGCGCGAGATTCGCGCAACAAGCCGAGAAGGGCCGATGTCTGAGGTCTGTCGAGGTGCTCAAACTTGAGTTCTCCGACGATTCCGAAAGGCTTAAATACCATCCTCTGGTACGGAGATAGGCTGTCCGGGGTGGTCCGGGCGGGTTCCAACGTTTCAGAAGTCGTTGGAGTTCGCAAGGCGGGCGAAACCGGCAAGCTTAAATATGAAGGTCCCATACCTATATGGGCCGCTGGGGGGCAATAACCCCAGATCCGCGACATAACGGCGTAAGCCCTGATAGCGTATAACGCTTATTATGATGGGCTGACTTCCATGAGTCGTGGTATATATCTGCGTGGAGACGGGATATAACTTGTCTCGTCCGACATACGCTTATGGCGACTCGGCCAATTCCGACCGATACTGTAAATACTTCCATAATTCTGGTTGATCCTGCCAGAGGTTACTGCTATCGAGATTCGACTAAGCCATGCGAGTCGAATGTTCTTCGTGAACATGGCGGACTGCTCAGTAACACGTGGACAACCTACCCTTTGGTCCGGCATAATCCTGGAAAACTGGGGATAATTCCGGATAGGCCACATCTGCTGGAATGCACTGTGGCTCAAAGCTCCGGCGCCTAAGGATGGGTCTGCGGCCTATCAGGGTTGTAGTGGGTGTAATGTACCTACTAGCCTACGACGGGTACGGGTTGTGAGAGCAAGAGCCCGGAGATGGATTCTGAGACACGAATCCAGGCCCTACGGGGTGCAGCAGGCGCGAAAACTTTACAATGCGGGAAACCGTGATAAGGGAATCTCGAGTGCCAGCATATAATGTTGGCTGTCCAGATGCCTAAAAAGCATCTGTTAGCAAGGGCCGGGCAAGACCGGTGCCAGCCGCCGCGGTAACACCGGCGGCCCGAGTGGTAACCGTTTTTATTGGGTCTAAAGGGTCTGTAGCCGGCCAGGTAAGTCCCTTGGGAAATCTGGCAGCTCAACTGTCAGGCTGCTAGGGGATACTGTTTGGCTTGGGACCGGGAGAGGTGAGAGGTACCTTGGGGGTAGGGGTGAAATCTTGTGATCCTCGGGGGACCACCAGTGGCGAAGGCGTCTCACCAGAACGGGTCCGACGGTAAGGGACGAAAGCTAGGGGCACGAACCGGATTAGATACCCGGGTAGTCCTAGCCGTAAACGATGCTCGCTAGGTGTCAGTCACGGTGCGACCGTGATTGGTGCCGTAGGGAAGCCGTGAAGCGAGCCACCTGGGAAGTACGGCCGCAAGGCTGAAACTTAAAGGAATTGGCGGGGGAGCACTACAACGGGTGGAGCCTGCGGTTTAATTGGATTCAACGCCGGAAATCTCACCGGGGGCGACAGCAATATGAAGGTCAGGCTGAAGACCTTACCCGATTAGCTGAGAGGTGGTGCATGGCCGTCGTCAGTTCGTACTGTGAAGCATCCTGTTAAGTCAGGCAACGAGCGAGACCCACGTCCACAGTTGCCAGCATATTCTCCGGAATGATGGGTACACTGTGGAGACCGCCGCTGCTAAAGCGGAGGAAGGAGTGGGCAACGGTAGGTCAGTATGCCCCGAATCTCCCGGGCTACACGCGGGCTACAATGGTTGGTACAATGGGCATCTACCCCGAAAGGGGAAGGTAATCTCTTAAAGCCAATCGTAGTTCGGATTGAGGGCTGCAACTCGCCCTCATGAAGCTGGAATCCGTAGTAATCGCGTTTCAACAGAACGCGGTGAATACGTCCCTGCTCCTTGCACACACCGCCCGTCAAACCACCCGAGT
>DAQG01000112.1 GCA_002502785.1 Methanothrix harundinacea | reverse complement strand
CACAAAACAGCGAGGAGCCAGATTAACTGACGGTGACGAAGTTTTAGAACGTCTAACAGATCCGCGGCTTCTTGATACCGATGGTGACGGTTATGACGACGGCACAGAAATCGAGAAAGAAACAGATCCAAACAATTCATCTGATTATCCGTCGATTGAGGAGCCCCCAATTGAGCTGTCATCGGCTATATTGTATCAGGATCTGGGTATCGGGGGCGGTTCCGAGGCTGGCGACCAATTCGGATATTCTGTCGCTTCAGGAGACTTCAATGAAGACGGTTATGACGATCTGGCCATAGGGGCACCTGGGGAAGCGATAGGTGACAAATCCAGGGCTGGTGCAGTGAACGTCCTTTACGGCTCCTCGAACGGTCTCAAAGCGGCAGATTCTACGAAGGTATGGTATCAGGATCTGGGTATTGGGGGCGGTTCTGAGGCTGGCGACCAATTCGGATATTCTGTCGCTGCAGGAGACTTCAATGAAGACGGTTTCGACGATCTGGCCATAGGGGCACCTGGGGAAGCGATAGGTGACAAGTCCGGGGCTGGTGCAGTGAACGTCCTTTACGGCTCCTCAAACGGTCTCAAAGCGGCAGATTCTACGAAGGTATGGTATCAGGATCTGGGAATCGGAGGAGGTTCCGAGGCTGGCGACCAATTCGGATATTCTGTCGCTGCAGGAGACTTCAATGAAGACGGTTTCGACGATCTGGCCATAGGAGCACCTGGGGAAGCGATAGGTGACAAGTCCGGGGCTGGTGCAGTGAACGTCCTTTACGGCTCCTCAAACGGTCTCAAAGCGGCAGATTCTACGAAAGTATGGTATCAGGATCTGGGTATCGGGGGCGGTTCTGAGGCTGGCGACCAATTCGGATATTCTGTCGCTGCAGGAGACTTCAATGAAGACGGTTACGACGATCTGGCCATAGGGGCACCTGGGGAAGCGATAGGTGACAAGTCCGGGGCTGGTGCAGTGAACGTCCTTTACGGCTCCTCTAACGGTCTCAAAGCGGCAGATTCTACGAAGGTATGGTATCAGGATCTGGGAATAGGAGGCGGTTCTGAGGCTGGCGACCAATTCGGATATTCTGTCGCTGCAGGAGACTTCAATGAAGACGGTTACGACGATCTGGCCATAGGGGCACCTGGGGAAGCGATAGGTGACAAGTCCAAGGCTGGTGCGGTGAACGTCCTTTACGGCTCCTCTAACGGTCTCAAAGCGGCAGATTCTACGAAGGTATGGTATCAGGATCTGGGAATAGGAGACGGTTCTGAGGCTGGCGACCAATTCGGATATTCTGTCGCTGCAGGAGACTTCAATGAAGACGGTTACGACGATCTGGCCATAGGGGCACCTGGGGAAGCGATAGGTGACAAGTCCGGGGCTGGTGCGGTGAACGTCCTCTACAAAATGTGAATTACCCGCCCATGACTGCTGGCCTGGAGCTTCACCGGCTCTAGGCCTCGAAATTTTTAACTCTAAATTCGAATAAATAAACCGCTAAGTTCTCATACTATGCCAAAAGATAATTATATATATTTTAAATTTATCTAATACCTGTACCAGACGCAACCAACATCCAGCGCTATCGGCAACGCAACTCCTTGCCCCCCCACGCGCCCATCACCCGCCCCCGGCCAACCCAGCCGGAGATTTCCCGCGCCGCCCGGCCTCCATCGCCTTGCAAGAGCGTCCCGCGAAACGCTGGATATGAACGGCCAATACGGACAGGAGTCGGGGACAAGAGTTGGAGCCGATGATGGCACGTTTGGAGAGGGCGACAAATCGGGGCCAGAACCGAACGATAGTGTGAAATAGTGCGTCGAAGAGAGGGATTGCCACATGAAGAAACTATTACTGTTATTGGCCTTGATGGTCATCGCCTTCTCGGGCTGCGTCGAGGAGAAGCCCAGCCCCGAGGAGCTGAAGGTGATGATGATCGAGTCGGTGGAGGAAGTCGAGACAGCCGCCTTCGCCGTTGATACGGATCAGACCATAAAAGTGGTCAACCAATCTGAGACGAACAGAACCCTTCGCACCATGTCCTTTGAGACCAGGTCGGTGGGCGATGGCGAGCTGAACGTCACAGCCCGCGCCATGAAGATGACCATGACCACCACCAGCTCTGAGGATATGGGTGAAGTCGTCTCGAAGATGGAGATGTACATGCAGGGAGATACCATGTACACCAACGTCGACGGAAACTGGACGAGGATGCCCGGGATGCCTGAAGATATGTGGGACCAGCAGAACCAGGTGAAAACCCAGGCAGAGCTTCTCAACGCTTCCGAGATAAAGCTGGTCGGGTCCGAGAAGGTCAACGGCGAGGACGCCTACAAGGTTAAGGTAGTTCCCGACACGGAGACCTTCACCATGATCCTCAACCAGCAGATGGGATCGATGCCGCTATACACCATGAACATGACCGAGATCTTCGAGGAGAGCAAGATGGAATGGACGACCTGGATCTCCAAGGAATCTCACCTGCCCCTGAAAAACCAGGTCGCTTTGGAGCTGACCCTGACCGCTGATATGATGGGCCTTCCTGTCGGAGAGACGGGCGAAATCGAGATGGAGATCAAATCCGACTCGACTGTCGTCTATTCCAGCTACAACGAGCCCGTCATAATAGTGGTGCCAGAAGAAGCCGTGAACGCCCCCTCCTGGCTTGACATGCTGATGGCGATGATGGCGCAGCCTTCGGACGTGACCGTCGTCGAGTAGACTATTGGGAAAAGGGACCTCGGACGGGATCGGCCCCGGCCGGATACGGAAGAAAAGGTGGAAGAGGGTGGCGTGCCCCTCTAAACGCCCCCCCTCTTCAGCCTGCTCGCCCCTCCCATCACGTCCTCTGACCAGGCCCTCATAACCTCTCCAAGAGACCAGGCCTGGGATATGCAGCCTCCGGGCCTGTAGGGCTCGTCGCCGTCGAAGATCTCGCAGATCGTCCCGACGCCGATCTGATCTTTGAGGTCCATGAGAGGCCTCATCAATTCCCTGGCCTCGTCCCTGCTCTTTTTGGAGTGACGGCTCGTCTTCAGACGAGCGGTTATGTAGGGCCCCATAAGCCAGGGCCAGACCGTCCCCTGGTGGTATGCGCGATCTCTTTCGGCAGGTCTGCCCTCGTACCTTCCGATGTATCTGGGGTCCTCCGGCGATAGGGTTCTCAGACCGTAGGGGGTGAGGAGCTTCTCTGTGGCCAGATCAACGATCCCCCTGATCTGGTCGTCGTCGAGGGGGGTGAAAGGTAGGGATGCCGCTATCACCTGGTTCGGCCTGATGGCGGCATCCTTTCTGTCGATAAGGTCGTAGAGGCAGCCGTACTCCGGGTTCCAGAACTTCTCGTAGCTTTCAGAGACTTTCTCTGCGAGCCTTCCATCCAATTCCTCGCCCAGCTCCCCGGAGAAAACCTCCATGACCCTCAGGGCGTTGTACCAGAGAGCGTTGATCTCGCAGGCCTTCCCGGCCCTCGGGGTGACAAACTCGCCACCCACCTTCGCGTCCATCCAGGTGAGGCCTGGCTTTGAGACGATGAGACCGTCCTCGTCTGAAAACGATCCCGGAGTCTCCCAGGAGTAGCGGTCGACGATCGCCCTGAGGGAGGGGAATAGCTCCCTCACCACGTCTGTATCCCCTGAGTAGGTCCAGTACTTGTAAACCGCCTCGAAGAACCAGAGGGCAGCATCAATGGTGTTGTAGCCCTGTGCTCCGAAGTCGTTTGGCAGAAGGCCATCCTTCATCGCCCCCGCAAAGGTGGTCAGAACCGCTCGGGCGTCATCGAACCTGCGGGTTGTGAGAAGAAGGCCCGGAAGCGATATCATGGCGTCTCTCCCCCAGTCGTTGAACCAGTGGTACCCCGCTATGATGCTTTTTCCCTCGCCCCTTCTGACCAGGAACTGGTCGGCTCCGGCGGCAAGAAGCCTGAACCTGGGGTCTCGCCTCTTGTTTCCCTCCAGATTTCTTATCCGCTCCACCTCTAGGCTCATCAGCTCTTCAGCCCCCTCAGGCGAATCCCTGCCAACGGAGGCGACTATGTTGAAAGAGAGGTGGCCGTCGTCGACTTGGACCTCAAACCGCCCCGGACTGAAGGCGTCCTCCTTCCAGGCGAGTCCTCTCTGCCTTTCGACATCGTACTCAAGGCTATTGTACCAAAGCTCCTCTCTTACATAGCGTGCCTTGTCCGAGACGAGGGCGAAGTCACACCCTGAGCGGAGACGAACGCCGCTCCCGCCGCCCTCAAGATCAATCACTTCCTGGTTAATCAGAGGGGCGCGAGATGCGACGTGAAAGCTCCTGCAGTTGACGAGCGGCACCACCCTGAAGAGGCCGAACCCATCGATTTCGTATCTGACGACGGTGGTGTTCTCGCTCCCAACCATGAAGACCTTCTTCTCGATGGCGGCACCGTCCTCGGTCCTGTAGAGGAACGTCGGGATCGGATCCTGCCGGAACTCCTCCAGGTGGCGGAACCCCTCGGGGTATATCGCGCCTGGGTACTGGTGGCAGGCCAGATTGTATTGGCCCGATTCGGATATCAGCTCCTCGTCCAGGGATGAGAGGAGCAACGTCCTTTCAGTGGGCGGATTCAATGCCGCCACCAACAGGCCGTGGTAAGACCTGGTGTTCGCCCCCAGAATCGTCGAGGATGCGTAACCCCCGAGGCCGTTTGTCGTCAGCCATTCGCGCTTTGCGCCCTCTTGATAGCTTTTTGGATGAAAACTGAGTTCAGGGCTCATCTCTTCTTCCTCCCGCTTTCCGAATCGACCTTCTTTTGACCTCGACCCGCCTTCTTTCTCTCCGATCTGCCTCTGCTCCGGGTTTCATTCACCGCCTCCAGAAGGGCATCTCTCAGCCCATCTCCCTGGAGGCTTTCGGTCTCTTCGAGCCGCCCGGCGAGGTCGTCATCGTGGAGGCCCCACCTCGCCCAGGCCGAGAGGTCTCCCCTCTTCGCGTGATATTCGAGGGATTCGGTCTCCACATTTTCCAGAACTTCCTTCAGGCTTCTCCGGCCCCAGGCTGAATCTCCCGTGAAGATGTCGACCCCCTTCGAGAAGAGGAAGGGATCGTCAGCGGCATTGACCCAGGACTTCACCCGAAAGTGGAGGTCTGAGAGGACGGAGAAGAAGGTGATTGCGGCATCGTAGGGGCTGCCGTACGGGCTGAAGTAGTTGTGGACCTCGCCGGGTCCGCCTCCGTGAGTGAAGGCGTAGTAGAGGTGGTCTGAAAGGCCCAGGGTCCTCCAGGCGTCCAGGAGAAGCTGGTCCCCGCTCTCCTTTATCGGGCCCTCAAGCCTTCTGTGGTAGGAATAGCAAGCCCACTGTAGAGTGTTTCCAAGCCAGCAGCTGGTGTCTCTTTCGATGTCGGCCCAGGATGTGGTCTTTGGAACGCTTATGATCTCGATGGGCGGATTTTTATCCACCACGCCGCTGGGAGTTGCAAACCTCAGGTGCTCCCACTTCAGGATCTCGTCGGGGAGGAACTTCAAAAACTCGAAGATCCCGGTGTCGGCCCACTGGTGCTCGCCGAAGGTCTCGTAGTCGCAGAAGATGTTTACGCACTCTCCGGGCTTTGCCGCGATCCAGGATGCGTACTTGACGGCTGTAAGTGGGTACTCGCTCCACCACCGAGCCGAGAACCGAAATCCCATGTCGTCGGTGATCTGGTAGTCCCGGAGGAGTAGAGAGATCTTCTCGCACCCCTCCGGCCTATAGACGTGGTTTGGAGGGGCTATGACCCCCTCGGCGAAGATCCCGGCGTAGCCCATGCCCTCTACGACCTTCGCGATCCGATCGTCGTAGAGAAGCTCCGTGTTCTCGAAGATCCGAGGCTTCACGCCGAAAGCGTCCCAGACCCTCTCCCGGTGCATTTTCACCTGCTCAGCAAACTCCCTTCCGTCCTCGTAGAGGCTTGCGAGAGAGTGGTGGTAGGTCTGCTCCATCACCTCCACCATCCCGGTATCGACGAGCCTGGCGAAGGATTCCAGAACCCTGGGGTTGTACCTTTCGCACTGATCTAGAAAGATCCCCGAGAAGCTGTAGGCCGCCTTGAAGGGTCGCTCTGAATCCTGGTGCCGCTTTATCTCCTCAAGTATGATCTCGTTTGTCGGAAGATAGCACTTCTCGGCGACGCGGTCGAATATCCTCCGGTTCTCCGGGTCGTCGAAGTAGAAATCGGAGATCTCGTCGGGCTCGATCCTCCTCATGGGCGAGCCGCCCCAGAAGAAGTCCTTTCGGAGCCTCAAGGGCTGGTGGACCTCGAAGCAGAGGCAGACGTCGGTCATGAGACCTCACCGGGATCGTTGAGATCTTCGTCGGCCCTGATGGAGCCTCCACGGGATCGGAGGGGCGGGAAAAATGGCATGGTAATATATTTCCCATCAAGTTCAATAAATATTTAATCAACGGGGTCGAGATCCATCTCGACTCTTGAGCCACCCGGCGATCGGCAGAATCTTCGCGGTGGACGATAGACACTATAAAACCGAGGGAATTAAATTCATGAACTCAAATTACAGAATAAGGCGGGCCGAATCCCGCGAGGACGTCGGGAAGCTCCGCGACCATTTCAACGAGATATTCCACCCCCAGGAGGTGGGGGGATTCGCCGAGACGGTATCTCTCCACCTTCCGGGGATGGAAAACAAGCGCTGGTTCATCGCCGCTGACATAGAGACGGGAGAGATCGCGGCGGCCTTTGCCCTCATCCCCTGGACCTGGGAGATGGCGGGAATCAAGCTCAAGGTCGCTGAGAGGGGTATAGTCGGAACCCGAGAGGGGCACAGGAACAAGGGGCTCATGAAGCTCCTCAGCCGGGAGTTCGAGGCGACCCTCGAAGAGGAGGGGTTTGACCTCTCCGTGGTTCAGGGGATACCGGGATTTTATCACCGCTTCGGATATCACTATTCAATCCCCCTTGAGACCCACATCGACATCCACCTTCATCTGGTGCCCAATTTGGCCGCCGACGAGGCCTACGAGTTTCGGCTCGCCGGGACGGGCGACATGCCCTTTCTCGCCGGAGAGGACGAGCGATATCGAAGATCGAACTTCCTCTCAGTCTATAGGGACGATGATCACTGGAAGTACCTTCTGACGTACAGCCAGATGACCGAATACGGCTCTGAGTTCTGGATCGTGGAAGGGAAAGGAGCGGAAGAGAAGTACTATTTCAGAATTCCCTGGGAGGGCTTCGGAGCCGGCCTCATCGTGAGCGAGATAAGCGAGGGGATTTCCGACGACGGACTGATAAATATGCTCGCCTTCTGCAAGAAAAAGGCCGCTGAACGGGGAAAGCCGTTCATCCGGCTGAACCTCTCCAGCGAGTCGATCGCGGCAAAGACGGCTTTATCCTTCGGGGCGTCCAGCGGAAGGCCCTACGCCTGGCAGATTAAAGTTCCAGACAAGAAGAGGCTCCTCGAAAAAATGGCCCCCGTCCTCGAGGCGCGCCTGAAGGAGAGCAGCTTCGCAGGGTTCACCGGGGTATTGAGGCTCGATTTTTATACCGAACATATCGACCTCAGCTGGTTGGATGGGCGTCTTGAGGCTGTCAGCTCCGGCAGCGAAGGGGAGTGCGATAAAACCTTCTTCTTAAGTGACGACCTCTTTGCTCCCTTTGTCCTCGGTCATCGGAGTTGGCGAGAGCTTCAGTACACGAGACCCGACATCTTTCCGGCGATGCTGTATGTCGGTTCTGGCATGGACGGAGCCTCAGATAAGACCATCCGCCTCATCGAGGCCCTCTTTCCTGCCGAGAGATCTTGGGTCTACGAGCAGTACTGAGAAGATCACAGGAAGTAGACCGCCCTGAGACGATCGATCGTCTCAGCCCTCCCCCTTTTGCTTTTTGATCAAAAGCCTTTTTGGTCTTCACCGGTAAAAATAATTACTCTCGGGCGAATATAGACACCCAGGAGTGGAAAAAGTAAACGAAACGTCAAAATCATACGAAAAGGTTCCTTTGGGGATACCGGGGTTCGACGACCTGGTGAACGGAGGATTTCACAGAGGGACCGTCAACACCATCACGGGGGCGTCGGGAAGCGGAAAGACCGTCTTCGCCACCCAGTTCATATATGAGGGGATCAAAAACGGCGAGAAGGGGATGACCATCATGCCCTTGGAGAGCGCCGAATTTCTGAAGTGAGAGATGTACTCCTCCTTCAAGTGGGATTTCTGGAAGCTGGAGGTGGAGGGAAAGCTCGTGATGGTGGACGTCACCGACCCCATTCCCAGGCTCCAGAAGAGCATCGAGACCGAACCCATCGATTTCCTGATAAACTTCAGAAAACTTGTGGACAAGAAGGTGCGGGGGGAGAAGCCCCAGAGAGTCCTGATCGACGACCTCATGGCCTTCTTCACCGCCATCGAGTACGCCCTTCGTGATGAGGTCTCTTGCCGACGACCTCTTCGGCAACCTGAGGTCCATCGGAGTTACGGCGATGATCACCATCGGCGCAGCCTTCGGCATGACCCAGATCATAGAGTACGGGGCGGACTCCTGCACCATCCTCAAGAGGGAGAGGATCGGAAACAACATGTTCAGATCGATCTACATCATGAAGATGAGAGGTTCGAAGATCTCCAGCAGCATAAAGGTCCTTGACATATCCGACGACGGGATGGGGTCTCGATCCTCTTGCCCTATCCGTAAATCGGCAGGAGCTCTGATCATCATGACAAAGTGCTGGGCAATTCTGGCGGGCGACGAGGGCGGCCCAGTCTGCAACAAGATGGGCGGGATATGGAACGTCATCGACGCCGAGGCGAAGGTGCTGGCAAAGATCGCCGCAAATAAGGAGATCGAGTGCGAACTCAAGATCCCCCGGCGTAGTCCATACCCTCGACGATACCAGCGATCCGATCGTCGTAGAGAAGCTCCGTGTTCACGAAGATCCCGGGCTTCACGCCGAAAGCGTCCCAGACCCTCTCCCGGTGCATTCTGACCTGCTCTCTAAACTCGTTGCAGTCCTCGTAGAGGCTGGCGAGAGAGTGGTGGTAGGTCTCTCAATCACCTGCACCATCCCGGTATCGACGTGCCTGGCGAAGTATTCCAGAACCCTGGGGTTGTACCTTTCACACCGATCTAGAAAGATCCCCGTGAAGCTGTAGGCCGCCTTGAAGGGGCGCTCTGAATCCTGGTGCCGCTTTATTCTCCTCAAGTACTATCTCGTTTGTCGGAAGGTAGCACTTCTCTGCGAGGCGGTCGAATATCCTTCGATTCTCCGGTTCATCGAAGTAGAAGTCGGAGATCTGATCAGGATTGATATTCTTCAGGGGCGAGCCACCCCAGAAAAAGTCCTTTCTGAGCCTCAAAGGCCGATGAATCTCTAAACTGAGACAGACGCCAGTCATGAGATCTCACCGGGATCGCGAGCATCTTCGTCGGCTTTGGTGAAACCTCTGCCAAACCAGAGAGACGGGATAAATGGTATGCTTATATATTGTCTATCAAGTTCAATAAATATTTAATCAATGAGGTTGTGATATGTTTCTTGGCTCCGAAGGCGTATAACGATCGAAAGAATCTTTGTGGTGGATCTTCCAGACCTTATAGTGCCCTTTCAACTTGATTTATCTCGGATTTTAAACAGCTCTACCAGCAGCAGAGCTGCGGAGTTTTCCATAAGAACGACGTTTAGCTAATATTTAGTAATTATAAATATTCTAGCATGGATATTGCTGCCAAATCGCAACACGTTATTGGGCATCTTCCGTTTCTCGATACGGAAAATTGATCAGGTTTGATGTATTTGTGTAATTTGAGGTGTCCACTGGGCACTTCTTATCAAGATTAAAAACTGTTTGGCGATCCTATCCAGCCTCCGACTTCGTCTCTGGAAAAGTAGATTGTGTACCCCAATTCTATACGAATCCTTGTATATTCCAGCCCATGAATCAATTGTTATTACATATTTGGAAAGTCGTGCGAAAGGATTATTTATGGGAACTCAGATAGGCCAGTAGGGTGTAAAATCGTGACAGACTGGCCCGTCCTCCTGCTGATTATGGAAGGCATACCGTTCTTGGCCTTCGTTTATTATCTGGACCACAAGAAGAAGATGTACATGCTGGAAAGGGGCGGCGCGGAGCGGGCCAAAGAGGAGACTCTGGACGCCAGGCTTGAGAGGCGTCTATCCAGCGGCCTATTCCTCTCCCTGACAGGAATGTCCCTGATAATTTCTCCCAACCTGGCCAGGTTTGCGGGCCTTGAAACCGTCCTGACCTTCGAGCTTCTGGTCATGGGGATCGTAGTCCTTTGCTCTGGGCTGGCCATGCTGCTCGGATACGGGATCATGAAGGGAAAAAAGCTCTACTCCACCTCCGGCGGCATCTTGGTGTTCAAGTGAAGCGGGCCTTTATCCCAAAACCCAATTTTATCTATTAAGTGTAAAAACGGCCGAAAACGAAAGTAGTGCGCACTTTTAGTACTTGAAGCGGTTGAAAAAAAGTCGAAGACGGGCCGGAAATAGGAGCGTTTTCGGATCCAATCCCGTCGCTGAATTCCGGGTCGATTTGTAGCGGAGGCAGATCAGGTCGAATATGATCTTGGATCCTCGGTCCTCTTCTGTCGGGCCAGAGCCGTCCCATCTTCGGATATGTGGGGCAAATCGGCCCCGAGCCGACGGGGGCCGATCCGATTTTCGTCGCAAACCTTTAAGCCTTTACATCATCCCTGGGGGCATCCCCATGCCACCCATGCCGCCCATCCCTGCAGGCATCCCACACATTCCGCCGGGCATCCCGCCCATCCCTGCGCCCGCCGGAGGCTGCTCTGTCCTCTTGGAGGCGATGACGTCATCGATCCTGAGGATCAGGTTTGCGGCGTCTGTGGCGGACTTGATCGCCTGGGTCTTCACCCGCAGGGGCTCGACGACCCCCATCGCCCACATGTCCACGACCTTTCCGTCGAGGGCGTTCAGGCCGCCGGTCTTCATTCCGGCCTCGTGGCTGCTCTTCATGTCCGTCAGCTTGGTTATGACATCAAAGCCAGCATTCTCGGCCAGAGCCTTCGGGATCTCGGCCATCGCATCGGCGAACTTCTCGACGGCGAGCTGCTCTCTCCCCTTGAAGTTCGTGGAGTACTCTCTCAGCTTGAGGTAGAGCTCGATCTCGGGAGCTCCGCCACCTGCGACGAGGGTTCCGTCCTCGATGGCTGCTGCGACGGCGTGAAGGGCGTCGTCCAGGGCCCTTTCGAGGCTGTCGACGACCTGCTGGGTTCCGCCACGAAGGAGGAGCGATACCGTCCCCACCTTGGCAAGGCCCGTAACAAAGGTCATGTGGGCTCCGCCCACCTTCTTCTCTTCCACCTGGTCTGCGTGACCCAGATCTTTCGGGGTCATCTCGTCCAGGTTTGTCACGATGTTTCCGCCGGAGGCTCGTGCCAGCTTCTTGAGGTCGGTCTTCCTGATCCTGCGGAAGGCCATGATCCCTGCTTTTGAGAGGTAGCTTTGGGCCAGGTCCTCGATCCCCTTCTGGCAGAAGACGACGTTCGCGCCGGTGGCTATCACTTTGTCCACCACCTTTTTGATCGCCTCCTTCTCTTGGTTCGCGAAGATCTTGAACTGGTCTGAGGAGGTTATGGAAATCTCGGCCTTGGTCTCGGTGTCTCTGACCTCGATAGGGGTTCCGAGGAGGGCGATTTTGGCGTTCTCGACCTTCTTTGGCATGTTGGAGTGAACCCGCTCTTTATCGATTATGATCCCCTGGAAGAGCTCGGAGTCTTCCATGCTCTCTCCGGTCTTCTTCTCTACGATCACGTTCTTGAGGGTGACGACCTTCTTGCCCTCGTCGGTCTCCTCGGTCACCGCCAGCACCATGTCCACGGCGTGCTTTGCGATCTTGACGTCAGGGGCTCCGGCGAGCTTTCCGGTCATGGCGGTGAGGGCTATCTTCTCCAATAGGTCCCTGTCTTTAGTTGAGACCTTCTGGGCCATCCCATCCAGAATCTCGATGGCCT
Organism: Methanothrix harundinacea; assembly: GCA_002502785.1. GTDB lineage: Archaea > Halobacteriota > Methanosarcinia > Methanotrichales > Methanotrichaceae > Methanocrinis > Methanocrinis harundinacea_A. The sequence continues at coordinate 14,704 of DAQG01000112.1, read as the reverse complement.
TATCGGCGGCCATCCTGTAGCCTTGGACGATCATGGTGGGGTGGACGCCCTCATCGATAAGCTCCTCCGCCCTCTTGAGAAGCTCTCCTGTCAATATCGCCACGGTGGTGGTCCCGTCGCCCACCACGTCGTTCTGGGCTTTTGCGGCTTCCACCAGCATCTTGGCGGCGGGGTGTTCCACCTCCATCTCCCGAAGAATGGTCACGCCGTCGTTGGTTATCGTCACATCACCGATGGTGTCGACGAGGAGCTTGTCCATGCCTCTCGGTCCAAGGGTGCTTCGCACCACCTTGGCCACGGCTCTGGCTGCCATGATGTTGTTAGACATGGCCTCTTTTCCCCGCTCTCGTCGAGCGCCTTCTCTTAGAATCAATATCGGCTGTCCACCTAAACTTGCCATGAATTGCCTCCTTCTCAGGATCTGACTATTTGATCTTCTATAAAAGGGTTTTTCCACTTTCGATCGCCCAAATATGGACGGGAGGGCGGATTGGGCCCGCGCGCTTTCCGGGCGGGTATGCAAACGGCGGAAATATACAGGCAGCCCCTTCTCGGACCGCATTTTCTGCTGAGACCCGAAGACGACCCACCACCGCCGGAGGTCGACATTCAGGCCAAAATGAAGGTGCTTGGAGCGGATGGGGCCTGATGACGCCCCCCTTATCTCCTCATTAGGTCAGAGACCGCTCCACTGATCGCATCCCTCAGTAGCCCAGAATCTCGCTCAGCGTCGTAACGTCGGTGACCTCCGACTCGCCGGTTGCGGCGCTGGTGGGCGACGCGTAGCTTATCTCCGTCGCATTATCGACCTCGGAAGTCGTGGACGTCTCGCCGAGGGTGCTCAGATCCGTAACGTTCTCAGTGGGGGACGCTCCCAGGACGTTGCCCAGGACCCTCACGTCGATAGGCTCCGTTCCGTCAGATGTGTTCGTCGAAGGCAGCGTATAGCTTATCACCATCATCTCAGAGCTATCTGATGTCGTCGACTCTTCATCTACCAGATCGAGGGTGCTCAGATTCGTCACGTTCGTCACGTTTTCGGTGGCGGATGCACCCTGAACCTCGCTCAAGACCCTCACGTCAATCGGCTTCGCTCCGTCAGAAATCGACTCTTCATCAACCTCGTCAAGGGTGCTGAGATCCGTCACATTTCTGTTATCCGCTGTTTCAGATCCGCCATCAAGGGTGCTCAGGTCGATAACGGTCACGTTTTCGGTGGATGATTCGTTGGATGATTGATTGATCGACTGATCGGTCGAGTTCAAAGAGGACTCGTTGCTCATATCATCGACCTCATCCGCCATCGAAACGTCGTCGGTGATCGACACTTCATCAACTGCGTTGAGAGCGCTCAGATCTACCGCGCCCTCTTCTAAAGCCGTTCCTACAGAGATCGAGGCGACGGCTGCCAGAAGACAGACCATCGCCATCGTCTTCAATGATTTGCATATCATGTTCCTTTACCACCTTTCAGAGAAGGACCCACCTAAAAACGGCGGGTCTGATTATATAGATTAACCCACATACAATATACATCACGGGCATCTCCAACCCCGCGTTCCCGGCCCCCGGCAAAAACTTGGAGGGATGAAACGAAAAGGGAGGGTACTTCGCCGGAGAGCTTTCGGGGCGGGTCCGGAAACGACCGCGAAGAGGTCTGCTATCAGACCCATCATCACAAGTTCATTTTCGATCAAAGACGTTTTCACTCCGTCAAATCCTTTAACTCAAAACTTTGAATCTCCGGCCGCGGTAAGATAATGCCGATGCGGTCTTTGGCGGCCGGGTCTAGAGGGATGGTTTCACGAAATCTGCAAAACCGATGCGAAGGCTACCAGGCCGATTACAAAGAGACCCGGGTTCACGAAGCCGTATTTAATGCCGTATCTTCTGAGGGTGAACTTGGCGCTGATCAGGACGTGAACCAGGAAGAAGAAAACCAGATAAAGGTCCAGGCTCGTATGCCAGTACATCGCCTCGCGAGAGCTCATTATTATCCGTTCGCTCCAGGCGTATCCGGTCACGATATACGCGATCATCAGCACCAAGAGCACCCAGGCACAGATCCTGTTAACCCTGTGCAACAAGCGGTTTGTCTTCATGGAATTATCGTATCCTTCGACTTTTTCTGACTTCGACCAAAAAAATGGTCGATTTGGCTTGGTTTATTCGTCCACCTCTACCGACTCAAAGATCGTCTCGGTGACGTCCCACGGAAGGTCTGAACTCATGAGAACGAGCAAACTTCCCCAACCGCCCTCGTCATCCGGGCTGTAGACGGCACAGTAAACCGTCTGATCGCCGTCGCTCGTCGTCACCATGACCGCGTCGTGCCCGTCCATGGTGAAGCTCTCCCCCGCGCCTTCGTCATCCTCGGTCAGAGAGGCGAAGCCCGCGGTTAGGACGCAGTGCTCCAGAACCCAGGGCGTGATCTTCATCGGCTCGTCCAGCACGTGAACTTCAAGCTCTATTCGGCCGTCACCGCACTCTATCGTCACAGGATATATCGTGTAATCGAACTCGGGACGCTCACAGTGGGAGGTCTCGATGGCGTCACCCTCGTCTATCGTGTAGTCCTCAAGATCCCCGAGGTCAAGGTTTACCGTGACCGGGTCCAGGGAGATCTCCTCGGCTGAAACGGCTGCCATCAGTGCGGTGCAGATCAGACAGGCCAGACCGAGCATTCCAAATTTCGTCTTCATCATTTTTTCATACCTCGTTTCGAGGGACCGAATCTGCCGAAAATTCGGCAGGGGAACGAATTTTACATGATCCTCGATGTAATCCGTCGGCGGGATGATCAAAGCCCGCGGTCCCGGCCCTCTGGCGAGGGAGAGGAGGAAAACCGAAACGGTGTATCTCGCCAGAGAGCTTTCGGGGCGAACCCGAAAATTGTGGTGCAAGTCCACAGAACCTGGCTTTTGGTGGCGGATACCTCCGGGCAGGGACCCATTCAGGTCCCTGTTCGTTTCATATCCGCCTTCACACCCGGTTCCCGACCCGTCCACAACGTAGCGCATTCCTGCATCACTCCGCCCGAAGAGCCTCGATGGGGTCGAGCATGGCGGCCTTGTTTGCGGGATAGATCCCGGCGACGGTGGTGATCAGCACGCCGAAGAGAAGGCCAAAGGCCACAGACTGGAGCGTAACCTCCTGGGGTATACCTGCCACAGAGCCCACGAAGTCCGAGGCGAGGGTCCCCAGCAGTATGCCCACCAGGCTGCTCGCAAGGCCTAGCATTCCCGCGTCCAGCAGGAAGAGGGTCCTGATGTCCCAGGTTGTAGCGCCGATCGCCTTCATCACACCGATCTCGTGGGTCCTCTCCTTCACCGTCAGCGTCATGACGTTGTATATGCCGATCGCCCCAACGATCAAAGATATGGATCCTATGCCTGCGAGAGCGTACTTGATCATGTTAAGCACCTCCAGCACCGACTCAAACCTCGTCGACAAAGCCTCCACGTTGTAAGCCTCGTCCCTGTGAATTCTGGAGATCTCCTTTTCGATCTCTTCGGCCAGAGCTTCCACCAGGGTCGCGTCCTCGGCCCTCACCGTGATGCTGTCGTAGTGGTACTCATCGACGTCGAGGAAATCGTCCATCGCCTTGTGGGTTATGTAAATGCAGGTATTTGAGGCGTAAGACGGGTCTTCGTCCTCTTCCAGAACCCCGACCACCTTGAAATCCATGTAGCGGTCCTCCTCGGTCAGGTAGAGCCTTATCTGGTTTCCTGGAGAAATGTCCATCCTGAAGAAGTCCTCAGCGATGTCATGGCTGACCACGGCCGCCTTGTAGTCGGAATTGGCCAAAAACCTGCCTCGTGCTACCACGTCCTTCAGGTCGTTGTGATTGTCGGGCAAGATCCCGATCACGCTCACCGAGGCGTTATCACCCCGGAAAGAGAGGAGAGCCCTCGACGTTTTGAGGGGATATACGTCCTCGACCCCCACGACGTTATCGATGATCTTCACGTCTTTCTCGTCGAACTCGGCGGGCTCCTCAGGGGTGGATGCGGGCCGTTCTCCGGGACCCATGCCCATCCCCGATCCGGGCCTCACGCTGACGAGGTCCATATCGAAGTCGCCGAACTGTTCGCTGACGCCGCCGTAGAGCCCCTGGCCCACCGAGAGAAGGGCGACTATCGAGATCACCCCGATGATGATCCCAAGGCCCGACATTAGAGCCCTACTCCAGTCGGCCTTGAAGCTCAACAGGACGTACTCCAGCATGTCATCCGGTCTCAAGGAAACTCACTCCGGGGCTTCTATCGCAGGGCAGAGATTCGGTATCAATGTCTCTTAGCCCTCCTGCGCCAGAAGTAAGCGCCGCCGATCACCGTCGGCAGAAGGACCGCAGTCGCAGCCGTCGTCGTACCGACTCCGGTGCTGCCCTGGCCGGGCGGGCCCATCGCACCGGTCGCTGCTTCCGCTCCGCCCACCAAGGTCGTGGTGTAGACCTCGGACTCGTGCCAGGTATCGCCGTTCTTGAACTTGGCTACGAAGCTCAGATCAACGGCCTCGCTGGGCGATGTGGATTTGAGATCGAAGTCGATGGTGAATATCTCGTCGTCCTCCATGGTGCCGATGTAGTACTCCTTTGGCGAGAACTCCACACCTTCGGCCTCAGGAACTATCGTCACAGCATTCAGGGTGTTCTGCCTGGGATTTGCTACGTCCAGGCTTGCGCTGGCCTGGGTCGGAACCTCGGCCTGGATCAGCATAACTCCAGAAGAGTCCACCTTTACAGGGATTTTACGGTTGACCTCTTCGGGTGCCTCCTCGTATCCACTGATGAGCTTTACGTCAAGGAAGTGGGTTCCGTCAGTGATATTCTCGTCGACCTTGATGTTGTAGTAGGCTGCGATCTTGTCACCGGGCCCGATCGTTCCAACGTCCTCGTACGGGCCCGTCTCGACTTCCAGCCCCTCGGTCCCGGAGAGCTCAACCCAGTATATCGGTACGGTGAAGGAGAAGTCTTCCTTCTGGTAGGAGACGACGTACTGGTCGGCACAGTTCTCGATCTCAATCGATACGATCCCAGTGTCGCCGGGCATCAGAACCTCGGGCGAGATTGAGGAGCTTATAGTGATCGTCGGCTCCGGGCAGCGGTACATGTAGCCGTAGGGGTAGGCGGAAGCCGCGGGGCAAAGGGATAAGGCCGATGTCAGCATCAGGACGAAGGCCAGAGCTAAAGCCAGATTCGATCTAAAGTTCGTGATTGATCTGGAGTTCATGACGTAACCTCCTGCACAAGGCCGTCTCTCATCCATACCACGCGGCTACAGTGTTTTGTCGTTTCGATATCGTGAGTCACCATGATAATTGTGTGACCTTCTTTGTTCAGCTGGTACATAATATCCATAATCTCGTTTGTGCTCTTTTCGTCGAGGTTTCCCGTGGGCTCATCGGCGAGAATGATCGAAGGATCGTTGGCAAGAGCCCTTGCGATCGCCACCCTTTGCCGCTCTCCTCCGGAGAGGTTTGAAGGGCTGTAATCGAGCCGGTGCGCAAGCCCCACGGACTCGAGAAGCTCTCTGGCCCGGTCTCGTCTGATTCCCCTTGCCGTCTCTTTTAGGGTCATCGGAAGCTCGACGTTCTTCAAATTCGACATTCGTCCTATGAGGTTAAAGCTCTGGAAGACAAAACCTATCTCGTCTCGCCTTATCCTGGCCAGGTTCCGGTCGGATAGGTGGCTCAGGTCCTGGCCCTTCAGGAGCACTCTGCCTTTTGAAGGCCGGTCGAGACATCCCAGGATGTTCATGAGGGTGCTCTTTCCGCAGCCGGAGGGGCCCATAAGCGCCACAAACTCGCCCTCGTCTATGCCGAGGTCGATCCCTTTGAGGACCGGAACGTCAATTTCGCCCACTCTGTAGCCCTTCTCAAGGCCAGCTATCTCTACCAGGGACATGGGTTCCCTCCTGGAATTTCAGCGGGCTGACCGTTTTGGTCCGTCTCGGGCAGTGTGGGCACAAAGGTCAGCTTGTAGCTCGTGCTCAGATCATCATCGGTCAGCGTCAGGTTCCCCGCGCCCACCTGGACCCCGTTCACCTCTTGGGTTTTGATGGTAATGTGACCCATCGTCCGATCTTCGGCGCCTTTCGGCATGTAATCGAATTCCGCCAAGTCGGCGTCCAGGACGGAGCAGTTGCCTTCCAAGGTCTGGTTGATATTGACCAGAATGTAGCGGTTGTCCCCAAGGATCATGCCTCCTCGAGTGGTCACGGCACCTTCGGCCTTTGAGATCTCTTCTCTTATCTCATCGAGGCTTCTGTTCTCCTTCAGCAAATCCCTGGCGAGGGTGGGAGGGATCTGTTTGGTATCGATCAGCCATATCTGGAGGAAGTAGGTCTCGCCCCTCTCGAGAGCTAAGCCCTCTGCTCGGAAGGGACCGCCCGGTGGATGCCATTCTCCCGCTGCCCCGTATTCGGGGCGAGGTCCCGCTGACCCCATGGGGTCAGAAGGTAGCGGGTAGGTGACGGTTTCCATATCCGCCTCTGAAAAGGGCTGTACCTGCGTCGGGACGTCCTCGAAGGGGGAGGAGAGGGCCGTCGTCATGAAGGATATGACCATCGCTAAGACGACAGATATCTTCATAATCTTCACGAAGATCAGTCCTCTAGGGGAGCGTCCAGGTGGATCGTGTACCTGCCGCTCTGGGTCCCCTGATTTATCATCAGGGTCCCCCTGGAATCCCCGAACCTCTCTTTTGTCTCTATGGACCCGACGACGTCGCCCGCGGCTTCAGAGGACCAGATGCTCTCACGTTCCCCTTGAATCTCGGCGAGATCTGCCTTCAGGACGGTCTCAGAATCCCAGGATCGGTAGTCGACGTCTACCAGCTTGTAGCTCTCCCTGTCAAGCCTCATCGTGCCCCGATATATGAAGGAAGGATTCGTTTCCTCTTCGATCAGCATCTTGATCTCCTCGAGGCTCTTTCTGTTATGCAGGAGGTCTTTGATCTGGGCCGGGCTGAGAAGCCTCAGCCCTTCGATTTCTATCCTGAGGGGACGGGCCGACTTGAAGAACGACCCCGCCGGCCCCAGGGCAAAACCGCTCTTGACGCAGACGGTCTTTATCGGCACGGCGGATGAGCCAATCATTGAATCAGGAATTATCATCTCTTTCATCATCTAGTGTCACCTCAGGTCTCGGAACCGCGGGCCTCTCGACCCACGACCCTTCTTCGAGACGCTAGGGTTTGATGATATGGTGCCCGTCGAGCCGGGTCAGGAGTCGCAGGCTCGGTGGCCAACAACCCTCTGAAACCCGGGTCCGATGAGGGAAAGTTTGATTTGTCGCATCTCCTCCAGCTTACCGCTGTACACCAAAGCCGGGTACATTCATCTGATTTTGAAACGCTCCCCTACCCTGCTGCTGCATACCTGCTCCAGCCATTCCACACTGGTTTTGCTGAAAGTTCTGTGCGCAGTTCACATTGCAACCGGCAGCTCCAGCCGTTCTGAACTGGCATCCCTGACAGCCCTGATGGCCCATCATGTGGTCTTTGCCAAGGCCGAGGGTTCTGCAAACCTCCATCTGCTCCCTCAGCTCGGCGAGGGTCATGTTCTCCATCTCAGCCATCTTCTCTTCCTGCAGAGTCTCGATCTCGGCCAGGGTCATGTTATTGAGCTCGTCTACCTTCTCCTGTTTCATAGCCTCGATCTCGGCCAGGGTCATGCCCTCCAGATCTTCAACGGTAAGGTCGTTTATGAGGAGGCAAGCTCCGCCACCGATGAAGGGGCGGTCAAACCTGTCCTGCTTAAGCTCTTTGAGTTCGGCAAGGGTCATGTTCTCCATCTCGGCCCTCTTCTCTTCTCTCAGAGCCTCGATCTCCTCGGCGGTCATGTTGCGCAGCTCGTCCATCTTCTGCTGCCTCAGCTCGTTGAGCTCAGCGAGGGTCATGCTCTGCATTTCTTCTTCAGTCAAGTCGTCCATGAGAAGGAATGCCCCTCCGAAACCTCTGTTCATCCGCCCATCGTTCATGGGACACTGGTCCCTATTGCTCTCCTGTCTAAGCTCCCTCAGCTCAGCCAGGGTCATGTTCTCCATCTCTTCTTCGGTCAGGTTCAGCTGATCGAACCTGTCTCCATGTTCAGCACCATCGGTCCAGGGCATGGAGAAGGCGGGCACCGCCAGAAGGCAGGCAATCGCCAAAGTTATCAACGACTTAATGTGTCTCATTTCCTATACCTCACTTTGAGGGCGGCTTTGCTGCAGCTTCGGCAGCACCGTCCTCATCAAACCCTCCCTTAGCCCGAACGATAGTTAAAATTAGAGCCGAACGGGGCTGAACGACGACCGTTCAGAAGCCTTTTCAGCCGTTTAAAACCGTTCAGTTTTTGGAAAAATACGGTATAACCGTTCTATATGCTCTGAAAATTGGTTTTTGTTTTTATTTTTGCGGCCAAAGCGTTTAAGTTCCGTCGATCATCGGGACGCAGCGGCGCTCCCTGCGTCCTTCGCGCCGACTCCGGATAGAAACTGCAGAATTATAACCGCCCAGGCGGCGCGGATCGACCAATTTTTCGGACGTGTTTAGAGCGGTTATCGAATCGCCAGCTTCAGCCTCTTTTTTTGCTTTTTTTGCCATCTTCGTAAGGCTCCAGGTGCACCACCACGTCTACCACGTCCGAGACGTACTCGATCAGCCGCCGCTTCACCTCTTCGGAGATCTCGTGCCCCTCCTCGACGGATAGAGCTGGATCGACCAGAACGTGCAAGTCGACCTCAAGTCCTGACCCTATGTTTCGGGTCCGTATGGCGTGAACCTCCTGGACGCCGGGAGTGGCGAAAGCGAGCTGCTCAATCCCGCGACAGATCTCCTCCGGCGCCCCCCGGTCGACGAGCTGCTCCACCGAGGGGCGTACGATCTTCCAGGCCGCCTGGAGGATGAACATAGAGACGACTATCGCCCCAAGGTGGTCGAGAAAGGAGAGGCGTGGGACGAGGGCGGCTCCGGCGACGGCCACCGCCGCCGGGATGGAGCTTAGGCCGTCGGATCGATGGTGCCAGGCGTTGGCGATTAGAGCGGTTGACTTGATCTCCATCCCCTTGATGATGGTCCAGCGATATAGCAGCTCCTTGGTGAAGATGGACAAGACCGCGGCTAAGAAGGCGATAGCTCCCGGAGGCCTTGTTTGAACTTCGTGGAGGGTTGCAAGGGCGTTGTAGCTGAGGCCCAGGGCGACGGACGCCAGGAGGAGGCCGATGAATATCGTCACCAAAAACTCGATCCTCCGGTGGCCGTAGGGGTGGCACTCATCTGGAGGCTTCGACCAGAACTTGACCCCCACCAGGACCGCGATGTCGGTGATGGTGTCAGAGAGGCTGTGGACAGCGTCCGCCACCACGGCCTGGCTGTTTCCAGCTATCCCCGCTGCAAACTTCAGGGCGGAGAGGGCCACGTTTATGACCAGGCCGATCAAGGTCACCCGCCTCACCTCTGAGATCTGGCGTCTGCTCTCGAAATCTGGTCCTGCGGTCGAGGAAGCACAAGTATTCATCTCAGTCATCCGGATCTCCTCCTCGGGAAATGCTCAAAGAGTGCCCCTCCAGTATTAGAATTGCGGTCCATCGCCCTTCAACAGTCATTCTTCAAATCGATATGGGCTGCGACCTGAGAATTATGACCACGAGGACGGCCAGCATTAGCACCCACAGAGCTATCGCCACAATGGACGCCCTCTTTGCCCTCTCAGCTTCAAGCCAGCCGAGGGGCCTGATCCCCTGGGCGAGGAAGGTTGCTACCCCCGAGAGGTTGACGGAGATGAAGTTGGCGACGAAGAGGAGCATCGCGCCCCAAGCGAGGCTCTCGTGTCCCGATCCCATCAGGAGGCCAAAGGTGACCAGCGGTGGGAGAAGGGCGACGGCAACCATCACACCGATGAGGGTTGCGGATACTCCCGTGGTGAAGGCGAGAGCTCCCGCGCTTCCCGAGGCGAGGGCGAGGGCTACCTCGCCGAGGCCTACTACGGTCCTGGAAGCGATCTCGGGCGTCGTGGGGTCCACGTACAGAATCGATCCCAACAGGTAGGAGATCGCGATGGCGGTAACTATCCCCACCAGGTTCGCCTTGAGAGCCCTTCGAGCGAGGCTCCCGTCCCCGAGGATCGTGGCGAGGGAGAAGGAGACGTTCGGTCCCAGGAGGGGCGCGATCACCATCGCCCCGATTATGACGGCGACGTTGTCCCTCAAAACACCGATAGCAGCCACGATGGAGGACAATATCACCATGAAGACGTAGATCCTGGACAGGCCCGTGGTGTAGGCGATGTCTGCGTAAAGCTCCTCCCTGCCGATCCGCCTGCTCTTCTTCTTGGGTTTCTCTTCGGGTGGGGTCTTTGCCTCGGGCTCCTCCTCGACCAGCCCGAGCCTGGGCAGAGAAGCCGCGACCGGGAGGACCACCAGCCTGCACCCCTCCGCCCGGCGGAACCTTTTTTCAAGACGGTCGATGACGTCTTCCGACTCCGCCGTGGAGACGAGCAGCTTAACCAGGATCTGTCGTTCTGTGAAGGTCTTCTTCCAGACCCCTCCCACGGGCCGCTCCCAGATTCCAAGCATCGGCTCTATCCAGACGCCGAGGACGGGGAGGCCGTCTCTGGTCAATAGCCTCTCCAGGTCTTCTTTCTCATCCTCTGGGAGGACGATCTCGATTAAGCGGAGCACCGTTTTTCACCCCCCGGAATTTTTGGACGGCCAAATTGGGAGATTCACAGCCATCCTCTCCTCCTGAAGTACAAAACCATGAGCAGTCCGGTGACGAGCATGAAGAGAAGGACGGCGGGATAACCCCAGTGCCAGCGTAGCTCTGGCATGTAGTCGAAGTTCATACCGTAGATCCCTGCGACGAGGGTGAGGGGTATGAAGATGGTGGCGATGATCGTCAAGACCTTCATCACCTCGTTCATTCTGTTGCTGATGGAGGAGAGATTGATGTCCAGCATCCCTGAGAGGATGTCCCTGTAGGTCTCGATGGTGTCGATAACCTGGACGATGTGGTCGTAGACGTCCCGGAGGTAGAGATTCGTCGACTCCTCGAAGAGTTCGGACTCGCCCCTGGAAAGGCGGCTTATCACCTCACGGAGGGGCCAGACCGACTTTCGGAGGAATATCATGTCCCTCTTCATATCGTGAATCTCCTTGGAGGTGCCGGGGCCGGGTTTCGCCACCAGCTCGTCCTCCAGAACCTCCAGGTCCTCGCCCACGTCCTCCAGGATCAAAAAGTAGTTGTCAACCACGGCGTCTATCAGGGCGTAAGCGAGGTAGTCCGCCCCTTTCCTCCTGATCTTCCCCTTGGCCTTTCTGATCCGATCTCTAACCGGATCGAAGACGTCTCCCTCGGCCTCCTGGAAGGATATGACGAAACCGCGGCCTACGATCAGGCTCACCTGCTCCGACCTGATCTCCTCCTCCCCGTCATCGGTCTCGACGCTCGCGAGCATCTTCAGGACGATGAAAATGTAATCATCATAGTCCTCCATCTTGGGCCGCTGTTCCGTGTGGACTATGTCCTCCAGGACGAGGGGGTGAATATCGAAGCAATCTCCGATCTTCTCTATCACCTCAGGCCTGTGGACCCCCACCACGTCTATCCAGGTTGTGGACTGTTTGGCCTTGAAGTTGAGGCACTGATCGATGGATGTGACGCAGAACTCTTGGAGCTGATCCTGGTCATAGTCCAGGATCGTGATCCGCACCGGCCCGGTCCTCTCCTCCCCGACGTGAACCAGGGTGCCCGGAGGAAGCCCCACCTTCTTCGTCCTTATCTTGAAGACCCGGGCCATGCACCTTTCACCTTCTCGCCTTTTCTTTAAACTTTTCGGGAATTTTCACAATCAATCCGCCTCGTTCGATCAGCTGATCTTCATCTCGCTTCAGGTCGTTTCGGGTGACGTCTTCCCTCCGCCCATCTCGGGTCCTCCGAGCCGAACTTCGGGAAATCCGACGATGTCGATGGTGGCAGAGGCGACTTTCATTTTGTCGGATTTCTCGATCTCGTCCAGGATCATTCGGCTCAGCTTGTTTCTGACCATCCTTCTCTCCCTCACCACAGTCACATATCTTATGTTGAAGTTTATCCAGTTGTCTGTCAGGGTTATGAAGACCGCAGGTTCCATCACCCTTTTCGGAAGGTAGTACTTCTCCTCTAGGGTGGATAGCTCCTTTTCTGCCTTGTAGGCGACATGATCGGTCTCCCTCCTGACGACGGAAAGAATTTTTGTGACGGCCTCCTTCCAGTCGCTGTCGTAGGTTATGGGGACGCTGATGTCGTCCCAGAGGAAGTCGTGATCCTTGGTGTAGTTGTTGACGCTGCCCGAGAGGATGTACCCGTTCGGGATTACCGTCAACCTGCCGGTGGCCTGATCTCCCGACATCCACTCACCCATCTCCATGAGGGTTGTATAGAGGATGTCGATGTCGATGACGTCTCCCTTCTTAGAGTTCATCTCTATTCTATCGCCGACCCTGTATATCCCGGTCACGAAGATGATGATCCCCCCGACGAAGTTCTTAAAGAGGTCCTGGAGGGCAACTGCGAGGCCCGCAGCGATGATGCCGTAGGAGACGAGGAGGCTTTGAGTGTTGTCCACCCAGATGTTGATCACGACCGCCACGAGGACCACCAGGTAGACTATAGAGACCGTCTTTTTGAAGGAGTACCTGGTCTTGGAGGCCTTGATCCTCTTGATGAGGACGTCCTCGAAGAGGTGCTTGAAGAGGAAGTGGATGATGGCTATCGCCGCGACGGTGTAAAATGCCTTCTGGAGATCTATGCTCGGGTATGCATAGTTAACGATCCAGAGAGCAGCCGCCAAAGCGATGAGGGAGAAGAGGATCAGAAAACGCTTGAGCATATCGAATTATCTTCTTCTAAACATTAAATATTTTATCCTCTCTATCGATCGCCGTCTCAGAAGAGGCCGAAGAGCTTTCCGAGGAAGAAGACGTAGAATATCACCAGCATCCACCCCTCCCAGAGGGTCATCTCCTTCTCCCAGATTACGACGAAGTAGAGGAGGGTGGCGACGAGCATCATCGGCATGACAAAGCTCGTTATCGTCTCGGGGATCACGAGGGTCCCGAAGAGGGCGGATATCCCCATGATGCCGAGGGCGTTGAAGATGTTAGAGCCCAGGATGTTTCCTATCGCAAGCTCCGGCTTGTTCATGGCCGCGGCCTTGACGCTGACCACAAGCTCTGGGAGGGACGTTCCCAGGGCGACGGCGGTGGCGGCTATGATCTCGGTTCCGATCCCCACCATCTCCGAGAGCTTCACCACCGAGACGATGGTGTAGTTGGCTCCGATGTAGAGGAAGAAGACGCTCACCACCAGCTTCAGGTATACCTTCGGATCGAGCTTTCTCTTCTTGGGGCGAACCGCCGTCCCCGCCCCCACCCCCGCCCCCGCTGCCTCCATCGCCTCCTGTGATCTCGCCATCGCCTCGTCGGCGACCCTCTCGACGCTGATGGCGTAGAGTAGGTAGACGAAAAAGAGGGCAAGGCAGAGGAGGGCCTCAGCGAGGCTGAACGCCCCGTCCACGACCATCAGGGAGAGGAGGACCGCCGAGCCGACGAAGAGGGGCAGATCGACGTTGGCAAGCTCGTAGCTCGTAACCAGCTTCTTTCCCACGATGGCGGAGAGGCCCAGGATGAAGAGGATGTTCGTGACGTTCGAGCCCATCACGTCCCCCACCACGATCTCCGAGGAGCCCTTCGTCACCGCCAAAATCGACGATACCAGCTCCGGGGTCGAGGTCCCCACGGCAACGATGGTGACGCCGATGATGAAGGGCGAGATGCCGAAGGCGATGCCGATCCTCTCGGCGGAGTCGGTGAAGTAGTCCGAGGCCTTCACCAGGACGGCGAGGCTTGCGAGGAAGACGAGAGCCCAGAGGAGGACGGGGAGCATTGTCACCCCATCTGTCGACGAGGTTAAAATTGTTTTCTAAGAAGGGATTTCACGCCGCATCACCTCCACGAACCCGGTCGGTTTTATCGTCCCCGGCCCGGCGACGGCGAGGTCTTCGCGGTCCGGGTGGCGAGGATGTGGTGTGAAGACAACACCTCCGGCTGCTCTCCCTCTCTACCCTCCTCTTCTTTTTAGTTCGAATTCAGCGGCGTTATTTATATATATGCGGTGCATATTCACCAGTTGATATGCGGGATATTAAGGCTGTTTTGAATTTCAGAGAGAATATTTCCCCATTTATCGTTCATTTAACGAAACAGGGGTATTTTAATGATGAAATTAAAATTCAGACGGCTGAGAGTGCCTTAGAGAGTATTATCAAAACCAAGCAACTTATTTGCTCGAAATATCCAAAAAGTGAGACTGAATTGTTTAGAACGAATATGAGTGTTGCTTGCTATGGAATAAATACGTTAACTGAGACTGAAGACGAGTTGCGTGAGTTGTTCAGTTCGGTCAGTTTTACAGAGACACCTTTAAATGAAATTCATTCCATGCTTGAAATCAAAAACCACAGTGTAAAACTTGAACAATACGGACTTGTCTTTCTAAAAGAGAGATTAGAGTCAAAAGGTGTGTCACCAGTTCTGTACTTAAATAATATACTTGGCGATAAGGACCCAGTAGTTAGAGCGCTTTGTAATTTAAAAAATACAAATCCAAAAGAGGCAAAGGAATTGCTTCCGCTATTATCAATATTTGGGAAGAAACTTACACCTTTTCCAGCACGACCTATGA
>DAQG01000057.1 GCA_002502785.1 Methanothrix harundinacea | reverse complement strand
TTAAAAATGCAAGAAAGCAAGCTTCAGCTGATGATTCAAGGCCACGAGATATGGCTTGAGAAATCCAAAGTAAACGGTGAAGAGATAGAGCTGGCCCTGATCTTTGGTCACAATATGCAACAGGATGGAATAGCGGACGCCAAGAGGCTGAAAGCATTCAATTATCATCCCGATGGGAGCAAGTTCGATCTGGACCTAATCCCAGATGAAAACCGCTATCTTCTGAGGTTCAAAGCTGATAAAGAGGGATCATATACCTCCATTGTGGATATGGGATCGACGATACTGTCTAAGACCAAAGAGGGATTTATGAAGGGACCTCGATCTCAATTCAAAGACGTCATATATGCTGGAGCCTTCCACCAGAAGGCTAAGATCCTATGTCCTGCGAGCAATGATGGTGGATTCAGCGGTCAGGTCATGCACGGTATTTTGGAGACGGTTCCTGGGAAGCCCTGGTGCCGTGTGGGCCAGGAGATTGAACATGCAGGTGTTCTATGAGGGCAAGCCTCTCCCAGGAGAAGAGATCAAAGCGATCTCGAAGATCGAGGGGAAGGTGATGACTTTGGTCAAGACCAATGGACAGGGGGTTGCTCGCATTCCTGTAACCAGAGATGCCGAATGGATGCTCCTGGTACGCCATCGGGATCCCGCCAAGAAGGTCAGCGAGAAGTTCGACGAGACCGTCTTCGTCAGCACCCTGGTCATGGTGGCCAGATGAAGAAGATCATCTTCACAGGCAAAGGGGGTGTGGGCAAGACCACCATAGCCTCCACCCTTGCCAAACTCCTGGCCCGCGATGGACGCCGAGTTTTGGTGATCGACTGCGACCCCAGCATGAACCTGGCCATGGGTTTGGGAGTACCATTATCCGAAATTCGACCTCTTGCCGATGCAAAGAAGGCCATCGGCGAGAGGCTGTAGCTGGATGCCAATGATGCGATCGGCGAGGAAGATGACGCGGGAACGGACTACCATCATAACCATCATGGTTCGGAATCTTATGCTCAGGAGGTCATCCAGGACTACATAATCGATGGTGCAGATGAGGTCAGGCTCCTGGTTATGGGCACCATCCCCTACGGAGGGGCAGGATGCCTCTGTTCATCCATCGCCTTGGTCAAGCGTCTCATGAACTACATAGCGTCCGAAACTGAAGATAATGACTTCCTGATGGTGGACTCTCAGGCGGGTGTCGAGATCTTCGGGCGGTGATGGAGGCAGATAAAAAGGGACTGCTTCTTCTGGACTCTTCGCCCCGGTCTGTGGCGGTGAAGAATGTGATCAGGATAAAGGAGATTCTGGAGGCCTGAATATGTGCGAGTTTGTTGTTTACCTGAAAGGGAAAGATGGCACCAGAAGAGAGGTGGCGAGGAACATCGTAGTGCCCAAGAGAAAGGAGGGAAAGACCCTCCATATGGATGTAATCTGCTCGGTCACCACCTTAGAGAACGCCATCGTTCAGGAGGTTAACACCCTGACCCAGGAGCTAATACTCGTCCCCAGTTGATGGGGGTAGGGTGTGAATGTAGAATTTCTTCAGATAGCTCAAGTTGTGATGACGCATATCCTGAAGCTGAGCTGCGGGGGGGGGCGTGATTCGCGCCGCCGCAGATTCGACTCTAGCGAGATTCTGGCCCCCCGAGCTTTCCTTCCAGCTCTTTCAGCTGGACCTCCAGCTTCTTCTGGCCTATGGCGTTGGTGAGGTCACCGCGAGTCCTTTCGAGGAGGGAACGGGCCATGTCACCCTTGCGCCGCAGCCCCTTGGTGATGGCGTCGGGATAGTCGAACAGCATCAAAAGATGATAGATCTCCTCCATCGCCTCAAGGTAGACCTCGCCCTCCTCGGGCCTTCCCTGCCTGATCAGGTCCAGGACGTGACGCCTCAGCTCCCCCGTCGTGTCACCGAGGCCCCCCAGGTAGCCGGTCATCTCGACTCCGATCTCTTCGGGGGTCGGGGTACTCTGGCCTGTGATGATGGAGTAGACGATCCTCGCCTCGGCGTACTCCTGCTCTGCGCCGTCGACGAAGCCCGCATACCTGACGTCGGGATGGTCTTTCAGAAGGTCCTGAATCCTGGCGAGGACCTCCCCGGCCTTCTCAGTCAGTTCCTGGGCTCGGTCGAACTCGCCCCGATGGACCGACCTTATGGCCGCTCCGCACCTCCTTATCACGACCCTGGTGAGCTGGAGCGCCTCCTCTCTCGCCTGATCCTTAGCCTCGAAGTAGCGGGATATATCTTCAGCCAAGTCGTCGAGGGACGATATCATGCGAGGTCACTCCAAATAGTCCATGAAGGTCTTCAGGTTTCTCATGCTCTGTACCCCCTGGACCAGGGTTCTGGCCTCGGTCACCATTCGGCCATCGTATCCGTTGAGGGCTTTTGCCACCCTCGACCAGTTGACGTTGCCGCTCTTGACTGGGAGGTGCTCGTCCCTTGCGCCCTTGTTGTCGTGGACGTGGACGTGGACCATCTTCTCTTTGAGAACCAGAAACTGGTCTACGTTCCCGTTGGTGTTGGCGTGGCCGATGTCGAAGACAAAACCGAGGTTATCCCTGCCGACGTTCTCCAGCATCCCCAGGATCTCCTCGGGGGTTCTTCCGAGCATTGACTCTATGTTCAGCATGTTCTCGACGGCGATGGTCATGCCGTGATCGGCGGCGTGATCGCAGATCTCAGCGAGACCCAAAATGTTCTGCTCCCAGGCCCGATCCGGCATCTGCTTTCCCAGGGGCGAGAGGTAGCCAGGATGGACAACTGCCAGGCTGCTGAACTCTGAAGCAAGGCTTATGCAGGCCTTCATCTGCCGCAACGTCTCCTCCCAGATCGGCTGGTTCATGCTGGCGAGGTTCAGGTCGGAGTAGGGTAGATGAATCGTGATAACAAGGTTCGTCGTCTCAACGATCTCTCGGGCAAGGGGGATCGTCTCTGGTGTCAGCCTCTGTTTTCCCTCGTTAACGATCTCCCAGCCGGAATAG
Source organism: Methanothrix harundinacea (assembly GCA_002502785.1). Lineage (GTDB taxonomy): Archaea > Halobacteriota > Methanosarcinia > Methanotrichales > Methanotrichaceae > Methanocrinis > Methanocrinis harundinacea_A. Next base: position 27,920 of record DAQG01000057.1, on the reverse strand, counting down.
CCGAGCTCCTCCAGCTGATAGGCCCAGTCGAAGGGCTGGTCCACAAGAGCACTAGACGAAAAGCTAAACATAATCCACCTCCAGACCGATCTCCTCGATCGGCTTTCCTTCCGAGGTCTCGGGGGCGAGCCTGTCTATCAGCGTTTCAGGCCCCCTGATCTGAACGTGTATCGAGCCGAGAGGCTCTTCCTCAGGAGGGAAGCTCACCTTCCCGACGGTGGCGACCTGCTTGTTCAGCCTGAACTGGATCGAGTCCCCAACCCTTCCATGAAGCATCACAGACCTTGCGGTGTCCAGGATCCTCTGCTCTCTCAAGAGTCGGTGAAAGGTCAAAAGGGACTTCGCGTCGCCTCGCCCCTCGATCCGATCTTCGCAGGCAACAAGCTCGATGCCGGGAAAGAGCATCTTCAGGGCACCTGCCACCTTTTCCGGGCTTTCGGTAGGCCTGATGGACACGCTTGCTGATAGCTCGATCATCTTCTATCTGGTTTTTCGTCCTGGTATTTTAGATTTCGGAATTTTGGATTGGATGGTTGAGGAGACGAAGAGACGATCTCAGACGCTGCTCGTCCTGAACCTGAGGATCGCAGCGATCCCGCCAAAGGCCCTGTAGAGCTGGGTCCCCTCCTCGAAGTCGGTGGAGATGATCTTGACGTCACTTCCGCTGTCATCGGCCATCCTGGACAGGTCGGCTATGATGTCCACCTCGTTTGTGATATCGAGCTGAGATCCACACTTGGGACAGTTTTCAGGCGGCGGGCTGTTCGGGGACCTCGTGACCTCCTTCGAATAGTCGCAGCCGGCGTTGGTGCACTTGATGACAGCCCTGGTCTTCCGGAGGTCTTCGGATAGGAGGAGGATGTCCACCGCCCCCATGATCAGGTTCTGCCGGACCTCCTTCTCCCCGTAAGATGCGAGGCCCTTGTCGCTTACCAGCTCCTTCATGAACCTCCTCATGATCAGCTTCTCCTGGGTGAGCTCAAGGTCCAGGAGCCGCTCCTGAGCCGCCTCCACCAGCTCGTAAAGGCCAGACTCGTCGGTATAGGAGACGTCCAAAGCATCTAGGATCTTCTGCTGAAGCTCGTGGTGGAGGAACTGGCCATCGACGAACTCCTCTTTCGTGGGGGACGGCCCTCCGATAAGTATCCCCTCAAGATCGTTTCTGTCGATGGGAAGGAACGCCTCGGTGGCACTGTCCCCTATCCGCTTGTAGAAGTCGTGAATCGCGATCAATCTCAGCTGCTGGAACCTTCGGCTACTCTGACCGCCCTTCCTCTGCTTTCCGGGTACCGAGGAAGTAAGATGCTTCAGGGACTCGACCTGCTTTCCTTTGAGGGTCCCGATGGTGGCCTCTCTCCTGTCGAGAACTATCAGTCCGAAGGTCTTCTTATCCGCCAGCATGTCCTCTAAAGGGGTGAGAAGGAATGAGGAGTCGCAGTGGTACCGGTAAGTGACTATCGGATCTGGCGGCTCGAGGACCTTGCTGTACATGTCGGTCTTGTTCCCGCCGACGTCGACCGCCCCTACGAATATGGCAACGCCGTTCGGCGGAGGCCTAGGGATCAGGCGAAGCCTGGCCATCACCGACTCGAGAGCGCTCTGGACGTTGGTGCGGGTGAGCTTGGACTTGATGTTGGACGCCTGACCGTGCTCGTCCCGTAGCTGGGCGGTCACGTCCGAGATCTGCTTGTCGGGAGGTATGTAGAGCGAGATCAGCTCCGTACCCCTTCCGCTCTTGCTCCTCAGGTCTTCGAGCAGACGTTTGAATTCGTACTTTTCTTGGGCGGTAAATTCCATCTGATATCTCCTCAAAAGGGCCCGTGAATGGGAGTTGTGATCGATATGCGGGCGTCCTCTGGCCGGACGGCCGTTTCAGAGGCAAGAGGGGCACGGGCCTTATGTAGGTTTCGCCATAATAGACGCCAAATAGACGCTTACGACCTTGAACCGTCGCATCTCCGATCCGGGTCTATCCATTCAGGACAAGCCCTTTAACTTCGGAAGATATCCCCTCAAACATGGAGAAGAAGATCGCGGTGATCGGCGGAACTGGAATCGACGTAGAAGGCGAAGCCGTTTCGATCGATACCCCCTACGGTAGGGTGGAGCCGAAGGCAACGAAATTGGGTGGAGAAGAGGTCCTATTCATTCCCAGGCACGGCGAGGATCACCTTCCGCCCCACCGGGTGAACTACAGAGCTCTCCTCTGGGCCGCGAAAAAGTGGGGGGCGGTCCGGGTTGTATCCACCAACACCGTGGGCACGATGTCCTGGCACACGGTGGGAAGCTTTGTCGTCCCCGACGACTTCGTGGAGTTCACAAAGTCCCGGCCCCAGACCTTCTTCGAGGAGGTGGCGGTTCATGTCGATTTGACAAGCCCCTACTGCCCCGAGACGAGACGGGCTCTAATTGAGGGCGCAAAGGTCGCAGGCGCTGAGGTACACCAAGGAGTATACGTTTGCACTGAGGGGCCGCACCTCGAGAGCCCCGCCCAGATCAAAATGTTGAGACGCTTCGGGGACGTCGTCGGGATGACTGGCTATCCAGAAGTGGCCCTGGCGCGGGAGCTGGAACTATGTTACGCCTCCATATGCATCGTCACAAACCCCGCCGCGGGGATGAGAAAAGATGCTATGGCGGCGACGGAGATCGTCGACCAGATGGCAAAATCCGTCGATATTTTGCTAGAGATCATAAAGGCCGCAATTTCAAGGATGGCAGAAGAGAGGCGCTGCCGGTGCAGCTCTGCTCTCGCCGAGGCGAAGCTCTGATCAAGGCAGGGTCTTGAAACTCAGAGGCTGAGAATTGATGATCAACTGAATCGGCAGCGATCTCCAGCTCCGCTCGAAATGTGGTTGGGCAGGGGGCCGGGTTATCCCCGCCCACTTGCCGCAAAGCTACAGCCTAGAGCACTGTCACGGTGATGCTGGCCTGGCTGTTCGCGCCGGCACCGTCGGTCACGGTCAGGATGACGACATATCTGCCTTTGCTCATCTCCGACGGCGACTTCTGGAAAGACTTCTCGGTGGAGAGGGTTCCATCCAGAGACGACGACCATCGATAAGAGTAGGGCATCTTCCCGCCTGTGACATCGCCATCGAACTTCACGGCCTCGTCGCCGGATAGGACCGAGCCCGTGGAGGGCGCGGTTATCGCCACCACCAGCTCAGAGACAGATTCGTCCTCCGGTTGGCTGGCTTTCTCCCCCTCGCCCTGATCCGAGCAGCCCGCAACGAGGCAAGCTGCAAGGCAGATAAGAAGCGAGATAGCTTTTGAAAAGTTGGATTTCATGATCCCTCAGTGAGTCTCAGTTCAGGCTCCGAGAAGCTGGTCTGTGATCTTTTTTGTTGCGATGACCGCTGGAGAGTCGTCGGGCAGGTCAAAGACGCTCTTTCCCTCGTAGGCGATCTCCGTGAAGTTGGGATCCTCGGGGATAGCGCCAAGATACTTGAACCCCAGGCTCTCTGCAGTCTTCTCGACCTTGTCCAGCATGTCGGGCCTAGTCTTGTTGGCGACGACGTAGTAGTTCTCGATCGTCGTTCCGACTTCAGAAGCCACCTCTTTTATCCGCTTGAGGGTGTCGAGGCTGACCTTGCTCGCATCGGTTACGATTATGGCATCGTTGATCTTGCCCGAGGTCTTTCTCGCGATGTGTTCCACACCGGCCTCGCAGTCCATGAGGAGGTAGTTGTAGTTCTCGCCCTCGACGGTCTTCTCGAAGACCGCCTGGAGCAGGTCGTTGATGGCACAAAAGCAGCCCGATCCCTCGCCCCGGCCCATGATCAGCATGTCGTAGCCCTCCTGTTCGCCCTCCATCAGTAGGGTGTCGAAGAGGTTCTGGAAAATGTCAAGGCCGGTCAGCTCGGGACTCTCTTCCCGCTGTCGCTTGTACTTCTGGAGCATATCGGAGAGCCTCGGCGTCCCCTCCGCCCCTAGCAAGCTTGCAAGACACTCGTTAGCGTCGGCGTCGACGGCGAGCAAGCCCACCTCGCCCCGCCTGACCAGCTCGCGCAGGATCAGGGCGGTGAGGGTGGTCTTGCCGGTGCCGCCCTTGCCGAAGAATCCCAGGATCTTCATGAGGCGACGGGCCCCGCCAAAATTTCCGTCTTTCTGATCTCCACTCTTCGCAGCGGATAGATCTCTTTTGCGTCCTTGTATATGTCGAGAGAGAGCCTGCCCAGGACTACCTCCTGGATGAACTGGTTGAGATCGAGGGTTCCCGCCTTCTCCTGAATTATGCTCGAGGCTATGTTTCTGATAGTCTTGACCTGAGTGGTCCTCGCCCTCTTCACTGTGAAACAGCTCGGCTTCACCCTGACTTTATAGCCGTCGCTGGTGGTGACGTCTATGATGGTGTCGATCCGGGAAGTTCTCCTCTTGACCAGGGACCTCACATAATCGCTGGTCAGCTCGTGGCCTACGAACTTGGTGTAAGCGGAGTCGCCCGCCACCTGGTCCACCTTGAACTTGAGTTTTGTGTTCTGCTTGGAGAAGTTGTTAGTCAGCTCCCCAAGAGTGGTCTCAATGACTCTTCCCATCAGCTTGCTCGGGTCGCTGGCCAGGGTCTCCCCTACGGGAGACTTTCCGAACATATCAGGGCCTACGACCTTGTACCATTGCTTAGCCTTGACCTTCCTGCTGTCAGACTTTCTCTGTGACCTTCTCGCCAATAAACATCCTCCAGTAAGGGTAATTACTTCAGATTACTTCAGAGTAGACCCAAGCTTACTGTATATAAAGAGATCGCCCCTCCCCCGAAATTGGGGGGAGGAGGCAGGCCAGGTCAGCAGTCGAAGGGCCAGACGTAGATGTAGACGTAGTTGCTCCAGTCGTTGCACTGGTAACAGAGCAGATGCCAGCCGGGGGTGCTGCTCTTGAACCAGGTCGTGTACCAGCCCTCTTTCTTGTAGCCGAAGCTCTTCACTTCGGGAGCACAATAGTATCCGGACTTGCAGGGCGGCCACTCGAAGGACCAATACATCCCCGGCCGCTTGATCTTGGACCAGAGCGGGAGCCACTCACCCTTCTGGGTGCTGGCCACCGTCGTTAGTCTGTTCGGCTGGGTCTGGACGTAGTACTCGTTGTACTTGGATGCGGCCATCGGCGTGTAGACCAGCCCGAAGTCGGATACGGTATCGGTGCCCTCGCTGTAGCCGGGCGGCGAGATGGTGCCCGTGCCGTAGCAGCTGTAACCCGTGGACCCGGAGGTGTAAACGCCGTAGTCAGAGATCCCGCTGGCCGGAGCACATGCTCCTGTCGAACCGGTCGTATAGCTGTCGTACCCGGAACCATAGGCTGAGCTGCTATAATCTGGAGCTGGCAGTCGCAGGTCCGTGGGCATCAGCCCCTCCGAGACCGGGTCTGGCGGTGTGGGCGTGGCCATGCCCAGGCCCGTCGAGAGGCTGCCGCTGCTCAAAGACGACGACGATGGCGAAGTCTGCGGAGCCTCTATCTTCGAATAGCCCGTCGTTTTCCCTCCCTTGTACGATCCGTCATCAGGCCAGACGTAGATGTAGACGTAGTTGCTGGACTTGTCGCAGTGGAAGCAGATCACGTGCCAGCCGGGCTCATCACCTTTGAACCAGCCCTTAAGGTAGTCAGGCCAGGTCCAGAAACACCAGTTGACAGACGGTGTTAGCTCGTTCGGGTACCATTCGTAGACGAAGAAGTTCCCTGTGTAGGCGACCTTCGCCCAGAGCGGAAGATACCCGCCGTTGCTACAGCCAGCCACCGTCGTCACCCCGTCGCGAGTCTGGACGTAGAGCTTATTTTGAGACTCCGCCGAGCCGGGCCAGTACCAGGAGCCTGAACCGGTTCCCGAAGCGCCCTCCATCCCAGACACTACAGATTCCGGTGGTGTGGCCGAGACGAAGTTCAACCCATCGTCTGGTGAGAAACTGTACATTTCAGGAGTTCCGAACTTCAGCTCCGTCGGCGAGCAGCCCTCCTCGTAAGGACCTTTAAGGGTCGGCGCCTCGCCGTGGTACGACCTCATCAGATCGGAGGAAACCGACCCCTCGGATTGCTCAACTGTCCCTACTGCGCCGAGGGCTGTCGGTGCCAACGCCAGAAGCGCGACCGTAAGATAAAGTAAGCATTTCATGCTACCCCCTCCAACACCCTTCATTTCTAATCGTGTTTATTTAACGTGCTTATCTATTTAATATTTTTCGACTCGGTTGAGAGAACCCCCCACCATCCCGAGAGCCAGGTTTTAAACGGATTTGAGATATAAATTTAGTTTTATTCTAACCAGTGACGACGAAATTTATTGGATAAAATGTCGTAATGGGTCTGAACGGGAATGTCTCCATAAGCTTCAATAGACCCGCCAAAAATGGTTTGATTGGGCCTCCGCCATGCTCAGAGATTCGGAAGCATTCGCATATCCAAAGCCACCTCTTCGTTTCTTTCGGGTGGGATGAAATCAAAACGCCGGTAAGTTTAATTTACAAGTCGTCTCAAAATAAGACGAAAAGGAGAATCCCAACTCAGACTTTTGCATCGGACTCGCTTTCAGCAGGTTTTGCCATATGCCACCGCCGTTCGAAGAAGAGATGAAACTCATCGAGAAATCGATAGAGGATTTCGAAGAGGGCAAAAGGGATAACGTCGCCGTCATATCCGACCCCTTCTACGGCGAGTCGGATCTGATGAGACGAGCGGCAGACGTTATCGGCCCAAGGGGCCTAAGGGTCTATGCTCGATATCTGATTCGCGACCTAGAGATTTTGGAGGCCGCCTCAGAGAAGATCGTGATGGTGGAAGAAGCTCATCGTCTTTACCAGAGGAAGATAGGAGGGTTTCTTGCGATGAACCGCTTTTTGAGCTTCGTCTCCTCGTCGGACGGGCTTTTCATCACTACATGGAACAGCTACTCCTGGAAGTACCTCGACGAGGTACTGGGCCTAGGCCGGCATTTCCCCAAAAAGATCAGGCTTTCCAAAATGGGAACAGACCAGATCCGGGAGATGCTCCTCTCCGGCTACGAAGAGGGCGAGCTGACCTTCGTTGAGGAAGTTCCCGCGAAAGCGGAAAAATTGACGATATTGAACCGGTCAAGCTACAAAAAGACCCTGATGGGCCACAGCCTTGAGATCCCTTACCCGGTGGTCGACATGCGATCGATCAGGTCCCGCCGAACCAAGAACGAGAAGAAGTCGTCTGAAGAGATCTTCTTCGATAAGCTCGCCCGGATCTCAGACGGCAACCCGGGAGTTGCCGAGCATCTATGGGATGAGGCCTTGGACTATCCCGAAGTCAGAAACGCCCTGAAAGATCCGCCATCCATCGATCTCGACTACGATGAGTCTTTCGCCCTCTGCATCGTCCTATCCATGGGGTCCATCGATGTGAGAGAGCTCTCTCTAGTTCTCGAGCCCCTGGACCTCTCCGCGGAGAGGATCGCAGGCCTCTTGGAAGAGAGGGGGCTTGTCTTCTCTGATGGAGATGTCATCACGATAAGGTCCGAAGCCCTAAAGGGCGTTGTGGAGCACTTGAGAAGGCTGAGGCTGGTGTGGTAGCATGGCGGAGAATCTGACAGAGGTTTACTCCAACCTATCGACTTCGACGCCCTCAGTAGGGACCCCTGGGATTGCGGCCAACGTCTCCTCAAGCATCCGCTCTGACATCCCGGCCCTGGGGATCGATTCGTCCATCGTGATGAACGCCCTTCTGGTGCTGGCCCTGGCATACGTTGCCACCAGGATCGTCGTCTTTCTTTTGACGTGGTTTTCGGAGAAGGTATACGAGCACCGTATCACCGTCAAGATGGCGATCCCTCTCGCAAAGTTCGCCATCTACGGCTTTGCCGCATACCACATACTCGGCTCCGTCCTCCAGCTCTCCACCGCCCAGCTCGTCGCCTTCTCGGGTTTGGCGGGCGCGGCCATAGGCTTCGGCCTTAAGGACCTCGTGGCTGAGGTGGTGGGCGGGTTCGTCATCGTCCTGGATAAGCCCTACCAGGTGGGCGACAAGGTGAGGATCGACGATCATTACGGCGAGGTCCGGGACATAGGGCTTCGCGCGACGAGGCTCGTCTCTCCCGATGACAGCCTGATCTCGGTCTCAAACCAGAAGATCCTCAGCCAGACTCTGGCCAACGCCAACTCCGGGAGCCAGGAGATGATGGTGGTGATCGACCTGTTCATCGACTCCAGGTCAGACGCCTCAAGAGCGATGCAGATCTTGAGAGAGGCCACCGTCACGTCCCGCTACGTCTACATCTCCGACAAAAGGCCGGTCACGATACTTCTCAAGGACCGTCCCTTCTACAGGAGGGTGAGGGCCAAGGCCTACGTCTACGACTTGAGGCGCGAGTTCGAGTTCGAGTCGGACGTCACAAAACGGGCATGGGATGCCTTCAAGGAGGAGGGAATCGAGCCGCCGAAGGCAGGAGTCGTGGAGATCGGAGACAAGTCCATCGCAGATGGCGGCCGCAGCTCAAAACCTTAGGTACAGTCCAGCATAAAGTACCGCAAAAATGCGCAGTTGTCATTTGATATCGATCTTACTTGAAAATACTTAAGTATGAAAGATATGGAATAATCTATGGGAGATGAGGTCGGATGGACTGGCGCGTCTATGAGGTTTGCGGGCGCGTCCGTGATACTGAGAAGGGGGATGTAAAGTCAGGGATCGCGCCGGGGACGGCTTTTGAGGACCTGCCCGACGACAGGATCTTTCCTGGATGCGCAAGCTTCCAAAGACGTCTTCGCAAAGGTTGAGTGAGGTGGCAAAAATATGGGATTTTCAAGAGAGATCAGGCCGGGGGTGTTTTCCGTCGGCGTCATCGACTGGGACCGGCGGCTCTTCGACGAGCTGATACCGCTCCCGGACGGGACGAGCTACAACGCTTACGTCGTCAGGGGAAGTGAGAAGACGGCCCTCATCGACACCGCGGACCCGCCGATGGCAGAGGTCCTGATGGAGAACCTGGAGGGCCTCGCGCTCGATCGTCTCGATTACGTGGTGGCAAACCACGCCGAGCAGGACCATTCGGGATCGATCCCACGGGTTCTCGAACGCTTCCCAGAGGCGAAGGTCATCTGCACGTCCCGGTGCCAGGAGCTTTTGGAAGAGCATCTAAAGGTCCCGGCCGAGAAGTTCGAGACCGCGGAGGACAAATCGACCCTACCCCTCGGCGACAAGACCCTGGAGTTTCTCTACACCCCCTGGGTCCACTGGCCCGAGACGATGTCCACGTATCTCAGGGAGGATAAGATACTCTTCTCCTGTGATTTCTTCGGGACCCATTACGCCACCAGCGACCTATTCGCCGATGAGCGGATCATCTACGAACCCGCCAAGAGGTACTACGCCGAGATCATGATGCCCTTCCGGGTGATCATTCGAAAGAACCTGGAGATTGTCGAGGCCCTGGACCTTGAGATGATAGCTCCGAGCCACGGTCCCCTCCACTCTGACCCATCCTTCATAATCGAGGCCTATCGGGACTGGTCCAGCGAGGATGTGAAAAACGAGGTTGTGATACCTTACGTCTCGATGCATGGGAGCACAAAGCTGATGGTCGACCACCTCGTCGACGCCCTAATCGCGCGGGAGATCGGGGTGAAGAGGTTCGACATCGCAGCTTCGGACCTCGGGAAGATGGCGATGGCCCTGGTCGACGCCGCAACCCTCGTCCTTGGGACCTGCACGGTCCTGGCGGGACCCCACCCCAACGCTGCCCTCGTCGCCTTCCTCGCGAACGCCCTGCGGCCCAAGACGAGGTTCGCCTCCGTCATCGGGTCTTACGGCTGGGGCGGAAAGACGGTGAAGGTAATCCAGGATATGATGCCACACCTGAAAGTCGAGATGATCGAGCCGGTCCTCGCCAAAGGGCTTCCCGGAGAGGAGGAATATCTGGCCCTCGACCGCCTCGCGGACGAGATACTGAAACGGCACAAGGAGCTTGGGATTGCGTAAGTTCGGGGCGATCCGCCCAGAATTTTTCGCGGATTGCTCTCAGTCCTCGTACCTGGCGGCGATGGGCATCCTTCTTCCCGTGCCGAAGGCCTTGGTGGTCACTTTGAGGCCGGGAGGAACCTGCTTTCTTTTGTACTCGTTTCTCTTCACGGCCCTAGCCACCCAGTTCACGGTCTCGGGGTCAAATCCCAACTCGATAATCTCCCTCGCCGAGAGCCCCTCCTCGACGTATTGATGGAGCATCGAGTCGAGGACTTCGTAAGGGGGGAGAGTGTCCTGGTCTTTCTGGTCGGGCTTCAGCTCCGCCGAGGGCGGCCTTCTGATGATCTCGGCGAGGATGATCTCGCCGTTTCGGTTGATGTGTTCTGCGAGTTTGTAGACCATCGTCTTTGGGACGTCCGAGATGGCGGCAAGCCCTCCGCTCAGGTCTCCGTAAAGGGTGCAGTAGCCGACTGCGATCTCGCTCTTGTTACCGGTGGATAAGACAAGATGGCCGAACCTGTTGGAGATGGCCATTAGGACGTTTCCCCGTATCCTCGCCTGAATGTTCTCGAGGGTGACATCCACCTCATCCCCGGTTAGGCCGAGGTGCCCCTTCAGAGACTCAACGTAGGACCTGTACATCTCGGAGATGAAGATCTCTTCAAACTCGATCCCAAGGTTACCTGCAAGCTTTTTCGAGAGGGCTCTGCTCTCCGTTGTGGTGTAGGGCGAGGGCATCGATACCCCCAGAACGTTGGAGCTGCCCAAGGCTTCGGCGGCTAGGCAGCAGGTGACGGCGGAGTCGATACCGCCCGAGAGGCCGATCACGACCTTCGAGAATCCGCACTTTCTCGCGTAGTCCCGGATCCCCAGGACCAACGCCTTTCGGAGGGACTCGATATCGTCATCTTCCGGCTGAAGATTGGGATTTCCCCGGGCGGCCGGGTCTAAGATCCCCACCGTCTCCTCGAAGGATGGGAATATCTCTACGGCGTTTCCCTCGCCGTCGATGCAGAGGCTGCTCCCGTCGAAGATCAGGTCGTCGTTGCCGCCCACCTGGTTGACGTATACGAAGGGGATACCGTATCTTTTGGCGTGTTTGCTGATGAGACCGAACCGAACCTGTTCTTTTCCCAGGTGGAAGGGCGAGGCGGAGATGTTTATGAGGAGGGTTGCGCCGTTCTTCGCCAGGGCCTTTATGGGGTCGAAGGAGTAGAGACGGGTGGGCCAAAGAGCCGGGTCGTTCCAGGCGTCCTCGCAGATCGAGATCCCAAGGACCTGGTCCCTAAAGGGCGTCACATGAATCTCGGGGGCCGGGTCGAAGTATCTGGTCTCATCGAAGACGTCGTAGGTCGGGAGGAGGGATTTGTGCTGGACGGCCAGAACCTCGCCTTCGCACATCAGAAAAGCTGAGTTGTAGAGCCCCGCCCCCTCGTCTTTTCCCGTGGAGACGGGGGCGCCGATGACGATGCCGGTCCTCGGAAACTCTCCGGAGACCTCGACAAGCCGATCGAGGGCGGACTGGACTTTCCTTATGAAGCTGGGCCTTTTGAGAAGGTCCCTAGGTGGGTAGCCCGCCAAAAATAGCTCCGGAAATATCAGAAGGTCGGCCTTGCCCTCGAATCGGGAGAGGGTCTCGACGGCCTTCTTGAGGTTGCCCTCGACGTCACCCACCACCGGATTGAGCTGTGCCACAGCGACTTTCATCTCAACCTCTCTTCTGAGAGGTATCTCTCTCGATTCTTATCTGAGTTTTGGTTCGTCAAACGATCCGGATCCGGGTTTGGGGCGGGGGGATATATAAATAAAACTTGGCGATTAAAACAGTTCCTGCAAACATCTGTCGGCGAAAAAACAGACGCGGAAGCGGTATCATGGCGAAGGTCTTGATCTATGGGGCTGGGGCGATAGGCTCGTTGTTGGGCTACCTCCTCTCCAATGTTGAAGGAGAGAGGAAGGGGCAGGAGGAGGGGCTGGCGAGGAAAGCCCCCATCGTAGAGGATGTGGCCCTTCTGGGAAGGAGGGGCCACATCCAGAGGATAAAAGAAAGGGGCCTTGAAGTTGCTCTACTTGAAGGGCAAGTGCCCCTATATATCCGGTTCAGGCATTGCTTCTCAAATCTCAATGGACTTGGAGAATCGGTGTTTGTTCCTGATATCGTGGTGGTTTGCGTCAAGACCCATTCCCTGCCTGCGGTCTTGAGGGAGATAAGAGTGTCTGGTCTATTGGACGGGAAGCTGAAAGATGCCGACTTCGTCCTTTTGATGAACGGCATGGGCAACCGGGAGAAGTTCGACCTCTCCGAAACCAGCATCTTCGAGGGTATAATCTCCGTCGGCGTCAAATTCTCCGAGGATGGCAAAATCGAGCTGAAGGGGGATGGAAAGACCGTTTTTGAAGCCGCCATGGGTGAAGATACAAAAAGGCTCCTCAAAGCCCGGCTAGAAGAGAAGGGATTTTTGGTGGAGTTCGCCGAGGACTTCAAGGCTCAACAGTGGAAGAAGCTCTTCGCAAACGCCGCGATAAATCCGATAACTGCTTTGACCAGAGAGAAAAACGGTATCGTCCTCTCCGAGCACCTGAAAGGCATCGTCGAAGAAATCGTCGGAGAGTGTTTGGCCGTAGCCGAAAGGGAAGGATATCGCTTCGACGAGGAGGAGGTACTGGAGTTCGTCCGTTCGGTCGCCTCAATGACAGCCGCCAACACCTCCAGCATGCTCCAGGACGTCCTCAACGGGAAGCGAACGGAGATCGATTCCATAAACGGATACGTTCTGGACTTAGCAAAGAAGCACGGCCTAAAGGCGCTGGCGAACGAGATGCTGTACGCTTTGGTGAAGGCCATCGAGGATGGAGCGGCGAATGTCTAAATATTTGTAAGCAGTAAGTTAAAAATCGAAACGAACCCGACTATCTCTGTTCCGGGGTGAGACAAAGGTGCGATCCAAGGACGACAGGGCTGGCGAGATGCCAGATGGGAGCTTCGGCTTTGCCCTGGCCTTCGCTGTGTGCTGCAAAATTAATGTTCCAGAACAGTAGTAAATTTTAGCGCTGAGGGTGAGATTCGAACTCACGAGGCGCAATGCACCACCGGTTCCCTTGTCGAACCTATCACGACAGGCGAAGGTTCGAGTTCAAGACCGGCGCCGTGGGCCGCTTGGCTACCTCAGCACGCGCCGATCTGTTGGAGGTTGGACTTTTTAAGCCTGGCGATCTGGACCGCTGCAAAAGTTTTAACGCCGATGCCTCCAGAGGTGGAAAGCATGCTGATCAAGGACGCCTCGATAATGCAGGACGGAAAGCTTCTCCGAGACGTGAACATCGCCATCGAGGAAAACCGGATCGTCGGGATCGACCCGGGCCTCGCGGACGGGTCCAGTGATGGCGAGGTGATCGATGCTTCTGGGATGCTGGCGATTCCCGGCCTCATAAACGCCCACACTCACCTCGCCATGACCCTCTTTAGAGGCTACGCCGACGACATGGAGCTGATGCCCTGGCTCGAAGAGAAGATCTGGCCCCTGGAAGCGAAGCTGACTTCCGAGGACATACATTGGGGCGTGAAGCTCGGCTGCCTCGAGATGATCAGGGCGGGGATCACCTGCTACAACGACATGTACTACTTCATGGACGAGACGGCCCGGGCGACGAAGGAGATGGGGCTTCGTGCCTTCCTCTCCGAGGTCCTCTTCGACATGAGGCCGGACATCATAGCGACGACTGAGCCCTTCATCAAGAGGTGGAAAGAGGACGATCTGATCGTCCCAGCCCTGGGACCTCACGCCGTCTACACCTGCTCTGAGGAGACACTGCTTAAGTCCAAAGAGATCGCGGAAAAGCACGACGTGATGCTTCACATCCACCTCTCGGAGACGAGGTCGGAGGTGGAGAGCTTCGCGAAAAACTGCGGCCAAAGCCCCGTGGAGTACCTGGACTCCCTCGGCTTTCTGAGCGGTCGGGTGATCGCTGCTCACTGCATCTGGCTCTCTCCAAAGGACATCTCGATCATCGCCGAACGAAAGGTAAACGTCGCCCACTGCTCGATCAGCAACCACAAGCTCGCCTCGGGGATCGCGCCCCTAGACCAGCTCCAGATGGCGGGCGCAAACATCTGCCTTGGGACCGACGGCGCGTCCTCAAACAACAGCCTCAACCTCTTTCAGGAGATGAAGACGACGGCCATCGCCCAGAAATGCGCCCATTCCAGACCCGACCTCTTCCGTGCCGGAGAGGTCTGGAAGATGGCGACGGAGAACGCCTATGCAGCCTTCCGCCTAGACCTCGGGCTTAGGGCTGGTGCGTTGGCTGACCTCGCCCTGATCGACCTCAAGAAGCCCTGGTTCTGCCCCCTCACCGGCGATAACATCGTCTCTCACCTGGTCTACAGCGCCCAGGGTGGCGTGGACACAACGATAGTCGGCGGCAGGGTGCTGATGAGGGGCGGGGTCATCCCCGGCGAGGAGGCGATCCTGGACCGGGCTCAACAGCAGTTCCAGGACCTGGTGACGAGATAGATCGGCAGAAGATCCCGGGAATTTTCAGCGCTCGGCCCGATAGGATGATCACCATCGCTTCTTCCTTCGAATTCTCGGCAACCGAAGCCTCTTTCCGGCCCCTCCGAGGTAGAGGAGCGTCAGAACGATTGCGATGATCGGGACGATCAGTATAGCCCGAAGGCCGGTGGGGGCCTTCACCTCCACCAGGGCCGCCAGGTCCTCTCTCCTCTCTGCATCTCCATCGGCTGAGACGTATCTGATCTGGCATACGAGGGCGTACTCTCCCGGGTCCGCCTCTCTATCCACCTCCAGGGGAAACTCGGCTACGGTCTTTTTACCTGACTCTACATCCCCCAGGGCCACCTCTTCGCCGGTGGAGTTGAAAGGGGGCTGAACGAGGGGGCTCACCCGAACTTCTCGGGCCGCGACGTCGCCGGAGTTTTCCAGTACAAGCCCAAGATCGGAGGTGCGGCCTGGGGATATCGAGCCTTTTACCTCTGCCACCTCCAACCTTGGGCCGGTCATCACCGGGACCTCAAGGGAGATCGTCTCTTTCGCCGCCGCCCTCTGGAAGTATATCTCTGGGTAGAGGGGGTTTCCCTCTACCTGGACGTCCTCCTGCCTCTCGTAAGAGATCTCCAGGACCATGGGGTAAATTCCGGAGCTCGCGGACTCCTCCGCCCGGACTGAGAACTCGATAGGCATCTTCAGGCTCTCGCCGCCCGAGAGGGAGCCCGCCAGCTGGGGTCTTGAGAGGACTTCCAGCCTCTCGTCCCTGGATACGAGCCTCGCCTCGATCCCGACTGCCTCCGAGCCCTCCATCTCCATCTCCCCCTCCAGAAGGGCCAGCATCTTTTCATCCTCGGTTTGGGGCGTCCTCTTCTCCTCAAGGCCAGTGACCTGGCCCTGATTCTCTATGTTTACGAAGACCGATCCGACCTTCCCGGTCTCGATGCTCGAGCTGAGAGATGATACGAAGATTTGGGGTCCACCCTCGGCCCGATAGAAGTCCTCCACTGAACAGGCCGAAGGCGAGATGAGGACTATGGCCAGTAGTATCGCCCTCATAGCCAGACCATAGGCGGTCATCTCTTCCTCCATAAACCGCTCTTGCAGCCATCTATTTGTATTAGCATCACCCTCTTTCTGATGTATGGACAACATGAACACCCTGGATCTTTTGACCTTCTTCTTCATAGCTTTCGTGCTCTATGCCGTCCTCCTGCCCCAGTTTCAACTCTGGAACCTGAGGAGGTCGAGGATCGGCCTGATCCGCGAGATGGAGAGGTCCTGGGGGTCCAAGGTGCTGACCATGGTCCACAAAAAGGAGGCGATATCCCTCTTCGGCTTCCCGATATACCAGTTCATCGACGTGGAGGACGCAGAAGAGCTCCTCCGGGGGATCAGGTCTGCGGGGTCCAGGCCCATCGACGTCATCGTCCATTCGCCGGGTGGCCAGCTTCTTCCCAGCATCCAGATCGCAAGAGCCCTGAGAAATCACCCCGAGAAGACCCGGGCCATGATCCCCCATTACGCCATGAGCGGGGGGACGATCATCGCCCTGGCCTGCGACGAGATCGTGATGGACCCGGATGCTGTGATAGGGCCCATCGACCCCCAGGTAGGCGACGTCATAAGAGGGTCGTACCCAGCCCACTCTTGGATCTACGCGACAGAGATGAAAGGAAAAGACGCCGACGACGCGAGCTTCGTCATGCGCCACATATCAGAGAAGGCCCTCCGAATGATGAAAGACCACCTTCGCGAACTTCTGGTGGGCAGGGTGGACGAGGAGTCCTTCGAGAAGATTTCAAGAATGCTCCTGGGCGGAGAGAACGTCCACAGCCTTCCCATCTCCTCCTCACAGGCGCGAGAGATGGGCCTTTTCGTCACCACCGAGGTCCCGCCCCAGGTTCACCGCTACATGTCCACCTTCAGGGCGAGCAAGAGCAGCGTCGAGTACCTGAAGTGACCTTCAGGCCACCTCTCAAAAATAACATCAATTAGCATCACTTTGCCGCCACTTCCAGAGCCTCCTGTGCCGTCATGTCCTTGTGAACGATGGAGCAGATCCTCTTCGTGATGAGGGTCGGATCGGCATGCTGGAAGACGTTTCTTCCGATGGCAACACCTCGGGCGCCGGCACCGATGGCGTCGGCCACCATATCCAGAAACTCGGCCTCTGTCTCCGTCCGGGGCCCGCCGGCGATGACGACAGGTACGGGACAGCCCTCCACCACCTCTCTGAAGGAATCTGGATCGCCGGTATAGCTGGTCTTGACGACGTCGGCCCCCAGCTCCGCCCCGACCCGAGCGGCGTGAGCGATGTACTCGGCCCGGTGCTCGTCCTCGATCTTCTTTCCCCGGGGGTACATCATGGCGAGGAGCGGCATCCCCCATTCCTGACACTTCCGAGAGGTCTCGCCGAGGGTGGCGAGCATCCTTGACTCGTCTTCAGCCCCGACGTTCACCTGGATGCTGACGCCGTCGGCCCCGAGCTTGAGAGCCTCCTCTACCGTCGCCACCAGGACCTTGTTGTTGGGGTCGGGTCCGAGGTTGGTGGAGGCCGAAAGGTGGAGGATCAGTCCCAGGTCCCTGCCATACCCCCGATGGCCGAAGGAGGCTGCGCCCTTGTGGACGACGGCGGCATCTGCGCCCCCGGCGGCGACCAAATCGGCCGCTTCTCTCACGTTCTTTATCCCCCGGATCGGCCCGACGGTGACGCCGTGGTCCATGGGGATGATCACCGTTCTGTCCGTCTCCCTGTTGAAGATCCGCTCCATCCTGACTGACTTTCCGATCAATGGTACCTCTCCGAATTCTAATGTATAAATACGTACAATGACGTACTTTATTTCGCTTTGATGAGCATAATTTTGTTATTTATAGGTTCCTGTCCATCGGCTCGCCAGCCTCAAATAGAACTGGTGATTTTAGTACGGGGAATGGGGAGTGATCATCATCGCAAATTCGATATCGATTTCAAGATCCGACGGCAGCCTTCATGAATCGAGCCCTCGGAGATCCGGAACCTTATGCAGGCTTACGGGGTCAGCACTTTCGGTTCTTATCCTGGGGGCGATCCTCGCAGGCACCGCCACGGCCAGCACCCCGGGCTGTCCAGACTGTCCAGATTGGGTAAACTTCAACGAGTGGTGGGACAAATACCACACGGGCTCAAATCAAGCGGACTCGGGATCTTCGACCGGCGATCTTCGAGAGCAGGCGCTGAAGTCGAGAAGCCAGAACGAGGATAGCGAGACTGTCAATGCCGAGTACGCATATCCCGAGCTTATCTTCCATCCGGGTGACGATCTCGACGGGCGCGTCCTTCTGGACGCGAGATCTCCTTCAGACTACGAGAAGGGCCACCTTTCAGGAGCCAGGAACCTTTACTGGAGGTCGCTGAAGCCCGCCGGTTCCCTGGAACCGGAGGTGGCGGTCGAAGAGCTTTGCCGTCTCGGGGTCAACGAGACCGACTCAATCGTCGTCTACGGGAACGGTGACGACTCAGCCTACCTCTTCTGGGCTCTGGAGTGCCTGGGCCACAGCAACCTCAGCCGCCTGGATGGAAACGTCGAGGCCTTCTCAAGTCTCGATCTCGTCCAGAACTCGCCCGAACCCGAAGAGTCCAACTACACCTCAGCGGCCAGGCAGGGCCTTCTGGTCAACGAGTCGATGCTGGATCAAGCTCAAGAAAGCCTCGGAGTTCAGATCGTGGATACGAGGTCCAGCTTCTCCGACTACGCCACATCTCGCATCTCAAACTCGATGTACGTGAAGACCTCCGACCTATACTCCGACCCCGAAGCCCGCACCCTCAAGAGCGCTGGGGAGCTTGAGACGCTATTTTCGGGACGTGGCCTTGACGAGGAGAAGGTCCAGATGGTCTACGGAACCCCCGAAGCCTGCACCCTCTACTTCGCTCTTAGGACGATGGGTTACAGGGCGACGGTCCTGGATGGAGAGTGGTGGCAGAATACCGATTACAGAGTCAGCTCCATTTCCTGATTGACTCAAAAATTGGAGGGAGGCCTCTGGCCAGCTCCGCCCCGAGGGGCGAAGAAAAAACGAACAATGGAGGGTGTCGACCAGAATGGATGCGCACCAGAGGCCCGACGGTTGGGCGCTCACCCTCTCATTTAGTGGTATATTCACAGTCAGATTACATAAAAGTTACGCTTAAAATGGATATTTTGTGTGAACCAAATTATCTCCGACTAATACGTCTTCACGTTGCCGTTGTTGCAAAAGCCCATACGCGATGACAGGTCCGTCACCCGAACCTGTAGAACGGTTCCGCCTCTTTTTTGGAGGAGAGCAGAAGGCTGGGGCAGGACGCGCAGTGCCTTCTGGTCTATGAGGGTTTTACGCTTTTTCCCGCAGGAACTCGTCCGACTTCGAGGCTTGCGATTCCGCTCTGCGGCAGGAGAGCAGATGCTTTTTAACATAGGCGCGCCGAGTTAATTAAACTGTTTTTGTCTAACAGCAAATGTATTTGTTTAGAACTAAACACTTAATACGTATTAATTTCAACCGTATTGCCATGCCCAAACCAGAGCAGGTCTCCATACGAAGATGTATGGTGCCTGAGGAGCTCGACGCCAGGATAAAAGAATTGGAGAAATACGCCCGGATTCTGAGGAGGCTTCGCTTCATAAGATATCGGTATCAGGGCTTCAGCGTTGAGACCTCAGCTCATCTGGTTGGCATAACCAAGAGCGTCGGATATACCTGGCAAAAGAGGTGGAACGACGGCGGCTACGAGGGGCTGATCCCAAGGCATGGCGGCGGAAGGCCGACAAAGCTCTCGGAAGTTCAAAAAGAGCAGCTGAAGGTCCTTCTCCGTCAGAGAGACCGCTGGACTACTAGCGAGGTCAGAGATCTCATAAATAGAGAGTTCGGCGTGGAATACACCCCAAAGCAGATACGGATCATTCTGAAGAGGCTGGGTATGGGTCATGCCCGAAGTTCAATTCCTCACATCCCAGAGTCGGGAGAATGCGGTTCAAATCAGACGACAAATCATTGAAAGACGGCTCAAAGAGCGTGAGCCCGAACAGGACGAAAGAATTGGTGCTCCGCAAGCCGGAAGTTGCCGACGGGGCGAAGATATTTGCCCTCGTCGAGTCCTGCAAGCCCCTGGACAAAAACTCCGTCTACAGCTACCTTCTGCTCTGTCACCACTTCGCCGATACCTGCGTCGTTGCCGAAGAGGAAGGGGATATAGTTGCCTTCCTCTCCGGATATCGCCCTCCAGATCGTGAGGGGGTATTCTTCGTCTGGCAGGTGGCGGTAGACACTCAGATAAGAGGTCAGGGCCTCGGAAAGCTTCTGCTCAAGGAGGTTTTGCGAAGGCCTGCCGCCAGAAGATGCAATTTTCTGGAGACGACCATAACTCCATCCAACGAGGCATCTCAAAGGCTCTTCGCCTCTCTTGCCAGAGATCTAAAGGCTCGATGCACTGTAACATCCTGCTTTTCCGAAGATCATTTTGGGCACGAAAACCACGAAGCGGAACATCTCTTCCGCATAGGGCCGTTCCATCTGAACGGGTGATATAATTATGAATGATATCAGCACAATCAATCGTCTTGAGTCAAAGGTTCGAAGCTACTGTCGCCACTTCCCGGTGGTCTTCACCAAAGCCAAGGGATCCACCCTGGGAGACGAGGGGGGAAACGAGTATATCGACTTTCTCGCCGGCGCAGGAGCTCTAAACTACGGCCACAACGACCCGGTTTTGAAAGAGAAGTTGATAGAGTATATCGAGGCCGACCAGATCGTCCACGGCCTGGACATGGTCACCGAGGCGAAAAGGGCCTTCATGGAGGCCTTCGAGTCTTTGATCCTCTCGCCCCGGAAGATGAGGTACAAGATGCAGTTTACGGGGCCGACAGGAACCAACGCCGTCGAGGCGGCTATGAAGATCGCCCGAAACGTCACCGGGCGGCAGACGATCGTCTCCTTCACTAACGGCTTTCACGGGGTGACTCTGGGGTCGGTGGCGGCCACAGGAAACAGCCACTTCCGAGAGGGTTGCGGCATGCAACCTCAGGGGACGGCCTTCATGCCCTACGACGGCTACATGGGCGATGAGATCGACACCATCGAGTACCTGGACAAGATGCTCACCGACGGAAGTAGCGGTCTAGACCATCCCGCGGCCGTAATCGTCGAGACGATCCAGGGGGAGGGCGGGATCAACGTCGCAAGTAACGAGTGGCTCCGCTCCCTGGAACAGGTCTGCCTCAAGCACGAGATTCTCCTGATCGTCGACGATATCCAGGTTGGATGCGGAAGGACCGGGACCTTCTTCAGCTTCGAGGAGGCCGGGATATCGCCGGACATCATCACCCTCTCAAAGTCCCTGAGCGGTTACGGATTGCCCCTTTCCCTCGTTCTCATGAAGCCGGAGCTCGACCAGTGGAAACCCGGGGAGCACAACGGCACATTCCGGGGAAACAACCTCGCCTTCGTCACCGCTAGGGCGGCGCTGGAGGAGTACTGGGGGGATGCCTCCTTTGAGAGAGATGTCAAGAGGAAGGGCGATATCGTCCGGGAACGGCTGGAGATGCTCGTGGACCTGGACGAGAGGGGCATCCTCTCGGCCCGGGGCAGGGGGATGATGCAGGCCCTCGACTGCAGTAGCGGCGACCTCGCCGCTCGGATATCGGCCCTTGCCTTCGAGAATGGGCTCATCATGGAGACCTCCGGTTCCGAGGACCAGGTTCTCAAGTGCCTGATCCCCCTCTCCATCAGCGACGATGAGTTGAAGCGAGGGCTTGCTATCTTGGAGGAGTCCGTTATAGAGGCTCTTTCGGAGATCCCGGAAAACGCTCCAGGAAAGGACAACGAAAAGCGCGGAATGGTGGTTCTGGCATGATCGTTAGAAACATGGAGGAAGCAGAAAAGACCGACCGGCGCGTGGTGGCCGATAATTGGGAGAGCACACGGCTTCTCCTGAAGGGGGACGGGATGGGCTTCTCCTTCCACATAACTACGATCTATCCGGGGACCGAGACCCACATCTGGTACAAAAACCACCTCGAATCGGTCTACTGTATCGAGGGCGAGGGAGATGTTGAGGTTCTGGAGAGAAGAGTGAACGACGAAAACGGATGTGACGACGGGGGCGACTGCAAGCCTGAACTCGAAATCGGCGAAAATGGCGGCCGAATCTACAAGATCTCACCGGGCACCATTTACATCCTGGACCAGCACGACCGCCACCTCCTCCGGGCCAAGAGCACCCTCAAGCTCGCCTGTGTCTTCAATCCACCACTTCTTGGCAAGGAGGTCCACGACGAGAACGGGGTCTATCCCCTCGAGGCGGAAGAGGTTGCGGACTGAAGAGCTTCATGCTGCAATTTTTCTTCCAATAGGTCTCCGCCTTTGAGGAGGTTAAAATACGAGCGAGAAAAATCCCCACCAGATCTGCACCCTGAAAGATGATTCGAGCTGCGCAAGCTGCGAATTATCTGGAGAGCTGAATCGCCAAGGGGACTTAGAGGAGCAGTGGTTCTTCGTCCCAAATCAAACATAATTCCTGATTCTCACCTTCTTCGGGATGGGGATGGTGGGTTCGCGACAGGCATCTGGTGGCCCATCCTGGCGTACACCTTGGCAGGGATCGCATTTCTCGGGCCGGTCGAGATGTGGGCCCTCTGCAGCCACTGCTCCCATTACGCTGGGGAGGGTTGGCGACTCCACTGCATAAGCCTCCAACTCCTTTCCAAAGCTATTCCCTTATCGTTCCCCTCCCCTGAATAGGCTCGATAGATAGGTCATGATCCTCTTCCCCATCAACAGCGTCGAGAAGTACCTGGAAAAGAAGCCGGTCATGAAGGCTGCCTGGGAGAAGAGCACGCACAAAAGCCAAAACGACGCGGATCTTAACGCGACTCGGATCAGGCTCGAAATAAAAAGGGATATTCGGATTTGGAAAGGTAGAGCAGGATTTTTGCCCTACCATCCGCTCTCTGCTTTCCAGGAAGCTTCTTTGAATACGGTGCCCGGATACTTAACCTCAGAGGTGAACTCTTCGGTTACCAGGCGGTATTGCCTCTGGTTTCTGTTGCCGCGACGTTCGAGCACGCCGTCGTAGTACATTCGCGAAAGGTATGTCGATACCGTACTGAGCTTTATATCGTCGGATACAGTCTCATACCGATCTCTCAGCTCGTTCGAGGAAAACCAGGATTCTGGAAACTCTTCCCTCACAAAAATCTCCAGCCGGTCTCGGAGAGTCCGGCTGTTTTCAGATTTCGGCTCTACGGCCTCTCGGACCTCATCCACCAGTTCTGAGAAGACGCCAGCTGCGGCCAAGAAATCGATGATCTTCTCTCGAATAATGGTGCCCTCAAATACATGCGTTGACTTCATGCCGTCGTCTTCGATCTCGATCTTGACCTTCATTGAACACACACCCTCTGTCCTAGGGGGACCTCTGATGACGGGACTCCAGCTGCGCTCTGCATGATTTGGAGATGGAGAAGCCCGACTAACAGATTGAGGGAATAGTTATTGGCGAACCAGGACGAAATTGAGTAGAACTCCTGATCCGCCCACCCCCTTCATTTTAACCCTTCAATGTGTTATGTTAATCGCGACGAGTGATGAAGGGCGAACCAAGATGAGAGTCGTCTCGGAAACTCCATCCCGATTCGCCCACCCCCCCTTCATTGCGCTATCTCCCTTACCAGCTACATACACAATTGTGAACTTGGAGCCCCGGGGACCAAGACTCGATCCCGACGTCGCTCCAACGGCAGATTGAAACCCACGATCTCAGTCACCCCTTTACTTCCCCTACCATTGACGAACCATTCGCCCCCTTCAAAGCGAAGGTCCCCCCTTCATTGCTATGTGATCAGACAGGATGCGAATTTACTTCTGCCACTATCCCTTGCGTTATATTGGTATATAAACTTTTCTGAGTGTAGGGAGTTGTAGTAGCCAGATAAAAGCCCTTATATTTGGTTTGATTTCAGATTTAACCCTAAATAATAGTTCTGCCCATGTTCACAAGGCTCGAAACTGGTTTTGGAATTAAACAATTCAAATATGGGATAATTCATGGTCATCCACGAAATAAAAATGATCGGAATCAGAAAATTTCACCATACACCTCCTGAAAACGCCAAGTGGACCTACAAAATATCCGATCGTCGTGACATGCGAAATTAAAACGAGGTTTGAGAAGCGCCGATTTTATGCGCCACGAAGATCGGTGGTGAAGGGCCCTTTGGTGCCTTCGTCGTATCTACGGCCACCACCGCACTGGCGACAGACCCCTGTGATGGGGTCAAAACATCGCGCGCAAGCGAGCCTCCCACAAAGCTGGCAGGTAAAAAGCTTGCCCGCTCTGCCGCATATGCTGCAGATGCCCATCGATTCCATGATATCAAGATGCCTGATACGGTTCGAAGTACTCCTCCACCAGCCAGTCGCCAATCTCTTTCATATACTTGCGCTTCCGCTCATCCTCCAAAGCGGCCTGGTAGATCTCGGATAAGTCTTCGTACATGTATATCTCACAAGCTGGTTAGAACCCATTTAAATCTATCGCGCCCCTGAAGGCGCACGTTCCGACGGTGAAAAACCCTTTGGCGAAGGTCCGAAGCTACCTATCTCCTCGGAGGGGCAGCTATTCAGTCATTTCCCTTCTTCCAGAAAATCAACGCCACGTGTTTCGAGTCAAAAACGCCTTTGAGCTTTCCCGCGTGGAGTGGGTGGTCCCCGCAGACTACTATCATGGTTCTCTCTGGAATTGCTGCGGCTAGATCTCCCAGATGCCCATCGACGGCAGATGCGGCATCTCTGATCTCGTCGACTCCTCCGCCCTGATGCGCGATTCGATCGATTCCGACGAAGTGGGCGACTAGGAGCCTTGGATCAGTCCCAAGAGATGCGAGGGACAGGGTCAGGATCTCCCGGTCGAAATCCCGGACGCCTAGGCTCTTGGGAACGCCCATCACCATGCTCACGAAACCCTCAAACGTCCGGGCGCCCTCCTCCTCCATCACTACCGACGATCTGACCTTTTCTGAGTTCGCCCATTCCAGAAAGCTTCTTATTTCGGATTCGGAGGCCTGGCGGGTATTGCTGATCCCGTGGTTGTGGGGCATGAGGCCTGTGAGGATCGAGGCGATGGCCGGGGTGGTAGAGGGGGCGACGCACTCCGCCTTCAAGAGAAGGCCCTCTTTAGCCATCGATCTCATCTTTGGAAGGTCCGGCTCCAGTGCTTTGTAGAGGCCGTATCCCAGGCTGTCGACGATCGCGAGGACGACTCTATCGCATTCCCATCCCTCCACCTCGTCGATGGGCACCCCGTCGATGAAGGGGGTTTTCACCCCCAGGACTCGGGCCATGGTGGGGGCGACGTCTATCAGCCTGATCGATCTCGACATACTCTGCAGGCTAAAAAGAATTGAAAACAACCTAGCGGAGGGAAACGGAGACTTTTTAATCTCGCCCGAATCCCCCGCTCTGCGCTCTTTACTCAGCAGGTCCCAACGTGGGCCTTCCGGCCCCCTTGCCAGCCGAGCCGAAGTGCTCTTTGATCTCCAGTTCGATTTCAATCTTTTTCTTCTTGGGATCTTCCCTGTATGTTATCTCCATGGTGATGGGCTCGTCCGGCGAGAGCTGTATCTGCTGCTGGGAGAGGCCCATCTCGATCTTGCTTCCCTTCTCCAGGGTGTCCGCCAGCTCTCGGAGAAAAGCAGCAGTTTCGGCGAAGCTCAGAGGGTACTCTTCCCTGACCCTGTTCTGTTTTTTGTCTTTTTCGGATGTCGGTTCAGAACCTGGCTCAGTGCCCTGCGGTACTATTATCGGCATTCCAAATCACCTCTTTCATTTGACTAAACGCCAACTTAGAACCGCATCGCTGAAATAGGTTTGGCCGCTTCGGGAAAGTCGGGATACTTTTCGGGTGCCTTTCTGATCGGTCCCCATCTTCGCGACTAATTCCGGTCTTTGCGGCAAATCTCCATCTTCGCAAGTGAAATCCCGTCTATTTTGTTTCGGTTTGAGGGGCATCCCTATAAACTCACATTTGAATACCTGATGGTGATGGATCTAAAGACCAAGGCGCGCTTGATCTCCGTGGGCAGAATTGAGCTGCCGGAAATCTTGCGACCCTCGGGGCCCGTCTCGACGGCCGGTCCCGGCGCCGGGGAGAAGAACGTCTTTTTCAGATCCGGGGAGGGTAGGGTTAGGCTGAGCGTTGCGGAAAGCTCTCCTCTTAAGCTGGCGGAGCTAAAAGGAACCGAGGTGGCGATATTCGAGAATGGCCACGAGGTCGCCCGGGGATTTCTTGAAAAGCCTTTACTTCACTGTCCTAGGCAGGCCTACATCACCGTCAGCGAAAGGTGCATCTACTACTGCAAGTTCTGCGCCGTGCCGAAGCTTTCGGGTGATGTGAAGTCCAAAGAGCGGGTGATGAAGATGGTGGCCGAGGCCCAGGATACGGGGGAGCTTGAGGCGATTTCCCTGACCAGCGGCGTCGAGCGGTCGCCGGAAGAAGAGGTCGAGAGAGTCGCAGATATCGTAAGATCCCTTCGCAGGTTCGACGTTCCGATAGGGGTCTCAGTCACCCCCGCCCTCAGGTCCAGCAAGATCCTCAAGACAGCGGGAGCTGATGAGATAAAGTACAACGTGGAGTGCCTCGACCCGGATCTTTTCGGGAAGGTCTGTCCCGGAGTCTCGATGGAGAAGATCGAGATGGCGCTCCTGGACGCCGTCGGCCATTTCGGCGAGAACAGGGTATTTTCCAACGTGATCGTCGGCCTCGGTGAGTCTGATCGCGCTCTTCGAGAGGGGATCGATGGACTAGCCGAGATCGGCGTGCTTCCGGTCCTCAGAGCCGTTTATCCCCATCCTCTGAGGCGAGACGAGATCAAAATGATCCGACCGTCCCCAGAGCGGCTCGTCGACCTCGCCCGTTTCACCAGAAAGGTCCTCGACGAGCATGGGCTTCGTGGCGACGTCGCCGAGACGGGATGCTATCGATGCACCGGCTGCGATCTGATCCCTCACAGGGATCTTTAACTGGATGGCGAAAACAGCGCTCAGGACTCAAAATCTTCATCATCGATCAGGCAGGTCGCATAGAAAGAGGTGGAAAACACTGACCTATCTGGGTTGGCCCCGAGCAGTGGCTAGGCAGCCTGCCCTTTGAGCAGGCGGAGGCAGTGGTCGAGAGGACCTGGCCGCCTCCACCCTTCTCTGCTGGTTTTTTTAAACCAGGTGAAAAAAGGGTGCCGCAAAACAGTTTCTCCAGCTCGAAGGTTATCGAAATGCGGACAAAGCCCACCAGCACCTTTCCGGTAGTCTCCGACCATAATTAAAAAAGATTATATAATTATGAGAGAACGTTTCGATTAACCTCCGGCTGAGCGCCCTCATTTAAATACCGTTTAAATAGGGATGGCCCAAATTTTGGGATTTAGAGGTTTTTTCGAAATCTTCGAGTTTTCGTTGCCCAGATTCCCTGATCCGCATGAACGACTCTGCTTTCGGTTTCCCACGGGCAGTCACCAATGTGTTATCGATTTAAACGAGCAGAAAAACGAGCGAGGGTTTACTTCATCCCCGACCTAAAGGTCGGGGTATTCGTGACCCTCCGCTCTCCAGAAGTAATATAGTCAAACGCTTCAGGATTATACATTGTAACAATTCAATCGAAAAGTTTATTACTAAATAAGATGTAGTGTGAGTGGCGTGCGTGAAACCCGCTTCGTGACCTTTCAGAGAATCGCGCTCGCCGCCAAAGGGTGGCCAAGACGACAACAGCCTTCCTGACCAAAGGGTGCCCGGAGCAGATGGGCCGAAACGCAAACCCCCGAAGCTCTGGCATCCCTTTTCTTCTGCCCGACCATCGACTCTATACAGCTCCGGTATTCAGCGACCTGATGGGCACTACGTAAGGCCTGTCCAGATCCTTCATCACCACCGCCTCGACTCCGAATATCGACCTTATGTTCTCCTTGGTCAACAGAGACAAAGGATCTCCTATGGCGTGAACCTTCCCCTTCTTCAGCATCACCAGGTTGTCAGAGTACCTTGCCGCCAGGTTCAGATCGTGAATGGCCATCACCGCCGATATCCCAGTCTTCTTCACAATCGACCTCACCGTATCCAGAGCCTCGAGCTGATGCTTCACGTCAAGGTTGGACGTCGGCTCGTCAAGGAGGAGTACCTCCGGCTCCTGGCAGAGAGCTCGGGCGATCAGCACACGCTGCTTCTGGCCTCCGGATAGCTCCGAGAAGTCCTTGAGGGCGAACTCCTCGACGTGAAGCAGCTTCATTATATCGACGACCTTGTCGATGTCCTCGTCAGCGACCCGCCATCCCATGTGAGGCTTTCGTCCCATGAGTATGGTGTCGAAGACGGTGGTGGTGAGGACGCTCGTGGTTGACTGGGGCACGTACCCGATGTACTTTGCCACCTCCTGACGGCTCAGGCTCTGAAGGTCCCTACCGCCGTTGAGAAGTATCGCGCCCTTGGGCTTGA
>DAQG01000034.1 GCA_002502785.1 Methanothrix harundinacea | reverse complement strand
CATTATGAAGGTTTTTGCGATGTCGTCGAAGATCCAATCATCCACCTCCTGGGTCGTCGCCTCCCAGCCGTAGACCCGGCCAACCCGCTTGGAAATGTCGCCAGCGCCCTTGTAGCCGTGCTCCTTCATCCCCTCGATCCACTTGGGGTTGAGAAGCTTTGTCCTGACCACGCGCCTCACCTCGTCGGCCAAGTCCCGAACTTCTACATGTTCCGGCTCCCTGGTGTCGCCGTAATAGGCCTTGACATCTCTTCCTGAGATGTGCCTCGCCGCCGCGGTCATGCCGCCATGGGTTCCGAAGTAGCAGCAGCATCCGAAGAGGTCGTACTCGTCGCTGACAACCTTGTTGTAGGTCACGTCCACAGACTTGAGGGTGTTTACAAAGTGCTGATGAGACTCCTTGCCTGCGACGCCTTTCCCGTAAGCGTAGCCATTCCAGTAGACGAAGATGTCCGATAGATCCTTCTCGTCCTTCCAGGCGCTGGCGTAGACGGCCAGGTTTGTTCCAGACTGGTAGGTTCCGGGCTTGCTGGCGAAGATCCGCAGCGTAGCCTCACGCCAGTCCTTAGCCGTGCCGTTCTCCAAGTTCTCAAGCGAGTGCTTTCGCACAAAGTTCATCTCAAGAGGCTCATCGAGGGCGGCCACCGCCTGCACCGCCTCGTCGATGGTGTCGATGCAGTTGGGGAAGTTGTCTCTTGTGATCCCCGAGACGCGGATGGTCAGATCGATTCGAGGACGGCCCAGCTCTTCTGTAGGGATGACCTTGAAGCCCTTCAGCCGACCGTTAGACTGCCAGACCGGCTCTGTTCCCAGAAGGAAGAGCATCTGGGCCATGTCCTCTCCGTCGGCCCACATGATGTCGCTGCACATCCAGTAAAAGGCGATGTTCTCGGGGTAGCGGCCTTCCTCCTTCTGATGCTTGGCGATGACCGCTTGACCCAGTTTCTGTCCCACCTTCCAGGCGGTCTTGGTGGGAACGCGGTAGGGGTCGAGAGAGTAGAAGTTCCTTCCCGTGGGCAGAACGTCATCCCGGCCCCGGGTGATCAGGCCGCTGGGTCCAGCCTCGACGTAGCCTCCGTCCATACCGTTCAGCAGAGCCTTAATCTCCAAAGACGCCTCCATGCGGGCTTGAAGGTCCATGACCTTCTCCCTGATCGCCACCAGCCTCACCTCGTAACCCGCAGTCGGAAGGCCCAAAACATCTTCGGGTCGGGATCCGTTCCCTTCCAGATACATCTCGATCAGTCTCTTGCAGAGCCCATCGATCGTCTCCAGAAGCTGGCCGTGAGATCTGCCGTAGCGCTCGTTGACGGCTCCCTGGTCGGCCAGCAGCTCCTCAATGGAGAGGCCCATCATGGCGGCGACGGTGCCTCGCAATGGAACGCCGCTTCCCTCAAACCTCATCACGGAGTTTATGAACTCGACCCGCTTTTCCCCTTCTGGAAGCTGGCCGAATATGTGCATGCCCGAATCTATCTGCGTGTTTCTCACGCGGCTCAGCTCGTTGTGGGCCTTTGTCACGATCTCCTCCACCGGCATATCCTCAGTGAGCTTCATGCCTTTGTCGAGGTTGGCGGCCTTGATGGCGTCTATGAGCAGGTGCCGCAGCTCGTGGGAGCGGGCGTGGTCGTGCTTTGCCGTCTCGTACTCACCGAGGAGTCGGTCCACCTCCAGCAGCTCATCGTAAAGCCCCGATTCGGTCATGACGGTCTGCATATGATCGACCAGGACGGCGTAGCTGCGCCGCTTGGCGATAATCCCCTCGGGCGGGTTGTCGGCGTTGTAGATGTACAGATGGGGGATCGTACCGATACATATGTCTGGATAACAGCTTCTGGAGAGGCCCACGCCTTTGCCGGGCAGAAACTCCAGGTTGCCGTGGGTTCCGACATGGATCAGAACGTCCGCGCCGAAGATCTCCTCCAGATAGCGGTAGGTGGCCATGTACTGGTGGGTCGGCGGCACGTCCGGATCGTGCAGGATCTTGCAGACCTGGCCGTCGCAGCGCGTTCCGGCGCACCCTCTCTTGGGCTGGACTGCGACCACGCAGTTGCCGTACTCCACGCCTGTGATCACTATCTTTCCATCATAGAGCATAGCGGCGGGAATGTCGTTCTTCAGCTCACCGGGAGGGTTTCCCCAGGCCTCACTGACACGGTCCCTAACCTGGGGCGTGAGGGTGTTAAACCATCTCTCGTACTCCTCCTTAGTCTGATAGGCCAAAACACCGCCCTTGGCAACTATCTCCTCGATGGGGGTCCAGCGGAACTCGGAGATGGCCTTCCGGTCCATGATGGTGTCGATCAGCTCTTTTCCGTTCTCAGGCACGTTCTCCAGTCGGTATCCAGAATCGACCATACTGTTCATGATGCGGGCCACGCTCTCGATGGTGTCTAGATGAGCTCCGCCGCCTACTGCCGCTTCCACCGACGCGCAGGGGTTGTTGTGGAAGATGAAGGCCACTTTCCTCTCGGAAACGGGTTTTTTGGCCAAAGCCGCCCACTTCTCGACCCTTCCTGCCACCTTCTCGCAGCGCTCGGGTATCGGCGTCCTCTCATCGAACTCGCCCTGCTTGGACCCCGCGCCTACGATGATGGGCTCGATAACGCCCTCAAACTCGGGCATGGCCACGGACCAGCCTATGTCGCTCGAAAGGCCGATGCCGTTTTCCCACTCTTCCAGGTTCATGTGGTACGTGAGGATCGGCTCAAAAACCGGAACGTTCAACCTTTTTAATAGAGAGATTCCCTTTTTATTGCTCTTCGCCTCGCCTATGCTTTTCGCCTCCTGCCCGAGGAAGAAGGGGACGGTCTTTACCATGGCGTCGATGCGGGGGCTGTCGTCCTTGAGGAAGTAATCGGATACCACCTCCGCCATGCTTCTAGTTCCCAGCTCCAGATCCCGGACGGAGTACGAAAATACCGGGATGACGTTCATGCCCTGTTGCTCTAGCGCTCGAATCAGCTCGTCCTCTACATCCAAGAGATCGTTTGCCCAGGAGAACCTGGAGAAGAGCAGGCCGACGGTGGGTTTGTCATCAGGCTCGTACCACTCCAGATACTGGCCGATGCTCTCGAAGGTGTGAGGAGCGTTTGGATGGTACGCTCCTTCCCAGGGCAGGGGAAGGGGAGGATCAAAGGTGTTATCCACGTCGAGCAGCTCTTTACACAGGTAGAGGAACATGTTACTGACGTTCCCCTCCCCGCCGTAGGTTAGGTAGGCGTTCGCCGTGACCACAACCTCGGCCGGTGCGGTGGATAGCAGCCAGTAGGACGGATCATAGCCAAGGCAGACGATGGGGACGCGTTCTCCGATCACTTTCATCTTCGGCTCGATCTCATCCCAGATCGCATCGCCCCCTCTGTGAACGAAGATCAGGTCCGATTCCGCGCAGGACTTGAGGGCGTCTTCCAGCCAGCCGGGCTGATCGTCGAGACGCTGTGTGGAATACAGCGCCAATTCAAATCCGAGGCGTTTGTTCGCCTTTGCAATTATAGGTAGGTACGAGTTTCCTACTATACAGGTTATTTTCATTTATGACACCTCAACGGGATTTCATGAGACGGTTGGATAGACGTAGTAACCCCGATAGGAGATCCCCTGCCAATCTTCAAAATATTCGTTCAGTATCTCCTCAGGTTGAAGGTCCTCGAAGAGGTCTGGATAAAAGTATTTGGCAAGGAAAGCCATGCCTGCCACTTCCATTGGACCGCGATTGAGATCAGTGCATACGATGAGGACCTTTCCATCCTCGGAAGCTTCCGTAGAGCTGATGGCAGGATCTGAAAGAAGCGTATCTCTGACCGTCTTCATGTTCTCGATGTTGGTTTCATTGGCGCTGTAACCCGAAAAACCGCCACCAAGCACGCTTGCCACAATAATTTCTGGGTTCTGAGACATCACCCACTCTGGGTCCACATCTGCGGTGCCCGTGGTGCTGAGAAGATCTTCAGCGATATTAATTCCACCAGCATCTGCCAGCAACGCGTGATCACCGCTTTCGCTTGTTCTCACCTTCAAGATCGGATAGTAGTAATCCGGATAACCGAAGAATAGAGTCCTAGGTCTCTCATCGTCGGAGAGGTCCTCTATCCTTTCCGCAATAAGATCCCTGTACCCGCTGTACCAATCGATTAGGTCGTTCGCAGAGTCTTTTTCGCCGAAGAGCTCGCCGAGAATTCTGACGTCGCTATCCAGCACGTCCCTGTCGTGACAATCGATG
The DNA here is from genome assembly GCA_002502785.1 of Methanothrix harundinacea. GTDB lineage: Archaea > Halobacteriota > Methanosarcinia > Methanotrichales > Methanotrichaceae > Methanocrinis > Methanocrinis harundinacea_A. Next base: position 8,326 of record DAQG01000034.1, on the reverse strand, counting down.
CATATTACTGGAACGTTGATATCATCAAAACTCTCAAATGATTCTTCATTTTTAGGCCGGCTATATAGTATGACCAGATCCGGATTGAGCTGAGCTATCTGCTCGTAGTCGGGGCTTCCGTATTTGACGCTCACCTTATCCTGAAGCTCGGGCCAGTAAAGGGGGTCCTTTATGGCGTAAGATGTTACGCCGATGAGCCTCTCCTCTATGTCGACACCTATGGCCCGCATTATCTCTATGGCGCCGGTATTTACGCAAATTGCCCTCTGTATCGGCACCTTCAGCGTCACATTCCTGTCTTGGGCGTCGACGATGGTGAGTTCCGTCTCTTCTCCGTTTATGATATCCTCGATCTGATCGATATCCAAGGCGTCGATCTTGCCGTCGTAATTGGCATCAGCAAGCCTGGTGGGCTCATAAGTGCCTTCGATTATGTCCCCAACGTAGGCGATATCAGCTTCATCTATGCCATCATCCATGTTGGCGTTGCCGAAGATTTCCAGTGTGCAATCAGATGCAAATGCTGGCGAGAACGCTAACGTGAATGCTGTTATAAGCATCCCTAAAAATATGATTGATATTTTCACTCAGTTCGCCTCCAGTGGCGGATATACAAACACACCGTGCTCGGTTACATCAAATTCAGATCCGAGATATTCGGTCAGAAGTTCCTGATTTATAGCTCGGGGATCTAGATCCTCAAATAAATCGGGCTGGATGATCTTTGCTGCGTAAGCCGCACCCACGGGCCCCTGGACGCTCAACGGAAGGCCCATGTTCAGCACATAAACTCGCTCATTTTTCACGGCATCTACAAGGCTCAGCTCAGGACGGGCCAATATGGCGTCTCTCAAAGCCTTCGCCTCTGCCGGATCTTCTACGCTGTATCCTGTCTCCGGACCTTTTGAAGGTGCATATCTGATGATGATATCGGGATTATTCTTTACCACCGATTCGGGATCCGTCATGGCGATATCGAATTCTGTATCAGCAAATATGTTTCTCCCGCCGCATAGTTCGATCAGCGATGTAACATACGGCATGCTACCAAAGGTCTCATAGGGTTTGGAACGTTCCCAGTATACTTTCGGCCTTTCCTCCTCCGACAATCCCTCAGTTCTATCCTCGATGAGGTCCATATATTTCGAATAGAAATTATCGATGTAATCCTCTGTCCTATCCTCCGTCTCAAGCATGTAAGCGAATTTTCTTGTCTCTTCTAAGAAGGTCCGAGGATCAAAGAAGTCCAAGGCTACCACTGTAATGGTATCTGGAAGCTGTTCGTCTAGTTCGTCAGGATAGTAATGCCAGCAGACGACAAGATCTGGATCAAGCTCCAGAATCATCTCATAATCAGGGTTTGCGGCGTTTCCGGGAGCGGGTTTTTCGATGAGAGATGGAATACAGAGCTTGCGGAAGTCGTTATATTTCAACCAGTCGGAGATGCCGACAATTTTTTCTTCATCTCCCATTATATACATCATTTCTGCGTCGTAACCACCGAAGGTTATCACCCGTTCTATCGGTTTATATATAGTCACCGTTCTCTCTACGGAATCCACAATTGTTCTCGGATAGTTCTCGTGGATATGCCTGATCTCCTCCAGCTGTTCCGAAGAAATCTCGCCATCTTGGTGAGACTTTTCGGCAACGTCCATCTCATCGCTGGATATGATCATGTCGCCATCAGTATCTCCAGGAACCATGATGCTCTGCGCAGAGGCAGACGTTAACGCAAAAATTGCTGATGATGCAAGAAAGATCACCATCAAAAAAATGGTGAATAATTTCATTCAGCACACCACCAGGGGCGGGTAGACAAATACACCATGTTCGTCCAAGTCGTAATCAAGCCCTTGAAGGTCTAAATACTCTCTATGCAGCTCCTCGGGATCGAGTTCCGAGAAGTGGTCTGGATAGAACCATTTGGCCATGTAGGCTATGGTTACGGGAACTCCCGGGCTGGCCCCGAACTCATAGAGCAACATGTAGACCCGTTCGTCTTTAACAGCTGTGATGTAGTCCCATCCACTTCTGTTCATCATCTCGGCTCTCTTGGCTGCAAAGAATGAAGGATCATCTACCGCATAACCGCAGGGGATCTCCGAGGGAGTGGTGAGTCTGACGATCACATCAGGGTCTTGTATCATAACCCATTCAGAATCCACTTCAGGGTAGCTCCCCTCCAAGTCAGAGGCTATATTGACGCCGCCAGCCATGGTGCAGGCCAGATCTCCACCTTTGCCCTTGGTATACGTCTTTAGGTCGCTGTACCCCTCTAGATAAACCCGAGTCCTGCTCTCTTCTGGGATTTGAGATATCTTTTCGTCTACGGCATCTACGACTTTATTGAACAGCTCTACGTATTTTTCTGCTTCAGCCTTTTTGTCCACGATATAACCCAACAGCATCATCTCTTCCCGCATGTCATCGGCCCGGTACATGTCTAGGGCGACGGAGGTGATTCCGGTTCCTTCGAGCGTGGGATCAAGGTACTTGGGTGTTGCCGTCTTATAGCTGATGACGAGGTCCGGCTCGAGGGTAAGGATCATTTCGAAATCAGGCTCGTTCCATTTGCCGACGTTCTCCTTTTGGCTGAATTCAGGAAGATACACTTCATTTTCCAGGGTATCCACCGAGACCCCAACGATATTATCCACAGCATGCAGAATTCTAAGGGCCTCTGCAGAGTCGTCAGTGACTGTTATGATCCTCTGGATCGGCATCGTCAGAGTCACTGTTCTGTTGGCAGTGTCGATGATCGTAAGCTCTTTTTCCTCACCTGCTATGATCTGCTCTATCTGAGCTATGTCCGCCTCATCGATCTGGCCGTCATAATTAGCGTCTGCCAGCTGGGTTTCTTCGTTTGTTCCGTCGATGATCCCTTCTATGTATGCTATGTCGTCCTCGTCTATCGTGTCATCCATGTTCACGTTGCCGAAGATGTCCAGAGTGTACTCTGCCGCACTCACGGGCATGACTGCTAGAAGCGTAGATGATACGATCAGCATCGCCAAAAATGAAAAGATGAATGCGTTCATATTAACCCACCTCCAGAGGCGGATATACGAATACCCCATGCTCATTCAGGTCATAATCAAGTCCCTGGAATCTTGTCAGATACTCCTGGTGGATCGCCTGCGGATCAAGGTCCCCAAACAACTCTGGATGGAACCACTTTGCCAGATAGGCGATGCCAATGGCGTTACACGACCTATCGCAGATGTGAGATGCTATCAAATAAACCCGGTCATTCTTTATCGCATCAATATTTTCGAAACCGGGGCGGTTTATGATCTCCTCTCGAGCTAGCCTCATCTGCTCGGCGTCGTCTACATCATATCCGCAAGAGACCGTGCTCCCGGAGACCACCTTAATTATTATGTCCGGATTCTGCTCGATTATCCATTCTGGGTCCACCTCAAAGGTGGTTCCTGATCCCAGAGGATCCAAATCTTGGGCGATGTTCATCCCACCTGCCATTTCAACCATGGGATGGGTCCCAGATCGTTGGTTGCGAGCACGGTACTCCTTGTAGCATTCGATGTAGACTCGAGGCTTGTCATCATCAGACAGATCGCCCAAGGCCTCGACCAGCGGATCGGTGATGCCATTATAAAACTCGATGATTTCTTCTGCCTTTGCGTTCTCACCAAGGATATAGCCGATCGTTCTCAACTGAGTATCTCTTGTGGCCACTTTACAATACGAAAAACGAACCACAGGTATGCCAGCTGGCTCCAGTTTGTCCTCTAGCTCCTCTTCTTTTACGCTGGTATATGCAAATACAATGTCTGGATTGAGCTCTATTATGGCCTCACAGTCAGGATGAAAGGAAGATCCCAATGAAGGCAGATCTGCAAACTGTGGAAAGAAATTACTATCCTCAGCGGTATAGGAATCTACAGCGATGATCCTGTCGTCGATACCAAAGCACCTTATCACCTCCGAACAATCAGCGCTGAGAACGATTATCCTCTGGATGGGCATTGTCACAGTTACGGGGTTTCCGACATCGTCGAGGTAGATGATCTCCTTCATCTCACCGAGCATGATCAACACAATCTGGGCGATGTCGTCCTCGTCGATCTGGCCGTCGCGGTTGGCATCTGCCAGTTCAGTCTCTTCGTTCGTTCCTTCCATGATCCCTTCTACGTACTCGATGTCATCCTCGTCTATCGTATCATCCATGTTCGCGTTGCCGAATATGCCGAGCGTGTAATCAGATGCAACTGCTGCTGGCATAACCGTCAGTGTCATTGATACAATAAGCATCGTCAAGAATGAAAAGATAGAATTACTCATGTTAGCTCATCTCCAGTGGTGGATATACAAACACACCTTGTTCGTCTAGGTCGTAATCCATTCCCTGGAATCGAGTCAGGTACTCTTGATGAATCGCTTGGGGGTCCAGATTCTCGAAGATTTCTGGATGTAACCATTTTGCCATGTATCCTATGCCAATAAAGTGTTTTACACCGCCTTCAATTTGATTATTAATCACATAAACGTCATCGTTTTTGACAGCGATGACATCGGAGAGCTCAGGACGACTTACGATGTCTTCTTTGACATTTCGCAGTTCGTTTTCGTCATGGGTACTGTACCCGTTTACATTCGCTTCGGTTCGAATGATTACCTCCGGGTTTCGCTCTACCACGGCCTCAGGGTCTACATCGAAATATCCTTCTCGATCGCTGAAAATATTCTTGCCGCCAGCAAGTTCGACCTTTTGTTGATGCCCGGTACCGTTACCAGCACAGTAATACGGTTTTCGATTTTCGAAGTATACTAAAGGCCATTCATCTTGCGGAATATCATCCAATTTCTCACTGATAGAACCCATCCATGATTCATAAAATTGTATAAATTCTATAGATTCCTCCGTCCTTCCAAGAAGATACCCCAACGTGTTTGTTTCATCTGCATAGCTTTCTGGCTTGAAAAGATCAATACGAATAACTTTGAGATCTGGGTCTAAGTCATTTAACTTATCTTGGATAGCCTCACATTGAGTTGCATAAAACGTGGCATACAAGAGGATGATTTCAGGATCGAGTTTCAAAAGAGTTTCGTAGTTTGGATCAGCCATGGAACCCACGTTGGGATAATCTACGAAATCCGCCAGAAATTCGTCCTCGATTACATATTTGCCTACACCAACAATCGTATCTGTTGCCTTAATTGACCGCATTGTTTCTACTTGCTCTTTGTTAAATGTGATAACTTTGTTTATCGGCATGTTCACTGTAATGATTCTTCCAACAGAATCACGTATTGTAAGTTCCTTCTCCTCACCAAGTATAATCTGCTCTATCTGAGCGATGTCATCCTCATCGATCAAGCCATCGTAGTTGGCATCTGCCAGCTCGGTAGCTTCGTTGGTTCCTTTGATTATCCCTGCTACGTATTCTATGTCATCCTCGTCTATCGTATCATCCAGGTTCGCGTTCCCGAAGATATCGAGCGTGTAATCATCTGCAACCACAGACATAGTAACTAGCGACATGCATGCCAGCACCAACAATCCAAGGGCCAATCGATTCATCAGATACCATCCGCCTAACCATACATAATGTCTAATTAGTATGATTAGATGCGAATTATCCCCATTATTTATAACTATTTCGGCTAAACTTGAACGAAAAAATAATACAATGTGTAAAAAAACAATGCATTAATAACATCGCTATTTGGTGCTTCGAACCTCCCTCAAGATGAACTTCATCTCGCCTCCGATCCATCTCGAACTGACGATCCGGCGGTCGTCTCACTCCCCCAGCACCTTCGACATCTTCTCCTTCCAGGCTTTTACTTCGTCGGCGGTCACCACGTCGATAGCCCCGCCCTGGAACTCGCCCCCAACGTCTCCCATCCGATCTTCCATCCAGCCCTCGATCTCAAGATATAGCGACTTCAGGGCATCGAGAACTTCGGGATCAGCCTTCCACAGGCCTCTCTGCTCCGCTTCCAGGAGCCTTCTGCCCATCTCCTCCATCGCCCAGGGGTTGTTCTCCTGGAAGAACTGACGGTTCTCCTCGTCCATGATGAAGGTTTTTGCGATGTCGTCGAAGATCCAGTCGTCCACCTCCTGGGTTGTAGCCTCCCAGCCGTAGACCCGGCCCACCCGCTTGGAGATGTCGCCAGCGCCCTTGTAGCCGTGCCGCTTCATCCCCTCGATCCACTTGGGGTTGAGAAGCTTGGTCCTGACCACTCTTCTGACCTCGTCAGCCAGGTCCCGAACCTCCACGTGATCTGCATCCCTGGTGTCCCCGTAGTAGGCTTCAACCTCCCTTCCCGAGACCTCGCGGGCCGCGATGGTCAAACCACCATGGTTTCCGAAGTAGCAACAGCAACCGAAGAGATCCTTCTCGTCAGTGGTGGTCTTGTTGAAGGTGACGTCCACACTTTTGAGCTGCTTTATGAGCCGCTCCTGTGACTCCTCGCCGAAGAACCCTTTTCCGTAAGCGTAGCCGTTCCAGTAGATGAAGACGTCTGATAGGTCCTTGTTCTCCTTCCAGGCGCTGGCGTAGACGGCCAGATTTACTCCGTTGCCGTAAGTTCCGGGCCGACTGGCGAAGATCCGGGGAGTCGGACCGTTCTCCTGGTCGTGCTTATGCAAAAAGTTCATCTCGAGAGGCTCATCCAGCCCTGCCACCTCCTTTATGGCCTGGTCCATGATCTCGATGCAGTTGTAAAAGCAATCCCGAGTGATGCCCGAGACGCGCACGGTGAGATCGATCCGTGGACGACCCAACTCCTCCAGAGGGATCACCCGATAGCCCTTCAGCTTGCCGCTCTTCCAGACGGGCTCGACGCCGATGAGGTAGAACATCTGGGCCATCTGTTCCCCGTCGGCATACATCACATCTCCCGCCATCCAGAACATGGCCACGTTCTCGGGAAGGCGGCCCTGCTCCTTTTGATACTTGTCGATGAGGCTGTCTGCGAGCTTTCTGCCCACCATCCAGGCCGCCTCGGTGGGGATGGACGAAGGGTCCAGGGAGAAGAAGTTACGTCCCGTGGGCAGGACCTCGATCTTTCCCTTGGTGATGAGGCCGGAGGGCCCCGGTTTTATGAAGCCACCGGAAAAACCGTGCAGAAGACTTTCCATCTCTTTTGATTCATCAATCCTCCATCTGAGCTCTTCTACACGATCTCGCAAGGCCATCAAAGCGTCGTTGGCCTTCAGCCCCCTGGCATCCAGAACGTCGCTCAGTTCGGGATTATCTCTTGAGCCGTCATCCCGCATCATGGCTGAGATGAGCTCCTTGCTGAGGCCGTCCAGCTCCTGCAGGTCCTCGATCCGGGTTGTTACCTCTCTGTCGAGGAGCCCTGCGGCTGCCTTTCTCACCTCGGGACGGAGGATGGCCCGAACCATCTCCAGCCTTCTATCACCATCGGGGAGCAGGCCGAAGATGTGCATGCCGTCGGGGATCTGAGTGTTGTAAAGCTGGGAGATTTTGTCATGGGCCCTCTCCAGGATCTGATCGAAGCTGGCCCCCGACTCCGTAAGCTTCTCCAGCTTTATCTCCTTCGCCAGGTTGCTCTTCTCCAGAAGCCCCAGGATGATATGCACCAGGGCATGCGCTCTTCCGCCATCAGATACTTTGGCCCGGTTGTACTCGGCGATCTTATCCTCCAGCTCCTTCAGCTCTCCGTAAAGATCGGAGTCGGTCATCACCGTTTGCATGTGATCGATCAGCACGGCGTAGCTGCGCCGTTTGGCTATGGTCCCTTCTGGCGGATTGTCGGAGTTGTAGATGTAAAGATGTGGCATATCTCCTATCCCAATGTCGGGATAGCAGTCATCGGATAGGCCGACGGATTTTCCCGGAAGGAATTCCAAGTTTCCGTGGGTTCCCACATGCACAATCACATCCGCTCCAAAGCACTCTTCGATGTATCTGTACGTGGCCAGATATTGATGGGTGGGCGGAACATCCGGATCGTGCAGGATCTTGCAGACCTGACCGTCACAGCGCGCTCCGGCACAGCCTCGTTTGGGCTGAGCGCAGACGAGAGCATTGCCATACTGCACCCCAGTTACCACAATCTTTCCTTGATAGAGCATGGCAGCCGGGATGCCGTCCTTCTCCTCGCCTGGGGGTCTTCCCCAGGCCTCGCTGACCCGATCCCGTACCTTCGGCGACAGCCGGTCAAACCACCGATGGTACTCCTCCTCGCTCAAATAGGCCAGAGCGCCACCTTTCTCCACAATCTCCTCGATAGGGGTCCAGCGAAACTCGGAGACGGCCTTGCGGCCCATTATCGTCTCGATCAGCTCCTTGCCGTCGTGTGGAGGATTTACCCCTCTCCAGATTTT
>DAQG01000097.1 GCA_002502785.1 Methanothrix harundinacea | reverse complement strand
TAGATCTTGGAGAGGGGTAATTAATATTGTTGTCCTCGTTGTATACAGGTACTACAACTGATAAGTCGATATTCAATAACTACGTCACCTCGTTTTTATAATTCCTCGAGGGCTTACTAATTTCAAGATATATATCGATTATGCTTGATTGGCCAAGCAAGTAAAACGTGCCTATTCAACGGAGATTATCCTGTTGAGTTAATCTGGCGGTGGCATACCCATTGCAGGCAGCGATATATTCCAATGAATAAAAGAATGAAGGAGTATCTTAGAAAGATAGCTCTCCAAGATACTGTAAACCCAACTAATTCTGGTACCAATCCCCTGAAACCGGTTTGTCGCCATTCAGCCCGTAAGCTAAGATCTTATCGGCTACCCTGTCGTTATTGTAGTCCAAGTACCAGGTCTTAGTCGATGGCCTGAACACCCCGATCGTATCTCTGCCATCGCCGTTCCAGTCGCCGGATACCGGCAGATCACCGTTCAGCCCGTAAGCTAAGATCTTATCGGCTACCCTGTCGTTATTGTAGTCCAAGTACCAGGTCTTAGTCGATGGCCTGAACACCCCGATCGTATCCGTGCCGTCGCCGTTCCAGTCGCCAGATACCGGCAGATCATCATTCAGCCCGAAAGCTAAGACCTTATTGGGTAAGCCATCGTTGTCGTAGTCCAAGTACCAGGTCCTGGTCGTCGACCTGAACACGCCGATCGTATCCGTGCCGTCGCCGTTCCAGTCGCCAGATACCGGCAGATCACCGCTCAACCCGAAGGTTACGACCTTATCGACTGCGCCATTGTTGTCGTAGTCCAGATACCAAGTCCCAGTCGATGGCCTGAACACGCCGATCGTATCCTTCCCATTGCCGTTCCAATCGCCGGATGCGAGCAGATCACCGCTCGTCCCGAAGCCTATGATCTTATCGGGTACTCCATCGTTATCATAGTCCAAGAACCAAGTCCGAGTCGAAGGCCTGAACACCCCCACCGTGTCCTCCCCCTTCCTCCCGAGGTCGATGGCGGCGATCCCGATGGGGCCGGTGAAGGAGAGGCTCGCATCTACGGACGGGATGGTCATCTCGACCCCAGCTCCCAGATCCTCGGGCGCAAGGCTCGACTCATCCTCGGGGGGCATATCTTCGGGTGCAATGTCGTATCCGGCAGCTTTAGCGCCGAGATCCTCAGACGGCATTTCGGCGGCGGAGGTGTCAGCCATCACCACGAGCTCCAGCTCTTCGGGTGTGATCTCAACTTCCACCTCGAAGGCTTCCTCGACGGTGGGGTTCTCGGGCGCAAGGTCGCCCTCGATCATCTCGTAGCTGGCTGCGGTTTCCGAATCGTCCCCGGTCGCGAGTGCTGCAGAGACATAGCCGGAAGACGTCGCCCTCGCCAGAGAGAAGGCGTCCTTGGATATGTCGAGGCTGCAAGAGGCCAGGACTTCGACGTCGTCCTCGGGCCCCAGGATAGGCCAGTACGTGTCTGTGTCATAACGTTTCGGATCCGATATGATGTCCTCGTTGAAATTCAGCCCGAACATGTTCGCGATCTGGTTTGCTGCGGTGTTCGGCTCCTGCCGCTCTCCCATGACCAGGAGGCCTTTGCCCTCGCCGGTGGCGAGCCAATCAACGTACTCGACAGCCATCCTCTCATTGTCCTGCAGGTAGATGGAGTAGATGTCAAATAGGTCTCCGTCCCCCGAGGCGATGACCCGCCCTCTTCCGACAAACTCCTTGATGTCGTCAAGCTCGGAGCTCGCAAAGGAGGTAGTTGGATTCGAGGTTATGACGACGTCGTAGCATTCCAGAAGATCCAGCGTCAGAGGCGTTGTGGTCGTACTGTGGACGAGGTATCCGTTGCTGGCGAGGATGTTGCCCCACTCACTGTACCTATCCAGGAGTTCGAAGTCAAAATCTGGAACGTGCCCCTCGTAGAAGAGGACCTTGCCCCTGATCTTCGGCTGGTAGGCTATCGCCTGAGTGCCTATGTCCACCTCACCCATCTTTATCCTGAACCATCCAAACTCGCCCCAACCGGTCCCCCAGGAGTTCTTGCAGATCCAGTAATCTACGCCGCCAGTGTTGCCCCAGCCGACGATGTCGACCATGTGGCCAGTGGCTTCTGTGCCGTATGTATGCTCGTAAATATACCCGCCAGTGTAATACTGGAAGTCGTCATAAACCCACATGAAAGTTGAGACCGGACCTCCGGAGAAAACCTCCTGCTTTATCCTGTCGACGTCTACGGTGTACCAATTGTCGCAGACCCAGTACCATCCCTCGTCCCTGTAATCACGCGACTCCCGGTCAAAGCAGCTGTCGTAGCAGGGAACCGTGTCCAGCGCGACGTAAGGGAAGCAGGCCTCGTCGACCGTCCCCTCACACATGATCCAGTCAGCAGTGATGTCCGAAAACCCGCCACCACAGCTCCCTGGACTGCAGGAGACGAGATACTGCTCAGAGAAGTCGGGCACCAGTCCCGGGTTGTCTCCCGCAAGCTTGACCCTCGACTCGATGGCGGCCAGGGCACCAAAGGCCCAGCAAGACCCGCAAGCCCCCTGGTTCTTTATCGGAGTCGTCCAATCATTTCCTGAGACCGACCTCCAGTCCCAGGAGGTCGGCAGCGCCAAGGCTGCAGGCACGCCCTCCGATGGACCTATCGTCACGATCTCACGGGGGACTCCCCCGGCCTCGGCAGGAAGCGGGAAGGCTCCAGTTCCTGGGCGCATCTCGGGCGGCAGGATGGATACGGAATTCAGCCCTGCGGTCCAGTTGACACCAGCCTCTGTTATCGATTTCTGTATTTCTTCAAGCTCTGCGATACGTTCAGGATACGTATCTATTACGAGTTGTCTATCCTCCGGCGTGAGGGTTAAGAGGAGGTCCTCTATGGCGGCCCAGTCTCCCCCAGCCGCCACTACCGCATCCTGCATCTCCATCAGCTCAACATCGTCAGCCGCAGACACGGCAGAAAAAAAAAAAACCATCGATGATGTGAGCATGGCCAATGCCAATACCGCTTTTTTCTTCATTTTACCGCCACTCCTTAGCTTTATCCAAATAACTACTTATGTAACAGGTTATAAATTTTGCTGTTGAGTTAGAACACCGACCAAAGCAGTCTCAAAGCTTCTTGGCTTTCCTATATCCAATCCAAGTTCTCAAAGCTTCTTGGCTTTCCTATATCCAATCCAAGTTCTCAAAGCCATAGGCTTTACAAAACCGAAGATCGGCGGCTGCTGGCGACCCTATTTATTCTCGAAGTTGTCGTCACCTCCAACGCCTCGGACCAGTTCGAAGATACGCCATGAGTATCCTCGGCTCTGACCCTGACATAGTAGACACCCACGCCGCTCCAGCTGTGAGATAGGCTCACGTTTGTGCCCGAATCCACAAAATCGGTCTCCGATATGGTGCCGTCACCCCAGTCGAAGATGAATTTCACCTGATCGCCTGGATCGTCCAAACTTGAACTATCGAGCGGATTCGATTCATTCAGGAGGCCGTTTTCTGATACTGCGAGGGCGTGCACATTAGAAGTGCTGTTGAGGATATCTAAAGCTTCGTCGCCCACACCCAGAGCCGGATATGCATCCTCGGCATAGTCTTCAATTGTGGACGGAATGGCAAAAGCCTGCGAGACGAAGAGGATGCTAAGCACCATCGAGCACAAAATGACTCCGCCAAACCCCGGAAATCGTTTTATTCCATAATATCGGGTTCGCCCCGCTGAATTCACAACTACCCCCCCTTTTGGTCTTGTGGATAGCTTACTATGAGTTAACTTGCGATCAATATATATAGATATTCGGTATGTGTTTAGCTCATCTCAATCAGCATCATCAACGCCATTTCTTGATGCCTCGCATGGCCAGTTCCAGTGAGTTAATTTCGAGTAACTGAGGCTATAGATGTTGTTTTTCTACTTGCCACGAGTTGTTTGTCGGCGTGCATTCATTGACCAAAACCAACATCATGCAATCGATTCAGGGAGAGCTAAACACGTACGATCGACGAAGTATATAACGTCAAAACATTCGGGACTACGCATTTGGAACCCGAAACCAGAAACTTTATATCTCATTAAGTGGAGAGTCACCACCTGTTTGGTGTATCGAATGGTCGATCATTACCAACCCGGTTGTTACTGCCACATTGGTGAGGAAGAGTCCCTCCTTCCTGGAGAGAGAACCGCTTACGTCTGCCGGCACTGCGGGGCTACGCCCTTCATGGACGGGTCTCATCACGACGATAACTGTCCGAGGTACCGCCCCTGAAGCAGGATAAAGCAGACGGTTCCAAGAGGATTGCCGAGATCGTGACTACTCCCTCGACTGAAGTCGAGGGCATCTAGGCTTTCGCCACAGACTGTAGACCCAGTCTCAGAATGTTGATGGCTGCATTGTGATCCCTATCCAGAGTCAGGCCACAGAAAGGACATTTGTGGACCCTCTCGGATAGACTTTTTAAGACAATTTGACCACAGCCAGAGCATATTTTGGATGTATTTGAAGGATTCACAAGTTCAACACGTTTACCGGCCCATTCTGCCTTGTAAGACGTGGTAATTACCAGTTTGTTCCATGCAGCATCCGCTATATGCTTTGCCAGGCAATGATTTTTGACCATAATTTTGATATTCAGATCTTCAAATACAATTAGGTCGTAGGATTTGACTAGCGACAGTGAAAGCTTCTGAACAAAATCCTCCCTCTTGTTGGCGATTCTTTCATGAACACGGTGAACCACCTTCAAGGCGCTACGTCTTTCAGGGCTGTCGTTTGGTACTTTTGAGAGCTTCCTCTGAGCCTTTGCCAAAGCCTTCTCTTCTTGAACAAAGAATCTTGGGTTGTCAACCCGATCGCCGTTGGAGAGCGTCATGAAGCTCTTCAGACCAACGTCAACGCCCACGGATGACCCTATCTTTGAAATGAGTTCATCAGATTCAACTTCAACCAGGAATGACACAAACCATTTTCCCGTTGGCATTCTCCTTATGTTAAGCCTCTTGATTTCTCCGTCGACAGGTCTATGAAGCTTGATTTTGATGTCGCCTATCTTGGAAAGCCAGAGCTTGCCAGGTTTCAAAGAAAAACCTGTTTGAGTATAGGTGAAACTGTCGTACCTACCATACCCCTTGAATCGCGGATAGCCAGGTATTTGTCCCTCTTTGACCCGTCGGAAGAAGGCTTGATAGGCAAGATCAACTCTCTTGACCACTTCTTGCAGAACCTGGGAGTGGACTCGCTTCAGTTCTGGCTTATCTTCTTTCCACTGTGGTAAAAGTTTCTTTGTTTCATAATAGGAGACTGATTTGCCTTCTTGTTCGTAGGCGTTTCTTCTGAAAGCCAGTGTCTCGTTATAGGTCCATCTGCAAAGCTCCAGGGTCTCAGTCATCTTGGTCCTTTGGGACTTTGAAGGATAAATCCTATATCGAAGCACTTTAAGCAAGTTGCTCCCCTCGTTATACGGTCGTAGACTTCATAAGATATAAAAACAAGGCATGCAGAGTGAAAGTAATGGTACGGGCTGTATCCCGCCATTGAAATGACGGGTATTAGCCCTGCGTTCCTCCTAAAGGGAGAACCACATATCCTGAAAATTGGCGGGGCGCCAGCCTTCTGGCCAGCGCTCACTGGAATGCCAATTCGCCCTTACCGTCCTCGATGTGCCTCTCCTCCGGATCGTCAAACTCGTTGACCCCCCAGATTATGCTGACGGTCTGGCCTGACTCAAAGGCCTTGTCAAATTCGTCGCCGGTATTCATCTTCCTCTTGAACTCGATGACGGTGAAGCCGTCCACTTCAGATCCGCCGAACTCCAAGATATCGTCGGTCCCGCCAAGATCAGTGTCGGAAGGATGGGGGCCGTAGTTCCCTGTGGAGTAGGCGTCAATGGCCGAAACCTCGCCGTCATCGACCCAGCCGATTATCATGTCGGCGTCCTTCATCCAGACCTCGGGCTCAAAGCCTATCGCCACCCACCCCTCAGTCTTGCCTTTGATGGCCATGTAGAGGTTCTCACCGTCGTTCTTCCAGCTGACCTCAAAGACGCCCCCCGATAAGATCATATTCTGGGCGTACTCACCGTCGGTTACGACGCCGTCAGGAGCCCACGTTGCGGTTACGGTCTGGACGGTCGCAGCCCCCGAGTGGCCACCATCATCTGACGAGATCGTATCTTCAGGCCGGTCGGAGCATCCTGCAAAAAAGACTGTCAGGACCACGAAAACCAGGACGATCAGCTTCGAACTCATGATATTAATATAGTCTTTACTCGTATAAAAAATCTTGGGACTGGGACCTTTAACCGGATCCTCAGTCCGCAGGGCTTTCAAAGGCGAGCCTGGCAGTTCCCCTTCCAGCATTGTGTCTGATCGCCAGGGAGTCGGTGCCGGACATCGACCAGATTATATCGACGGTCTGACCTGGCCTGAAGGCCTTGTCAAATTCGTCGCCGGTGTCCATCTTCCTCTTGAACTCTATCACCGTCCAGCCGTCTGCCTCGGTGCCGCCGAACTCCAAAATGTCGTCCGTCCCGCCGAGATCCTCGTCTGGTGGGTGAGGGCCGTAGATCCCCGTCGAGTAGAGATCGAGGACGGTCGCTTTGCCCCTGGAGACCCAGCCCATGACCATGTCGGCGTCCTTCATCGCCTGGGTCGGCTCAAAGCCTATCGCTACAAACCCCTCGGCTTTGCCCTCCAAGCCCATGTAAAGGTTCTCGGCATCGTTCTTCCAGTGAACGATGTACCCCCCGCCAGACAGGGAAAGGCTTTTTGAGTACTCGCCCTCGGAGATGACGCCGTCGGGAACCCACCCTCCAGAGGCTGTCTGAACGGACGACTCGGACGAGATCGCATCAATAGGCACAGCCACGGTTCCACTGTCGCCGGTATCGTTTTGGACCTCGACAGGGGTTTTCGTCGCCGCACCAATTCGAAGGGCGATCAGAGACGGATCTTCACCTACCCCTGCAGGCCAGACGATGACGTCTTTTGCGACAGCAGGCCACGCGTTGATGCCGGCGGGCGCTTTCAATTCGAATACCTCGTCGCCGGAATCTGCCTTGAAGGCGTGGATCGTGCCGTCGTACTCCGCGGTGAAAACGAGATCGTTTATCACTGTGGCACCGCCCAAGGCCATCGTCTCAAAGAGCTTGATCCAGAGGATCTTGCCTGAGGTCGCATCGATGGCCACAAGCTCGCCGGTCCCGTTGTTGAAGTCTATGGTCGACGAGTCTAAAGCCGTCGGGGTCCAGTCTGTGAACATGTTCACGACGGGGACGTAGAGAACACCGCCGCTGTAGGCCATGGGCGTCTCAACCCCGCCTAGGACGCCCGGAAGAATCCTCGTGGTCCCGTTCGGCAGAGCATTCAGCTGGGCCGTCTCGTCGTACTCGCCCACCACCGTCGACCACAGGATCTCGCCAGAGCTTCGGTTGAAAGCGTAGACCTTGCCCATCTTGCCGGCCCCGAATACCATCTTCTGCGATACGCCCATCACCTCCAGTTCTGCCAGGATCGGCGAGATCTGGAAGTCGTGGTCGAAGAGGTCGTGGGGAAGAACCTGCCTGAACCAGATCATATCGCCGGTGGCGTGATCGAGAGCCACAATGCTGTCGGTGTACAGGTTAGGGCCTGGCCTGCTGGTGCCGCTCGGCCACTCCTCGGTTCCGGGGAAGGGTGCCGGATTTCCGATCCCCCAGAACATGATCCCGGTCTCGATATCGATGGAGGGCGGATACCAGCACCCACCGCCGCTGTTAACCTCTCTGTGCCCCCAGAGGTCGGGCGAATCGACGGTGGAAAAGTTCCAGACGACCTTGCCGGTCTCCTGGTCGAGGGCGTAGATGACGCCTATGCCTCCCGGTGCGTAGAAGACGTCCCCGGTTCCGGGAACCGTGGAGACGTAGACGAGACCGTCGTAGACCGCTGATTGGATGTCGATCCCCGTCGTGCTGACGTCAGAGAGCCTAGTCGACCAGATCTCTTCGCCAGTCTCGATGTCTAGGGCGGTCACGTTGTAGAGGTCTTTCGCGACGAAGACCTTGCCCCAGCCCAAGGCGGGGCCGTTGGGTCCGACGACGTCGGTGAAGTTGTAGAACTTCGACCATTTGACATCGCCCGTCTCAAGGTCCAAGGCGAAGACGTTGCATCTGAGGTCCTGGAAGTAGACGGCGTCCCCCAAGATTACGGGGTTGCTCGCTGCGGCACCGTAGGCACCGATCCCAGGGATTGGAAAAGACCAGGCAATCCCCAGGTCCGAGATGTTCTTTGAACTTATCGCGGAATCGACGGTGGCCCTTGTGTTCCCGTAATCCTTGTTCGGAAGGGGCCAATCTCCGGCGTGATCCGCCACCTCCGGCGGAACCGTAACCCCGTTTCCGTCCGGGCCGCTGGCCAGAGCCGTCGCAGCAATGAGAAGGGTCAAGACTGCGATCGGCATCAACACTTCGATCGATTTTACGACTTTTGTCAAAACGGTCACCTCTTTAATCCATTATATTGACCATTACCTCCTCATTTATTTTTTCCTCAAATATCGAGAATGTGATCCTGGTAACCGACAGCCCGCCTAAATTTTCCGTTCACGAAGTTCTCCCCTGGAAGAGGATTTTATATCTTCAAAGAGCGTTGAAGGTGAGCGTCGATGGGGGGGCTGAAGGATGAAGGAACTTATGACATTGATGATCGCTCTGGCTTTGATGCCGTATGCCGCAAACGGGTTGACGTCAATGATCGGCATCGAGGATAGAAACAGCAGCGAAAGCTTCATCCTAAACGGCACCGAAGATATCGCGGAAGTTCTGCTTTTGAGCTCGGATGCCGAAGGCACGGTCATCGACTTACTGGTTCGAGGGTTGAGGGTGGAGGAGACGGAAGAGGCGGGCGAAGCCTTCCAGATCCTGACAATCTCGGACCGGGCCACCACGTCAGAGGTGGGAAGGCCGCAGCTTCCGGTGATAAAAGAGACGATAGCCGTACCCCAGGGAGCATCGATCAGGGCCGCCGTTCTCGATGCATCATACTCCGCGTACAGAGGATACAATGTGTATCCGTTCCAGACGCCTGAGGTTGACTGGGAAGTTTCCGATGAGGATCGCGCCTTTGTGATCGATGAAGAGTTCTACTCTCAGAACCTTTTTCGTCCTGAACAGCTCGTCGAGGTTGGTGAATCCGGAACCTGGCGCGATCTTGAAGTCGTGGACCTTCAGGTGAACCCCGTGACATTCAATCCGGCTTCCGGGGAGATAAGAGTCTACGACCACATAAGGGTCAGGCTAGATTACGAGGGTGGGACCCTTTCCAAAAATGCGGTGGAGCCCAAGTTTGCCAGGATGTATCAAGACGTGATCTTGAACTACGACTCTCTTGACTTAACGGTGAAGGTGCCAGAAGTTTCAGGGAAAGATCTTCCGCTCATTGGAGATGTGGGAATCGATGAGCCGGGTCAGACCTCTGATCTTGTGAAGTATTTATCGATAAGGCATGACGGCCAGACGTCTTCGGCGAGCATAAAGCCCCTCCTCGACTGACACGGTGAGAACGGGGTTCCCTGCGTCTCCTACTACTTCACCTCCTCGAGCACGCCATCGGCAACAGATGTCAAAAACGTCATTTCTGGCGTTTACGCTTCTCATCTGGAACTTGAATATGTGCTCCTGGTGGGCGACATCGGTCGTCTGCCCTGGAATCCCAACTGGAATCCTTCGTCGACTTTCAGGGACTATTTCCCGGATATGACCCTTCCGAGCGACTACTGGTACGGCTGTGTTGTAGGCGGCGACCTCTACCCAGAGCTTGCAGTAGGCCGGATATCCGCCAATAGCGATGCCGAGGTAAGCCAGCAGGTGAACAAGATTCTGGCCTACGAGAAAAATCCGCCCGCTGGTGACTGGGTCGATAGGGTTTTACTAGTAGCCCATGCACAGGATGCCCCAGGGAAGTACCAGGGATGCAAAGAGGCGATAAGAACGACCTCTTACGCAAATCCCTTCATATTCGAGACGGCCTATGGTGCCCTCCCATCCAAAGGGGGAAACGCCGCCACCAACGCCGACGTTAAGGCTGCCATCGATTCGGGCGTGGGAATCGTGAACTACAGAGGGCATGGATACTACACCTACTGGGGTACCGACTGGAACTCTGCAGGTCAGGAGTACACAACATCGGACGCCCACGCTCTGAACAACGGGGAGATGACCCCTGTAATCTTCAGCGTCGCCTGTGCCAACGCCGCCCTTGACCAATCAGGCGAGTGTCTTGCCGAGGCTTTCGTCAAGGACGACGATTCTGCGGTCGCTTTTCTGGGAGCGACCCGGCCCTCCTGGACGGTGCCAAACCACGATTTTGACAAGAACCTCTTCGATGCCATCGGCAACGAGGAGATACGCGACCTCGGGTGGATCCTCAACGACGCCAACGTCGAGGTGGTTGCCAAGTACGGAACGTCCTCTTACGCCACCGACAACGTCAAGATGAACCTTTGTCTCGGCGACCCTGCCATGGAGGTCAGAGTCGAAGAAATTAACTCTTCACCCGAAACGCCGGAGAGACCAACCGGTCCGGTCAAAGGACGCATCGGCGTCTTCTACAGCTATTCGACCACCACAACCGATCCTGACGGATAGTCAAACCCACATGAACACATTGCTCATGCAAGAATTATGAAAACCTGATATAATTGCTGAGCAATTGATCCGCTTGATATGGGCGGTGAAGGCAGTCCGCAATTTAGGGGCATAGACCTCGTTAGTCAAACTAGCCAAACTGGCGGCGTCGAGCCCTCCGAGAAGGAGACAGGTGCGGGATTTCAAGGAGAGTTTGAGGGGGGCCGAGGCGTAGGATCTGAAGGAAAAGGGCGCAAATGTGATATTCCGCGTCCATGAGTTGCAGCGGATGTTTGAGCGGAATATCAGCGCTGAGGATGTACGCAAAATTCTCTCGGATGGGGGTCGTCATCGAGGACCATCCTGACGACACGCCCTTACCGGAGCCGCTTGATCTTCGGGTGGTGTGGTGGCCGCCCGATTCACGTGGTAGTCGCCATTATTGAGGAGGACAATTCCATCGTTGTGGTGACCGTCTATGAGCCCGACCAGGAGTAATGGGACGCGAATTTATCGAGGAGAAGATCATGAGCTTACGTCGATGAAAAGGTCGCATCGGAGCTTCTGACGTCCGCAGAGAAAGCGGCAAAAGCAGGGTCCCAGGTCGGAATACGCGAGTACTTGACCTTGTAGGACCTCAAAGGGGGATGGCGTCCTTCAAAACGCGGTCACGAATCCGCTCCCTAAGGCCCCGTTCGCTCACCACGTCGACCCTTCGGCCCAGCAGCCCCTCCAGCTCTCGGGTCATGGCCGAGCTTTTGAGGAGGGTGAATCCCGGCATCGGCTCAACCAGGAGGTCGAGGTCGCTCTCATCGTCGGCCTCGCCGCAGGCGACGGAACCGAAGATCCGGACGTTTAGGACCCCGTATTTCTCGGCGATGGCGAGGATCGCCTCCCGCCTGGCCTTCAGGGTCTCCTCCTGCTTCTCTCTGTTCATCCGGATTATCTCCTCGGCTAAATGCGAGAGCAGGTCGTGGACGACGTCGGACCTCGCGCCTTCGGCGATGAACTCTCCCGCGTCATCTTTCAGCAGGCAATCCTCGACCACCTCCAGCACTTCATAGAACAACCACAGAGAAATATCTGAGTATAAAAATGGATTAAATTAATTAGGCTCCTGACTGTAACTTGGTGGTGCCCTGTAAGTAGAGTAAGACAAGAGGTTCTGATATGAATAGAGGAGTTAATGTAACAGGTCCAATCACGCTGGCCGTTCTAGTAGCACTATCCATTGGAGGTTCCTGTGAGTCGTCGCATTCGGAGATACCACCCGACCCGTTCATTTTCGCGGTGAAATCAGAAGACGTTTCATGGGCCCTTGGCCAGACCACGGTTGATGCCACCGTCGCTGCCCCGGATTGTCCGGGCAGGTATCCGGGGGTTGTCCTGGTAGCAGGATCGGGTCCCACCGACAGGAACTGGGAATCTCCGCTCCTGTCCGGCACGAATGGTAGCGGCCGCCTCCTCGCAGAAGCGCTGGCCTCTTCCGGATACGTCACCATAAGGTACGACAAAC
This sequence comes from Methanothrix harundinacea, assembly GCA_002502785.1. Taxonomy (GTDB): domain Archaea; phylum Halobacteriota; class Methanosarcinia; order Methanotrichales; family Methanotrichaceae; genus Methanocrinis; species Methanocrinis harundinacea_A. The sequence goes on along the minus strand of DAQG01000097.1, from coordinate 2,161 downwards.
GCGCTTCCGGTTCCCACGCGGTTAAGAACATGGCCTTTCTCTCCGGCCAGATAAGCCTTGAAAGCCATTTCGATGAGGTGAAGGGTGCGGTGTCGCACCTGCTCAACCGTTCAGACGTGGACCCGGATCGTCTTTTCGCGCTTACCAGCAGCGAGGGAGCGATTCACGTCCTCTACTATCAGACTCACCCCGACGCAGTCCCATTTGCGGGCATAATTTTGACAGGGGTGCCAGGACGTGCCCTCAGCGACGTAGTCAACTCCCAGGTCGTGTCGCTGTTGGCAGGCCAGCCAGATAGCGACGACCTGATCTCACGCTATCACGCGCTGACCCAGAGATTTGAGGAAGGTTTGCCCTTTGTCCCGGACCCAGGACTGCCCGACTTCGCCAACAACCTGGTGGCAGGTCTGAGCGCTCCCGTCAACCAGCCGTTCAGCAGGGAATTCTGGTCCTTCAGGCCCGCGGACTACATACGAAACACCACGGTACCAGTGCTGGTGGTGATAGGCAAGAAGGACATCCAAGCCGATTGGATACTTGACGGTGGGGCACTGGAAGAAGCATCACAGGGGATGGCAAACGTATCCTTCTACTACCCCGAAAATGCCAACCACGTCCTCAAACACGAACCAAGACCGCGCGAGGAGCTTACAGCTGAGACTGCCACATCAGCCTACAACACGCCTGAAACGAGCCTGGATGACGAGACTCTCAAGATGATTCTGGAATGGCTCAGGCGTCAATCGAGCTAGGGGCGGACTGTACCGGTCCAGGCAGCACTGTTCGGCCTATTGAACAAGATACAGGACCTAAACCTTTTAAGGTAGTATCTGCCAGCATTAGAGCATGAAAGGATCTGGGAAGCTCTGACAGGCAGTTCCTTAACCCATGTCACGCACTCGCAATTGGGGATGCCAACCCCTCCGAGGCAAAGTCTCACATATGCAAATAGAGGCGCCTGGGGGGCACGAAGTGAGCGGAGTAACACAATAGGTGTTGATATGAATAGGGTAGCCAATCTAGCATTTCTAACCGCGCTGGCCGTTCTAGTAGCACTGCCCATTGGAGGTTGCTGTGAGTCGTCGCCTTCGGAGGTGCCACCAAGCCCGTTCATAGGACAAACACTCAATCAGGTGGTGACACCTCACAGGGCCATAGCAATGGTTGGATTCAGGGATGTAATATCGGCAATAATGGACGAAGCGTGGGACATTATCAGCCAACTAAGAGTTAACTTGAAGGCCAAAGATCATGGTGACGAAGGGGAGAGACTCCGAGATCCCGGCGACGGTCAGTGCTTTTCTGTCCAGGTGCATCTGGACCGGTACTTGGCGGGAATTGAGGAACAGATCCAAGGCCGATCAAGTCTGCAGGTCCTACTGCACTCTGAGAAGCTGGGAGTCTCTTATGAGTATCCACCGGGTGGAAAAGAGGTACCATTCCATACTGCGAGCATTGGGAAGGTCTTCACGGCTACTCTGATATGTATGCTTGCTGAGAGAGGTGCGATTTCTCTTAACGACCCAATTGTCGACTATCTGCCGGAGACCTCATTAGAGAATCTCTTTGTCTTTGAAGGCAAAGACTACGTAGAACAAGTTACCATAAGGGAGTTGTTGACCCACACTTCGGGAGTGGCCGACTATGTCGAAGACCCTGTTATCAACGGTACCCCATTTCTGGAGTTGATCCTAGACAATCCAGATACCTATTGGACCCCGGAGATGCTACTAGCTTTCTCAAGGGATAATCAGCACGCTGTTGGCAAGCCTGGAGATGTCTTCCACTACTCCGACACTGGTTATGTTCTACTCGGGAGGATCATCGAGAACGTAACATCCAAACCGTTTCATGTAAACCTTCATGACGAGTTCTTCACACCTTTGGAGATGAATGACTCGTATCTCATGTTCCGTTCCGAACCCGCCAATCAGCCGAAGAAGCCCGTCCAAAAGACGTGGCTGAATGATACAGAGATCAGTCAATTCACCTCGCTCAGCTCAGATTGGGCCGGTGGCGGAATCGTTTCTACTCCGGCAGACCTTCTGAAATTCCACATGGCACTGAGAGACGGCCAGCTTATTAGTCCTGATCTTCTAGGGCAAATGGAGACCGCTACTAACCAGTTCATGCCAGGCATCAAGGCAGCGTGCCGAATGTG
>DAQG01000005.1 GCA_002502785.1 Methanothrix harundinacea | reverse complement strand
TCACTACTTCAAGGTCGCTTAATCCGTACCATTCCTCAAGTATCAGAATCCGCAACATAATCAAGACGTCGCAATTAGGCCGACCACCTGTCTCGCTTTTGTTCTTGTACATCTCCTCAAGTAGCTCGCGAATAGGCTTCCAGTCTATGATATCAACTATCTGCAAGAGGCGGTTCTCAGATTTCTGCTTACTGTAAACTTCTCGGAAAGCCCAGGCTGCAAAGGTATTCATAATAATTAATTGTTATTAATACAATTTAAACATTACTATAATTAGGATTTTCGGAGGATTTCGATTAACCTCCGGTCGAGTGCCTTCGTTTAAATACACCTTAAATATGGATGGGCTAAATTTTGGGAATTATAGGGGTTTTTCGAAATCCTCTTCGAAATCCTCAATCATTGTTGATATTATAAGCTGATACCAATTTATATAAGAAAGTTATAAATAACTTGACGCCATTAGATAATGGTTTGTGCGGAACACTGGATATTTGGACCCGCACCACACGACCCGAAATGAAGGATTTCGGGGGTGCATGCAAATGCTACAAGGCAGTTTTGATGCTAAAGACCTTAGAAGATTGGAGAACGTGGTGAGCAAAAGGATGGGGATCAGGATCGACTGCGACTCCTTAAGCCCTCCTGTCCTTTCGCTTCTCGTAGACGTTTTTCAGGACGAGGCGAAGCTATCTTACAAAGACCTCATGGAGATAGTCGCCGAGTTTTTGTGCAGCAGCAGCTACAGCCGCCGTGAAATCAAAGCCATTATGATGAGGCTTGGGGTGGACGATTCGGAGATGCAGGCAGATCTGATATACATGGCCAGGTACTGGCGGAACCGCGACCCCTTCACCTACGTTGCAGCTCACAGATAACGACGATTTATCACGACTTTTCGTTTGCGACTTCGGACCATAGCTGCCACCTTCAGCTCCGGCTCTCGCGAGACAACCACGGGTTTTCGACCGCCTCTTCCGAGACCTTTGGGCAGCGCCGTTCCCTAGAAGAGGGAACAAAAGTAAAAAAAGAGATTTCAGGCCCTGGAGGCGGACCGAACCATTGCCAGTCCCGCCACCAAAGCCTCTGCCAGCTTCTCCGCCCGGGGGCCTCCTCCCTGGGCGATTTCGGGCTTTCCTCCACCCCCGCCGCCCACTACCTTCGTCGCGGCCTTGACGATCTCCCCGGCCGCAAGGCCTCTGGCCAAACCCGTCTTACCGACGGCAGCGACGATCTTAGCCCCGCCCTTCTCGCTTCCGAGGATGGCGACGTAATCCTTCCCCGAGATCATGGAGGCGGCCTTTATCAGCTCCTCGACGTCGGCGTTCTCGACGATCTGGACGACGACCGAGAGACCTGCGACCTCGACGGCCTTGCCGGTCAAGCCCTCCATCTGGGCCCGCGCCAGGTCCTCTTTGAGGCGGGCCGTCTCCTTCCGCAGGTCCTTCCACTCCTCGAAGAAACGGGAGGCGGTCTTTGGGAGCTGCTCGGGCGGGACGCTCAGAGTGTCTGAGGCACCGAAGAGGAGGTCGTCTCTCTCTTGGCCCCTCAGGACGGCGGCCTCCCCGGCCGCAAATTCGATCCTCTCGACCCCGTCCTGGACCCTCTCGGTCCTGAGGATCTTGATGGGCCCGACCATCCCGGTGTTGGTGCAGTGGGTCCCGGCGCAGGCCTCGACGTCCGATCCCACCTGGACGACCCTGATGCTCTTTCCTGGGGGAACTCCTCCCTGGTAGAGCTCGAAGCCGAACCTCTTCTCGGCCTCGGACCGCTCCAGCCAGCCGGTGGATATCGACACGTTCTCCATCACCGTCCTGTTGGCGATGATCTCGATCTCCTTCAGCTCGTCCCGGGATATCCGCTTGTAGTGGGAGATGTCGAGCCTCGCCCTGTCCTCCCACTTTTGGGCTCCGGCCTGCCAGATGTGGCTTCCCAGAACCTTCTTTGCCGAGTCGTGGATGATGTGGGCCGCGGTGTGGTGTCTTGCGTGGGCGAGCCTCCGAGTCATGTCGATCTCGCCCTCGATCGAGTCTCCCGGTTCGATCTCGGCTGTTGCAGATGCAGACTCCTCCTCGTCTATCTTGTGGAGAACGACCTTTCCTGCCGACTGGACGTCGGAGACCCGGAAAACCTTCGATTCCTTTCTGATCAGGCCGCGGTCTCCTGGCTGGCCGCCACCTTCGGGGTAGAAGAGGGTCTGGTCCAGGATCACGTTTCCGTCGACGACATCGAGGACCTTCGCCTTGAACTTCCTCTCCATGGGCCGCTCGTAGAACATCCGACGGGTCTCAGGAAGGTCGATCGTCACCTCTTCTTTCTCTTCCTTCTCAGACTTGATGTGGGTGCTCGCAACCCGTGAGTAGAAGTTGTCGGGAAGGTCGACCTCGACGCCCGCCTCCATTGCTGCCTCCTGGGCAATCTCCGGCGGGATGCCGTGGGAGTCGTAGAGGGAGATCATCTCCGAGAGGGGTATCTTTTCGTTCTTCTTCCCGTAGCCCTCGGCGATCCTTTTCACCAGCCTGCGTCCCTTCTCCAGGGTTTCGGCGTACCTTTCCTCCTCCTGGTCCATGATCTCCACAATGGTGTCGAGCCGCTCATCGAGGTCTGAGTAGTCGAGCCTAGACAGCTGCATCGAGACGAGGTCGGAGAGGGGGAGATCGATCCCGAGGTCTTTCATCTGTCTGAGGGTCCTTCTGATCACGAGCCTTGCAAGGTAGCCGGCCTTGACGTTGGAGGGGATGATCCCGTCACCGAGCATGTAGGCTAGACACCTTGTGTGATCTGCGACTGCGTATATCCGCTCGAGGGGCGTTATTATCTCGTCGAGCTTCTCCGCCGAGATGCCGATGTCTGAGGCGATCTTCGCCCGCAGGTCCCGTAGGCTCGCATCCTCCAGGTCCACCATCCCCGCAAGGCGGGCGTTGTGGGCCAAAATGCGTGACCTTTCGTCGTCAGAGATGGAGGACTCAAGCCCCGCAAGCTCTGATATGTGATCTACGACGTCGGGGAATATGGCGTCGTAGATGGTGGGTGAACCCTTAGAGGCCCAGACGAACCTCTCAAGGCCGTAGCCGGTATCGACGATGTAGTTTGGCATCTTCGAGTACCGCTCGCCCTTGATCTCGTACTCACCCTTGGCCGAGACCTTCATGTCCATGAAGACGAGGGTTGCAAGCTCCAGGCCCCCCATCATCACCTCGACGCTGGGGCCTGCGTTTCCACCGCCGGCCCAGGGCGACTCCTTGTAGGTCACTGCAAGAGGGTCTGCGCCCAGGCCCAGGAGAAGCTCGTCGCAGAGGGCGACGGTCCTGTCCTTCCAGTAGATCTCCTTCTCCGGGGTGTTGAAGACGTGGTGGGCCATCATCTCGAAGGTGGTGAGGTGACGGCCGCTCCTACCGACGGAGTCGAGGTCGTCGAGCCTGATGCAGGGCTGGGAGACGGTGAGGGGGTTTGCGGGCGGCGGGACGAGCCCCGAGGTGATGAAGGGCTGAAAGTCGGCGATGGAGGCTATGGTGAGGTAGATGTCGTCTCTCCACCGGGCGATGACCGGGTACCTTTTGATCCGGGTGTGGCCCTTCTCCTCGAAGAAGGAGAGGTAGTGCTCGCGCATCTCGTCCAGCTCGATCTCTCGCTTGAAGACCGGGGAACCTATGAAGGTGTAGGGGTCGCAGGGAGGGTCTCCGCAGGTGGTCCTGGCCGGGTCTCTCGTCCAGAAACGGCCGCCGCATTTCTCGCAGGTTTTGCGGTGAAAGCCCTCCTCTTTGAAGAAGTCCAGGTTGTAAGCGTCCTCGGGGAACATGTCGATCAAGTCCGATGTAAAGAGAATGAGAGGACGAATAGCCCGATCCCCTAAAAAGGCTTTCTCAAGGGCTGGTGAAAAATAGGAGGAGCAAAAGAAGGAGAGGGTGAAGAAGAGGGCGAGGAGAAGAGAAAGAGGACACGAGAAAACGAAGAAGAGAAAAAGGAGACGAGAACGAGGGGATCTGATTTTGGCAGATTTCGAGCCGGAGGGAAGACACCCCAGGCATATCTTAAACGAGATCAAGTGGCGGGGCCTGGATATGGAGAAGTGCGAGATCGACGTCCTCCACCGGGGAGCGCCGAAGGACAAGATCACCATCAGGGCGAGCGAGATCTCCCTCGGCAGGTCTTTTTTCACCTACGGCGAGACGATGATACCCTACCACCGGATCCTCCGAATCAGGTACGACGGGAGGACGGTCTTCGTGAGGGAGCAAAGATGAGGCCTAAGCCTGGCAAACTGCCAGAAGCGGGTATCGGCTTCACCGAGCTTCGCAATATCTGCCCGCAATTCATCTACGGATAGCCACATGATTATTTAATATAGAATGCATTAAGTCCAATTAGTCGTATGACGAGAAAAGGCCGAGATCTAGAGAAACTAGTGTCGAATTTTGAGGGACTCTTGGGGCCGAAGGGCGTTGCGATCACATCTCCTGATTATATACCTGACAAAGACACAGGAGAACCACGAGAGATTGATATTTCACTTAGAAGTCAAATCGGATCATCCGAAATCTTAGTAGTAGTAGAATGCCGAGACTATAGCCATAAGGTTCAAGATGTTAAATGGATTGAGGAGTTAGCAACGAAAAGAGACAGTGTTGGTGCTGATAAAGTTTTAGCAGTATCATCAACAGGATTCTCTGGCCCAGCAATAACAAAAGCAGAGGCGAAGGGTATCACATTAAGAACTATGGCTGAAATAGATTATCAAGAGATTTCCCATTGGTTTAGTTTTAAGTATTTATATTTCAATCGACCTAATTTTAGGATATACAAAGTTGAGCTGAATACTCCAGATGAGGGAGAATTTAATAGATTTAAAACGATAATTCTGGGATTACACCAGAAACAAAACTATATATAAATAGATACGGTAGAAAATTATCACCCAATGATCTTCTATTGTTAGGATTTCAAACAGCTAAAGACAATGCTAAAGATTTATGGGACGGCCTTTCACCAAATGGAGAAAAGAAAGAATGCAAAATAATATTAACTTTTGAAGGCTAGGGCGATATTCGTATCAAGACTAATTTTGGATATATAGAGGTATATCATGCTATAATTTATACCCCTCTCCAGATTTT
>DAQG01000017.1 GCA_002502785.1 Methanothrix harundinacea | reverse complement strand
TTGTAGGAGTTGACCCACTGGTTGGTGACCGCCGTGATCACGGGAGCGTTCTTGAGAAGGCCCGCTATGTAGTGCTTTCCTAGATCTGAGAGGTTGTACTTGTCGTCGGCATCGAAAAAGGCGTTCCTTCCCCCTTTGAAGAGGGACTGGTGGACGTGCATCCCCGTTCCGTTCTCGCCGAAGATCGGCTTGGGCATGAAAGTCGCGTAGTAGCCGTACTGCTGGGCGATCTCCTTGACGACGATCCTGTAGGTCATCACGATGTCGGCCATCCTCAAGGCCTCCTGGTAGCGGAGATCAATCTCGTGCTGAGAGGGGGCAACCTCGTGGTGGCTGTACTCTACGTTGATCCCCATCGACTCCAAAGTCAGGATCGTGTCGCGCCTCAGGTTGCTTGCAGCGTCCATGGTGGTCATGGCGTCGAAGTAGCCGCCCCTGTCGAGAACTTCGGTGGACTTGTCGTCTTTGAAGTAGAAGTACTCAAGCTCCGGGCCCACGTAGAGATCGTAGCCCATATCCTTTAGCTCCGCTAGGTTCCTCTTCAGGACGTACCTCGGATCGCCCTCGTAGGGGGTTCCATCGGGCTGGAGGATGTCGCAGAACATCCTGCCCACGTTCTGGCCTTCCTTCGCCCTCCACGGAAGGATCTGGAAGGTGTCGGGGTCGGGCATGGCGACCATGTCGCTCTCTTCGATCCTGGCGAAGCCCTGGATCGATGAGCCGTCAAAGCCCATCCCTTCTTCAAAAGCGCCATCTAGTTCCGAGGGGGATATCGCAAAGCTCTTGGGAAGGCCCAGTATGTCTGTGAACCACAATCGGACGAACTTGACGCCGCTCGCCTCGATCGCCTCAAACACTTTTTGTTTCTTTGCCAAAGATCCCATGAATACAACCTTAGCTCAAAACTATTTATATCTGTTTAGGACGTATTCACAATAATTGTGAAGGGATCAGAATGAGATGAATTTTTTAATACTGATTCGGATGCACAAAAAAGGTAAAATACATGCAATGGGAAAGGAATTCCGCTATGGCAAAAGCGCCGGAGAGAGTCACGATCGCCCTGGATGCAGAGGCCGCAAAACTGTTCCGAGAGATGAGGGAGGATCTGGGGATATCTCAGAGCGAACTGATGCGAGAGGCTCTGAAGTTCTACAGCAAGCACAAGGCTCTCTTCGACTCTGTCGACGAGGAGAAGATCTACGCCTACTCCGAGATGCTCTCCGTCGGCGAGCACATAATCCTCGACATCGACCACTGGATACTCTTTCTCAGCTTCATAGAGAGCCACCCGGACAAGGATACGTTCTGGGAGATGCACCAGAAGGTGTCCCAGGCTCACGCTGAGGAGTTCAAGCACAAAAATCACAAGGCCGAGACGGTTCTGAGGAGGCTTGAACTCTGCAACCTCTTCAAGCTGAGCAGAACTTCCGAGACCGACTTCACCCTCCTCCTCGGGTACGATATACCGAAGAAGTTTGTCAAAACGGAGCTGGAGGACATATTCTCCAAGATGGGGATCAAGGTGGACGTAAAAGAGGACTTCTCAAAGCTGAGGATTAAGATCCTGCCGTAACGACCTCTTTTAACACTGACAGGTTGATGAAGCGTTCATTGATGAAGCGTTCACATTTTTTAGAATTTGTTTTTCAGGCAAGCTCCCTTTTCAGCGGCTGTTCAAGAGCGCCTCCACGGCCGCCTCGATGGATTGCCTGGAGTTGTGATTCGGCTTCCAGCCGAGCTTCTCCATGGCCTCGATCGAAAGGAGCATCGTCTTCACGTCACCTTTCCAGCCGCGACCTTCGATCCCGCCAGTGTATCTGTACTTGACGTCATCGAGGTTCATCTTCTCGACCACCACGTCCGCTATCTCTGTCACGTCCACCGAGTCGAAAGATCCTATGTTGAAGGCGTTGACCAGATCGCGGGAACGTTCGAGGGATAAGATCATCGCATCGACGCAGTCGTGGACTTCGAGGTACGACTTCCGTTGCCTTCCCGAACCAAGGATCTCCAGCTCATTCGGATTTTTCTCCAGCTTATTTATGAAGTCGACGAGGACCCCGTGGGTCCCCCTCTCGCCGACGATGTTGGCGAACCTGTATATCCAGGACCTCATCTCGAAGGTGTGGCAGTAAGCGGATATTAGGGCCTCGCAGGCGAGCTTCGATGCGCCGTACAGGGATATCGGCAGAAGCGGCCCGTAATCTTCGGGGGTCGGAACGATCCTCGCCTCGCCGTAGACGGTGGATGTGGAGGTGAAGCAAATCTCCAAAACGCCCTTCTTTCGCATCGATTCGAGGACGTTGTAGGTGGCGATGACGTTCTGGTCCAGGTGGGTCCGGGTATCTTCGGCCCCGATCTTGACGTCCGGGTTTGCGGCCAGGTGGAAGACGAGATCTTTGCCCTCGAGGGCGGCCTCGATGGCCTCTTGGTCCAGAAGGTCAGCCTCGATCAGGCTGAAGTTCGGGTTTGAGATGTGATTCTCAACAAACTCCATCTTTCCGGAGCTGAAGTTGTCCAGGACCGTGACCCTGTTCGATTCGATGAGCTTATCGACGAGGTGGCTTCCTATGAAGCCTGCGCCGCCCGTCACCAAGATGGATCTATCTTTCGTCAACTCGGTTCGCCTCGCTCCAGGATTTCGAGAAGTGGGATTTCACGGTGTCGCTTGGTCCGATCCAAAAATTACTCAGAGCATCTGCACCATCTCTCAAGCTCCAGAAGGTGAGCCGCCCCGGCGATGGACGTACCGTAGAAGACGATCCTGCATCCAAATCGGTCCGCCATATCCAGAAGACCGTCTATGGTGCCGTTGACGAGGGTTGTGCCCGTGATCAAAACGAGGGGGCACCTCTCGAATAGTGGTTCAGGGTTCATCCCGTCTGAGACCTCGACCCTGAAACGAACCTCGCCAGCGCAGGCGAGGTCTGAGACCATGACATTTCCGGGCCCCAGAGCGTCCACCAGAGCCGAGAGGAGGGCGGGCTGCATCCCGACAAGCCCCACCCGATCTAGGCCCAGTTCCTTTACCCATTGGCCTAGAGCAGCGGCACAGTCGCCGGGACCTGCATCCCTGCAGTGGACCGTCCCCTCCACAAGCCCCAGGTTTCGCAAAACGGCGTTGATGGTGGAGACGAGGATGGCCCGCTCGAAACCGCTCTTCAGGGGCAGCTTTAGCACCTGCTCCAGAGTTCCGCTGAAGACGCCGGCAGCGGAGGTGAAGGCCTGCCCCAGGGACCCTCGATAATTCGCCTGCATCAAAACCTCCTTTCCCCTCAGCAGGGGAAAGTCGTCTCTTTCAGGAGTTCCGATCGCTTCAAAGGTGCTCAGGGGCCGGGTCGCCACCACCCGGTCGTCAAGCTCGCACCTCAAAACGCCGTTCTTTTCGCACCACCGGTCCAGCTCAGCGATGAGCCGCGCTCTTGCGAGCTCCAGCAGATCCGTTCTTCCGGCCTCATCACTTTTCATACGAGATCCTCTCCTCGCCGGAGTAGACGTAGAGGTTCGGCCTCCTGGCGAAGGCGACAAAGGTCATCCCAAGCCTCTTAGCGAGATCGATTCCGGTGTTCAAAGGGGCCGCCCTGCTGACGAGGATGGGAAGACCGGCCCTTGCAGCTTTGGAGACCATCACCGAAGAGAGCCTTCCCGTCGTCGTCAGGGCGCATCTGGACAGATCGGCTCCTGCCAGCAGGGCCGCGCCCACCGCCTTGTCCACCGCCGAGGATCGGCTCACATCCTCGCAGAAGGAGGCGATGGTGCCGTCCTCACGAAGGACAAGGGCCGAGTGGGTCCCCCCGGTCCTCCTCCAGAGGTGGGCGCCCTCGTTGAGCATGTCCAAAGCTTTGAAGACTGCCTCTGGATTAATCCTCAGGTCCGAGACGATCGGGCGAACGTCTTTTTGGAACTTTCGGCCGCCGATCTTGCAGATCAGGGCTTTGTCCTCCTTCCTGATCGAGACGAGATCCTCGGGACCCGCAATCAGTCCCTCGCATACGAGATAACCGACGGCCAGCTCTTCCTGCTCTGATGGAAGACAGAATAGGTCCGCCACGGTCGTCTCATCGAGAACGATCTCAGTCCTCGCTTCGATGGAGACGTCCACCTCCAGGCACCGCCTCTCGGAGGCAGAGATCTCGATGCACTTTGCCGTCTGAAAGGCGGCGGCTGGATCGAGCCGCTCCTCCCTCCAGAACTCTTCCGACCTTTCGATCCGGTCGGCGTGCCAGCTCTCTTTCATCCTTCACCCCAGCCGATCTACCGTCTTTTCAAGCCTACCCCTCACCTAAGCTCCTTAACCCGTTCGAAGATCTGCTTCAGGGTGTCCTCGTTGCTCTCGGTGAAGGAGAAGGGTGAGGACGTGAACGGCCTGAAGTAGACGGGGACGTCATCGAGCCTATAGAACGTTCCGTCGCACTCCATGGCGTCGATAACTCCCGGAAGCACCACCTCTGAGACGAGGGTCGTGGGGCAGGGGGCGATGTCGATGCAGATCGTCGGGATCTCGGCCAGGTACTCCGCGCAAGGCGCCGGAAAGTGGGATGCGAGGTCCGCGGAGAGGACGAGAGCCGAGTCCACGTCCTTTTCCCGCAGGAGGTCCACGGCCGTGAACTCGCCGGGGTTGTACCGAGGGTAGCCTCTTGCGAAGTCGAGGCCGAAAGGGTAGCCGTAGAGGTAGGATGCCAGCTGGTTGAACCCGGCGACGTTGCAGTGGCCCCGCAGGGCCCCGATGACGAACTTGGTGTGACCGTTCAGCTCTTTTACGAGGTTGAAGGCGAGCTCGGCGTTTCTGTGTTTTCCGTAGGAGGAGGCGATCCCGAGGCCGACGTAGATCGTTCCGAAGTTGCACCTCTTCATCATATCCAGCATCTCCTCCATGACGGATATGGGAACGCCCGTCACTTCCTCGACGGTTGGGTGAGGCCGCCTTCCATGAAGGAGGGTGAGAAGGGCCGATAGAAGCTCGTAATCGGAGTTGGGCTTCAGCTGGACGTGAAGGTCGGAGTTTTCGGCCGTCGGCGACCTTCGGGGGTCGACGGTGATCACCGTCCGATCAAACCTCCCCCGCCGGGTCCAGTGGCCCCTCGGGTATACCGCGTAGCGGGACATGTGCCGAGGCATCGACTCCAGGGGGTTTGACCCCCAGTAGACGGCGAGGTCGCCTCTGATCTTGCTGTTTCCCGCCGTGGCCCCGACCCTTCCCGCCTCTTGGATCCCCATGGCCGTGGGGCCGTGGCAGACCGTGGAGTTGGAGTCGACGACGGCCCCCAGGTATTCGCCCAGATGAAGGCCCACCTCCATCGCCTCGCAGGAGGTCTCGCTCCCCATGAATAGGAGGGGACGCTTCGATTCGGCCAGGATCTCGGCAGACCTCTCGATCGCCTCTTTCCAGGAGACGGCCCTCTGCTCGCCTCCTTTGGTCATCATAGGCTCACGAATCCTGTGGGCGCTCACCAGCTCCTGGAACTTGGCGTTTCCCATCTTGCAGGCGTTCTTAACCGTCAGAAGCTCGCCGTCCAGCTCGACCTGGACATCGTCGCAGGAGGCGCCGCAGACGGGGCAGACGACGTTTTTATGGACCACTTTCACCCCCTCCTCAGCATCATCTTCGATATCTCGGCAGCGCTCAGTACCTCCTCCTCGGAGGGCTCGATCAGGACAGGACTGCCCTTGTAAAGGGGCGAGCCCGTCGAGAAGGTCTCGGGGTCGACGACGACGTTCGCCCAGATCGCCCGTGGCATGAAGACCTGGCCCGGCGGGACCGAACCGTCCTCCCTGGCATAGACCGAAACCCGGCGCTTTCCTTCCTTCGTCGACACACTCACCTTTTCGGGCCGTCCCAGGGCCGCGAAATCCTCCGGGCTGACGGTGCAGACGGCGCACTCCATCGTGTAATCCTCGGTGAGCTTGTCTCCGCCCTTGGCGAGCCTTCCCTCGTCGATGGTGCTGCCGGTATTCAATTTGACAACCAGGCTCATATCATCGCCTCCTTGACGTACAGGACGCCTTTCGGATTCTTGCTTATGGCGTAATCACCGAGGAACTTGGCAAACTCGCCCTCGATCTTCCTCTCGCCGAGGGCGGGGTCCTGTTCGGTGCCGTTTGCGACGAAACCGGGGGTGAACTGGCAGATCTTTCCCAAAACCGCGATCGATCCCCCTATCATCTCGGCTCCGACCCCTCGAACGGCGTCTCCTTCAACCACGATCAGGCCGCCGTTCTGGCGAATCCCGCAGAAGTTCTCGACCGATCCCTCCACCACGATCTCGCCTCCACTCATGCCACCCCCAAGCTGGCTTCTTGCATTCCCGTGGACCAGAATCTTTCCGCCGGACATGCCGCGCCAGCTACCCCGATAGGCGGATCCCGCGTGGTCTCCGACATTCCCTCCGACCTCGATTTTTCCTCCCCTCATGTTCATCCCGGCCCAGGGGCCAGCGTTACCCCTCACCAGGATCTCGCCTCCGGCCATCTCAGAGCCCAGATGCATCCCGGCTGAGCCCTTGATCTCGATTCTCCCTTTTGTCATCCTCTGACCGATCCTCTTGACCCGGGAGACGTCTCCATCGATGAGGATATCGACGAGTCCGTCTCCTTCCACCGGCCCTTCCTCGACCACTGCCACCAGATCGAAGAACTCGGCTAGAGATGCCTCTCTTGGCCCCTGCCAGACAGTTAGGCCCCCGATCTCAGCTTCCGACTTTCCGGCGAAGGAATCGGGAGATATCAATTCAGCCTCGACCATGACGCCGATCTCGCCATTGGGCGTGAGCTTGACTTTTCTGGTCAAAGCCATCACCTCCTCCCCTGGGCCCAGGCAGGCCCGTTGACGATTATCGGCTCCGGGTTTCTCAGGTACTTCTCCGGCACAGGGTAGTTCGCAAAGCCGATGGTGTAGTACTTGAACCACTCTTTTACGTCGGCCATCATGTCTTTCGCCAGACCCTCATCGATTTTCGGCTCGCAGAAGTACCTTCTTGCCTCGGGGACGGCGACGACCTCGCCCTGCCGGGCGACGACCTGCCCATCCTTTATGGTGTAATCGGCCCGTCCGAAGGCACTGATGATATTCTCGTGATCGTCGGGATTGAGTCTCTCGGGATCGATGTCGTATACGGCAACGTCGCCGTCGGCTCCGGCCCCCAGATGGCCCTTCCGATGAGCCATCCCGATCGTCCTGGCAGGGTTAGCCCTGGTGAGGATCGCAATCTCAAAGAGGCTCATCTCTCTATCGACGCCGCCGAGGCTGGAGCGATCGTACCCCCACTTGTGGCACTCGGCGGCGGTGTTGTCTCTCGCCCGCCTCGACATAAGCCAGGCTATCACCTGGGGGTACTTTGTGAAGACCCCGCCGTTGGGGTGGTCTGTGGTCATGATCGTTTTCCAGGGGTCGTCAACCAGGAGGAGCATCTCCAGGCCTATCGCCCATTGGACTGCACTTATGGGATTTGCCTTGAGGTAGGTGAAGGGGATCACCCCTGATCCGCATTCCAGCTCGACGTCGGTATTCGACCACTTTTGCCCTCCGATCCCGGCGAGGACGTAGAGGTCGTGGATCGATGGACCGTCACCGGTCATGCAGGTGGCGGGTCCGAAAGGGACGGCCCCATTGTCGATGACCACGTGGTCTGACTTGTTTACGTATTTGGCAAGGCCGTCGGCTCCGGACTCAAAGTCCCTCCAGCTCGTACCGCCGAATGCGCTGAACTGGGCGTGGGCGAGGTATACGCTCTGGCTCCGACGCGGGTCCATCTTCGTCTCGGCCCACTCGACGTCCATCTTCTGGGAGGGGTTGACATCCGATGGGACGGCGAGGGAGTCTTTTGTGATCTCCCAGTTTCCGGGATGGCCGAGGTTGTTTGCGTGAAGGTGGAGGGATATCGGCATCCCCAGGACCTCGTTCACCTCGGCGAGGCCGTGGATCACCTCTCTTGACGTCACCTCGAAGTGGATGTTCGGCTCGTCGAGGGAGTGGACGTTTTTACCCCATCCCCAGTTCTCGACCCCGGCCGGGTTTACGCACTTGATTCCGTAGGCCTTGTGGGTCTTCATCATCCAGGCGACGTAGGCTGCGGCCTTTTCGATCTCACCCTGGTGGAGGTAGCGCATCAAAAACCAGTTGTTTCCAAGGACGAGGTAGGCACCCATGTCGAGCATCGGCGTCGACCTCATCACCTCGTGGGTGTGCCGGGCCTCGAGGGGGGGCATAGCCGCCTCAAAGACGGTGGTGTAGCCCATCGCCGAGTAGTCGTAGCCCTGCTTGTATACGGAAGGGACGGTGTAGCCCGAGCCCGAGTGGGTTATCTCCGTCCTCGGTCGGACGGAGCCGATGTGGTCTTCGGGGCGCATCAATCGGCCGGCGTTCACCTTCGCCCCGGCTACGTGGGCGTGAGAGTCGACGCCACCGGGCATCACCGTCTTTCCCCGAGCGTCGATCACGTCGGCATTTTTAAGATCTGAGTCTGAGAGGTCCCTTACGACCTTTCCGTCCTTTATGAAGACGTCCATCACCTCACCGTCGATCCCGTTCAGGGGGTCGAAGACGGACCCGTTCTTGATGACCATAGTCGGCATCAGACAACCTCCCTTCTCTCAAGCCATATCGCCTCGGTCGGGCAAATCAGGCTGCAGGTGGCACAGGAGCCGCAAGTCTCCTGGTTTACCACCACGACCGCGCCGTTCACCACCTCCAGGAGGGGCTTTTTGTCAAGCTCGTTAAGGTGGCCCGCCGCCAGGTAGGGGTCGGAGATGGCGTTCACGGGACAGACGATGACGCAGTTTCCGCAGCCGAGGCAGGCGTCCCTGTCAGTCATCAGCGTCGATGTCAGGGTGGGCCTGGGGGCCCTCCCCAAAATCCTCTTCTCTAGCCCCTTCTTCTTCATCTCAGGGAGGATCGCCGTCTTCTCGACGGTTATCGCCCCCACGGGACAGGCAACGGAGCAGGCTCCACAGTAGATGCAGGCGTCTTTCCTGTGGGTCACCTTCTCGACGATCTCGCCGGGCCCCCAATCACGGTTGAAGAGGGCGTTGCAGGGGCAGGTGTCGATGCAGGTCCTGCAGGCTTGGCAGACCAGTTCGTCCCGGAAGAAGTTGCCTGAAAAGGGTTTCTTCACGCTGATGGCGTCGACGGGACAGACCGCTTCACACCAGCCGCAGTGAACGCAAGCCTCCTGGTCGACGACGGTCTTTCCCTCCACCTTGAGGCTTCCATCCTGGGCGAGCTCTCGGTCCGTGACTTCTATGCAGCCCCGCGGGCAGACCTCGACGCAGAGGCCGCAGTGAACGCAGCTCTCGTCAATGAGCGTAGGCCCGATCGCCTTGTGGATATAGGACTCTCCCCCCTCCTCTGGCGTCTCCTTTGCTCCCTCTTTTTCCGCCTTTCTGACGGCCAAGGCTCCCGTGGGACAGGCCTTGGCACAGATCCCGCAGAAGACGCAGGCTTCGGAACGCTTCTCGATGAAGTCCTTGTCTATGAGCCCTCTGGCCACAGCGCCCACGGAGCCTATCACAAGCTCTCCCTTGGGACAGGCAGCAACGCAGGTTGCACACCCTATGCACTTATCGGGAAAATATGCGTGCGACTTATCCTCCCTCTGCTCCAGTAATACCTCTCTCATCAAATCCCCGTCAAATCGATATTTCAGCTCGATCCTTCAGCGCAGCTTCTGCAAAGCCTCTCATCTCCCCATAGAACGAAGCTCTCGCAGCAGTTTTTGCATATTGCAATCCTCTTCTTCGGTTTTTCAGCCACCTCGACCTCCACCATCTCCCAGGTGTAAACCCCATCTTCGGCCCGATTCAGGTCAGAGATCGCCTCCTCGTGGGGGACCTTTTCGGTATTCATGTACCAGGTGTGAAGCCTTGGATAGGAGGCGGTCTTGGCGGGGTCGAGGACTATCCTAACCCCCTCGATCCTAGTCGCGCCCCGCGGAGCCCGCTTGGAGATCGTCGCTGCCATCTTGCCGAGGTCCTCGATCCAAAGGCCCTTGTTTCCGATGGTACAGCCGCCCAGGACCTGAAAGGCGTCGGGCATGCAGCTAAAAGTTTCACAGGTGACGAAAAGCCTCTCACCCTCGGAAAATCCCAGAGCGCGTCTGGCGATGTTGAATATCTGGATCCCGACGAAGGCTCCGGTGCTCAAATACCCGTGAGAGGGGACGACCCTCACGATCTGCCTCAAAAGCTCTGGGTCGGATATCGATCTTGTAACCATCTCCAAGCAAAGGACCCTCCTCGCCCTTTATTTTGGGTCAGAAGGTTTAAGAAGGTTTTCACAAGCGCTAACTTCGATGCAGTGATGTTAGCACATTCATTTTCGGGAACGTCTAAATCGGTGCATCTCAAAATTGAAGTAGTCGAGGAGGGATCTCATGAAGCGTTTCAAAATGTTGATCGACGGGCAGATCGTGGAGTCGACAGCCGGAAAGGCGGCCGTGATCCTAAACCCAGTAAATCAGGAGCCTTTGGCCGAGGTCTCCCTGGGCGGGCGCGAGGATGCGAAGCTCGCCCTGGAGGCTGCAGAGAGGGCCTTTCCCGGATGGTCCAGAACCGATCCCAAAAAAAGGGGGGAGGTCCTCCACCGCGGAGCGGACCTGGTCCGGAATAGGTCTGATGAGATCGCCCGCCTTCTGACCATGGAGCAGGGTAAGCCCCTGAGGCGCGCGAAAGGGGAGGTTCTGTCCTCGGCCGAGGCTCTCGACTACTACGCCGAAGAGGGCATGAGGAACTTCGGGGAGCTTGTCCCCTCAGCGAGCGAGAGGAGCAGAAGCCTCGTCATAAGGCAGCCTTTGGGCGTAGCCGCCGTCATATCCCCCTGGAACTATCCCGTCGACCTTCTCTCCTGGAAGCTTGCGCCCGCCCTCGCCGCGGGCTGCACCGTCGTCGCCAAGCCCTCGAGCCGGGCGCCTCTTGCCGCCACCGAGTTCGTGATGGCGGTAGCCGAGGCGGGCCTTCCCTCAGGAGTTCTCAACCTCGTCCACGGATCCGGCCTGGAGGTCGGCGCAGAGCTGGTGGAGAGCTCCATCTCCCGAAAAGTATCCTTCACAGGGGAGACGACGACGGGAAAGGAGATCATGGAGCGGGCGGCCCAACACATCAAGCGGCTCTCCCTGGAGCTTGGGGGCCACTCGCCCGCAATCGTCTGCGAGGACGCCAACATCGATGAGGCGGCAGAGTCCTGCGTCCAGAGGGCGTTTTCGAACATGGGCCAGATCTGCATCAGCGTCAACAGGATCTACGTCCACGAGGCCGTTGCCGAGGAGTTCGCCGAAAGGCTCGTGAAAAAGACCGGGAAGCTCAGGATCGGAGACGGTCTCGATCCGGACGTCGACTTAGGGCCGATGTTCAGCGAGGCCCAGAGGCAGAAGACGAAAGATCACATAGCCGACGCCCTCGATAAGGGCGCAACCGTCCTATGCGGCGGCCACGAGCCCGAGGGCGAAAAGTTTTGCCGTGGCTTCTTCTTCCTCCCAACGGTCCTCGACCGGATGGACCACTCGATGAGGATAATGAGAGAGGAGACCTTCGGGCCGGTGGCTCCGATGATGAGGTTTTCGAGCGATGAGGAGGCTTTGAGGCTCGCTAACGACTCCCGGTACGGCCTGGCGGCCTACGTCTTCACCGAGGATATGACGACGGCGCTCCGGTTCGCGGAGAGGCTTGAGGCCGGAAGCGTCGGGGTCAATACGAGCAGCGTCATCGTCCCCCAGGCCCCCTTCGGCGGGTGGAAGGAGAGCGGCCTCGGTCGCGAGCGATCCCGAGCTGCCCTGGAGGAGTACATGGAGACTAAGCACATTCGAATCGGGTTGAGGGAGGGTTTCTGATGACCCCGACATTTTTTTGAGAAGCCTGATAGGCCGACGGAGATGGCTCACCAAGAGCCCTTCTCGACCTGGGACTTGACGAAAACGCCGTAGGACTTTCCCGACTCAGTCAGGACGATTTTGCCATCCTCGACCTCGATCAGCCCCGCCAGCTCCAGCCTGTGGAGGTGGTAGTCCAGCATCTTCGGCCCGACGACCTCGGCGATTTCTTGGACCGAAAGGCACCCTTCCACCATCAGAATGATCATCCTCCTCCTGATCGGGTTTTCGAGGGCGTGATGGATGAGGCTCATCTCCTCGGGGGACTCGGGCTTCGGCTTTCGTCCGACCTTCATGAAGATCGAACAGGCGGGGGCGAGTATCTCCCTTTCGGTCGTAGATTGAGGCGGACCGAATTTTTTTTCCATCCTCAGCCCGATAGGATCTTCTCGCGCTGGAGATCCTCGTCCGGGACCGGGGCCTTCTCCTCGTCAGGATAGCCGAAGGCGATTATCGACTCGACCTTCATCTTCTCGGAAAGGCCGAGGACTGACCGGACGTAATCCTCCGAGGTTTTTGAATCGTCGTGCATTCTCCTTCTTATCTGGATCCAGCAGGACCCAAGCCCCAGGCTCTGGCCTGCGAGCTGCAGGATGATCGAGGCGATGGAGCAGTCCTCAATCCATACGTCCGACTCGCCCTCGTCGGCGCAGACTATCACCCCCAGCCGCGCTCCTGCGAGAAATGACGAGCCGCTTGTCTTTGCCCTGGATAGGGCCTCAAGCTTCGATCGATCCTCTACGAAGACGAACCTCCAGGGCCGGAAGTTTCTGGAGGTGGGAGAGCGCAAGGCCGCCTCCCTCAAGAGCTCTACGATCTCGGGCTTGATATCTTCGTCTTTGTACTTTCTGATGCTTCTTCTCTTTCTGAGAATCTCGATCATGGATTATCCCCCGTTTTTCTTCGCATCGTCAATTTTTTCGATAAAAGATAAATTTAATAGGAATTTCCGTTAAAAAGTTGGGATGAATCCTCCAGGCTACGACTCGTATATCCCGGCCCCGAGCCACCAGGTTTCGTCCACCTTCGTCACATAGCTGACCTTGGGCTCTGTCTGGTTGGTGATGGGGTTAGTCCAGCGGTACTCGTAGAAATCGCTGCCATCGTTCAGAGCGATGGATCTCATATCCTGGTTTATGTAAACTCCCCGCTCGTCTTGGATGTCCAGCCGGTTTGTTCCCACCGCCGAGGGGAGGTATGGCAGGACAAGGGCGGTTCCGTTGAAGTCCTCGGCGAAGATGTAAACCTCATCCAAGACCCAGGGGCCTTCAGTGTTCATGAACTCGGCCACAGCCTTCTCTCTTCCCACCACAAGAGCGTAGCTTGCCGCCTCATCGACGAAGTTTTTCAGCTCCTCCCTGTTTGTGGGCTTCTTCTCGGACAGGTTCTCAGTCGAGGCGCGAGAGCCGTAGATCCCCGCACCCAGCCACCAGGTCTCGTCCACCTTCGTAACGCGGCTGAGCTTCAGCTCCTCTGTCATATTATCTGCGGGATTTGGGTAGATGTAGTAGGACTCGCCGCCACCGCTCCTGGCAATGGAGACGAAATCCTTGACGAAGGCGACTCCGTTGGCGTCTTCAACCTCGATCCTATTTTGACCGACGAGCTCGGGCTGGAAGGGTAGAGCGAGGGTGGTGCCGTTGAAGTCGTAAGCGAATATGTAGAGATCTCCTCTAACGAACTCCCCTGCCGGGTCGTTGAAGACCTCAAGGGCGCTCTCCTTACCGTTCTCGACGGAGTAGTTCCGTGCCTCATCAACAAACGCCCTCAGAACCTCTCGATCCTCCGGGCTGAAGCGGGGCGGCTGGGCCACCAGGTAGATTCCCGAGCCTATCCAGAGATCGTCGTCCACCTTGAGGGCCCGGACGAGCTTCAGCTCCTCTGCATTCTCCTGGACAGGGTTTGGATAAACGTTGTAAAGGAGACCCTCGCCCAGCTTTGCCACCTCCATCAAGTTCTCGATCATGGGAACGCCGTTAGGGTCGACCAGATCGAGGTTGTTTCTGCCCACAAGCTCCGGCAGGTAGGGGTGGGCGAGGAGCGTGCCGTTGAAGTCGTAGGCGAAGACGTAGAGGTCGCCTCTTACAAACTCCCCGGCGGGATCGCTGAAGGCCGCAAGCCCCTCATCCCTGCCGTTATTCAGAACGTACTCTTTTGCTTCGTCCAAAAAGGATACCAGATCCTCTTTGGTGCTGCCGTTGGCTATCGGGGTCAAATAAGGACTCTGAGCCTCAGCCGAGGCCTCCGATGCCACCGCATTGCCGACCAAGCAGGCGGTCAAAAGGGCTGAAAAAAGGATCCTGATGTATGTCATTGACATAATCCTATCCTCGTCATGTTAATCCATTATATCGGTTTTGGCGCTCGGATACCTTCAAGATCTTCGATCCAGACTGCCCACGGGGCTGGAGTAAGTCGTCGAAGAGCACATCCACGCTAGAGATCGGCGAAATTGCTTATGGATGTAAGAGGGCAAGATTCGGTTGCTACCACGCTTGCATTGAGAAATGCCGAAAAATGGGGGATGGGGCAAGAAGTTCGCTGGTAATTCGACCCTCGATTCGCGCTGCAGCGCTTCGAGCGTCTCCTATAACGAATCTCTATCTCGTCACAGGAGACGCAAGACTCCGGTTGCGACGGTCGCCTAAACGATCGCAAACTCTGCGGTTAAAGAGCCGTCGAACGCCTCCGGTGCATAGAACTTGATGCGGTACCCTCCCCGGGAGGCGACGTTCTCTGGATCGCCTCTCTGGCGCTGGTCCCACTGGATCCCCTTCGCCACGCCGCCGAACTCGATTATTGGCGTCTTGAAGCGCCAGTTGTCGGGACTCGCCTTGAAGTAGGCTCTCCACTCGCCATCGACCTCTTTCTCGATCTCGTAGTACGCTTCTTCAAGGCTTGCGCTGCCTGGTGTCGCTTTCCTTAAGACGAACTCAACCGTCTCGCCCCTAGCGTACTCCTCTTTTCTGGCTGTGAGGGTCAGGCCAGCATATGCCGCCTCGGCCTCTGAGGTGTCGGTGGTGGGGACGGGGCCTGCGGGGTCCGGATCCTTGCCGAACCAGACAACGGCGTAGTTGCCATCGATGGCCACGCCCATTGCTTGCCAGACTGTACCAGCGAAGATGCCTCGCTGGAGGATTGTGTCGCTGTGGGCGGTACTGCTCATCCAATCGTTCATGGCGGACGACGGCGTTGCACCCTGGCTGTTCCAGTAAGCGATCTCGTAGCCGTTGCCATTGTAGCTTTCGGTGATCTCGCGGGGCTTGTTCCACATCTGAGAGGCCTGGGCGCTCCCGGTGTAGCAGACGGCCGTCCAGTCGCCGTGGCTCGACCAGCTGTGGCGGTTGCAGTCGCCCGTTCCGAAAGTCTCCGTATCGGGATGGTGCGCGTTGAGGTCCGTGACGTGGGCTCGGGCCACTTTGGTCAGCGAGTTGGTGACGATGACAGCTGATAGACCGTTCTCCTCCCGATAATCGTTGACCATGCGCGCTAACTGCCACTCCTCTTCGGTCAAGGGGCTTTGCAGGTCTGAAGCCTGAACGATCAAGGATGCGAGCAAAAAGATCGACAGGGTCAGCAACTTAACTCCGAAAGAACCGCTTCGGGTCATAAATCTCTCTCCTTCGTATCGAACCTGGATTACAGTATTGGTTTCTTGGGCTAAGAATCTGGTGATATAATCGGAAAAAGAAAGGCCGTACTTGGGGCCATCTACCTTTCGAACGTCTTCAAGCTTAACGTCCCTACCCTGAATCTTCACCGGTGTACCTTTTCAGCCGTTTGATGGCGTCGTACTTCTCCATCTTCTCCAGCTTCGCGTTCTCTACGGCCTCCTTCAGTGTCGTTATCGAATGGTCAAAGGTATCCCTGTCGACGGGATATGGATAGCCGTCTTTGCCGCCGTGGGCGAAACTGTACTTCGCCGGATCTTTCCAGCTGGTTTCAGCCCCGTAAATCAGCTCGGATATCAGGGCAAGAGCCCGGATCCTCTTCGGCCCCATCCCCCTCAGGGCGATCAGATCCTCGTAGCTCTCCGGCTGGATCTCGTAGGCGATCCTCAGCGCTTTGATCCCATCTTTTCCAAGATCAGCCGGCACGATCTCGTGACGTCTTGGAAGGGTCAGATCCGCTGTGGGTGAGCCTCCAAAATCCGATATCCCAGACTGGCGAGAAAAGTCTGAGAGGGTTCTCTGGCTGGTGTACCTCATAAAATGGGAGGGGCCGTCCCTTACCAGGTCCAGGGTAACCTCCCTGTTCTCCCTGCTCTCTATAGACGTGAGGTCCAGAACGGTGCTCAACCTCTCCTGGGCGCAGATGGCGCTGTGAGGTTCTTCCACAAAGCTTGCCACCCGGTCGGAGAGCCAGTGGTACCGTCTGGCGTAACTCTCACTCATCCCCTGCTGCACCACCGCCCAGTTTCCCGTTTCCGTGAAGATGAGGACGTGGTGATAGAGCTGGTAGCCGTCCTGCACCAGAGCGTTGTCCACCTTTGCAGCCATCTTACTTGCGAGCTTCAGCTCCTCGATCTTCTCTGGGGAGAGGGACAGAAGCTCGCCCGACGTCTGAATGTCAATAGGCGCTTTCCTAGCCGTCTTGCCTTTGCCACCGGCAACGCCCAGACCGTGGACTTCGGGGGATATGGCCATCTTCAGTGCTCCTGTGGTGGTGGTCGTGGTTCCAGAGGAGTGCCAGTCGAAACCCAGAACGCAGGATAGCGCCTGGAACCAGTGAGGGTCGGATACGCGGCGTAGAAGCTCATCCCGACCGTGCTCGTAGATCACGGCTTCAACTACCGCCCCCGCCAATAGCACCATCCTTTTGAAGAGCCAGGGGGGAGCTCTTCCGCCGTGTAAGGGCAGGTTTGCAACGCCGGTTCTCATATTCAAGCACCCAAAATGCTCACGTCGCCAGGAGCGAGATTTTCAGTCTTCACTTGACTTTGCCATTCGGCCTTCGATCTCGGCCCAGATGATCTCACTGATGTGAACGCCGAATTCGACATTATTTAGGACTTGACCAATATTGAAATCTTCGATCAAGTCCGCACTTTGAATTTATTGCCATTTAAAGCGATGACAAAGGGCCTGAGATTTATTAACGTATCATCACTATGCTGGAGGCGCGGTATCGAAGAGGTTTCAATTGCCATCGGCTGCTGAGATCTAGCCTATGCGGCGGAACACGTACCACATTTCTTATAATATGTGGAAAACACTAATCGAAGGGGAATTTAATGAGGCCGAAAAATATCGTATCTCTGATGCTGCTGCTTTTCGTTCTGCCGGCGGCGGCCATGGCCTCGCCGGACGAGGCCAGCGGCACGGTAATCGGCGTGGTCGACGGGAAGACTTTCGATGTCAGGATCGAGAAGATCGATCCCAGGATCATACAAAGTGTCGAGAGAGTGACCCTGGCGGATGTGGAGATTCCGAATGAATCGATGAACAAATCGATCTCAGAAGGACCCTCGGCAAAGGATCTTGCTGTCGCAATTCTTCTGAACAAGACCGTCTGGCTGGACATCGATAACAGGTCTGAGGGCGGACAGGATCCCGAAGGCTATCTGGTAGCCATACTTTATCTTGCTGGCCTCGACGGCGGGCCCGTAATCTCGCCCTCCTTCAACAGGATGCTGGTGGACTACGGGATCGCCGAGCTGAACGATTCCGACGCAAACGAGTTCGATCCAAAGGATTGGTGGCCGCCCCAGGAAAACATATCTGGAGAGAACGTAAGCGTAGGGGAGGATACGGGAACTAAAACCACCGGCCTCAACATCGACATAAACCCCACAAAGCCCAACGTTGACGTGAACATCTCGCGGCTCAACATAAACATAAACCCGACCAAGCCGAAGGTCAACGTGAACCTCTCCAGCCTCAACATAAACGTGACCCCCACCAAGCCCGTAATTGACGTCAACCCCACCCAGCCCAACGCAACAGAAAACGAGACGTCTGGGGCTTTGAGTTCCAATGAGACGATGCCAGCGGCGAATTATTCTAGCACTTTGCCATTTGCCAACTTCAGCGAACCGGTAATTTTGAGGAACTCGACGGTGCCGATTACGCTGGTCAACCCGACGGGTTCCATAACTGTAATCAACTCCACGGGAGAAGTGACGGTGATCGATCCCGCTAGGCCTGTAAGGGTGATAAATTCCACGGAACTCGAGACGATGGAAAAGTTAACCGAGACGGATCCTGGGACAAATTCGACAGCATTCGCGACTTTGGCAAACATCAACGGGACGAAGCCCGAAACAAATTCTACGGAAACCACGACGGTGGAAAACTTAACTGAGGCGGAGGCTGGGACAAATTCAACGGAACAATGATTGATAGACCCGGTCCACCAAAGCAATTTTTTTGGATTGTTTTAATCATCTTCTCCCGTACATCCTGCAGCTCTCAACGAATCTCTCCATCGGGAACGAGTAGACGTGGGTGTGAAGATAGCTTCCCAGGGTCTCGTGCTCTACGAGGCCGTCTTTGTCTTCGACGATTCCCTTCCCGCGACGGAACCGATAGGCGAACCTGGCGTCTCTCGCGCAGTCCATCTTGGAGTAGTGGAACTCGTGACCTCTGATCACCCTCCCCATCTCGACGACCGGATTTTTCCCGACGACGTCCCCCTCGACGTAGCCGAGGGCCTGGAGCCTCCCGGTCATGGTGGTGGATGCGGGAAGGACTCCAGTCATCCTTTTCTCAGAATCCCCGTCTTTTGATATCACCGACTCGCAGAGGTACATCAGGCCGCCGCATTCGCCATATATTGGCATTCCATCCTCGGAGGCCCTTTTTATTCCGCAGCGGGTCTTGGACCTTTCCAGCGCCTCGGCGTAGAGCTCCGGGTAACCGCCGCCGAGGTATAGCCCCTGAACGTCCGGCAGGGGGTCGCGCATAGGGCTGAAAAACTCGATGTCAGCGCCGAGCCTTCGAAGCTCCTCGAAGTTCTCCTGGTAGTAGAAGCAGAAGGCCTCATCGTATGCGACCCCGATTTTGATCCTGTCCCCTCTGAACTCGAATTTTGGCTCAACAGGGGGGACATTGCAACCGAGCCTGAGGATCCGGTCGAGGTCGGCGTTTTCCTCGACGAAGTTGGCGAGAGCGTCCAGGTCGTGATGGCCTTCAAAACCCATCGTCAACCCCAAGTGGCGGCTGGGAAGCGAGATCTCGCCTTTCCTCGGAAGGGCGGCCAGAATGGGAATTCCCAGGGGATCGAGAGCGGTTCGGAGGAGGGTGAGGTGACGCTCGCTTCCCACCCTGTTCAAAATTAGCCCTGCGATCTCGACCTCCGGGTCGAACTTTGCATAGCCGAGGGCCACGGCTGCGGCGCTTCTGGAGGTCCCGTGGACGTTTATCACCAGCAGGACCGGTGCATTCAGGGCTTTCGCCACATGGGCCGAAGATGCGATCTCTGTTGAGTCCAGGCCGTCGTAAAGGCCCATGACGCCCTCGATGACGGCGACGTCCGCCCCCTCAACCCCCCCTGCAAAGGACCTCCGGACGCCATCCTCGCCCATCATGAAGGTGTCGAGGTTTCTTGAGGCTCTCTCGCAGATGGCGGTGTGATGGGTCGGATCGATGAAGTCGGGCCCCACCTTGAAGGGAGCAACCTCAAGGCCCCGCCTCTTTAGTGCCGCCAAAAGGCCCAAAACCACCGTGGTCTTGCCAACGCCGCTGTGAGTTCCCGCTACGAGAACGCAAGGGATCATGATCTTCGATCGGATTCAAGGTAAATGTACTTTCTCAAGGGTTGACTCCGAGACAAACTCTATAACTGTCCATCGTCATGAAACGAACATGCGAGTCGGAGTCGTCACGAGGGGCAAGTACGGTGAGCGTCTCATCGAGACGGTCAAAGAGAAAACCGATTTTGAGGTGGTCTCGATCGGCCTTCCCCAGTTCCTGCCGGATTTCATAGAGGACCCCGAAGAGTTCCTCGACGATCTGAAACTGGACCCGGAATTTTTCAGCTCAGACCTGATCATCACCTACTCCCTCCATCCTGACATCACCCCCGAGATCGTCATCAGGGCCGGGAAGGGCGGTGCCCAGGCCGTCATTGTGCCCGGCGGGATCGGGAGAGCAGGATCGGTTCCCGAACTTCAAAAGATCGCCGATCGTTACGGGATCTATATCGAGGTGGACGAGATCTGCTGCACCCTGGAAAAATGCGGCGTCGAGGCGGTGGACGCCTTCGCCGAGAAGTTCGGAAGGCCCGTGATCGAGGTGGAGGTGGATGACGGCCGCATCGCCAAGGTCGAGGTCGTCAGAGGCTCGCCCTGCGGCAGTACATGGCATGTGGCAAGGGATATCGTGGGAAAGAGCCTTGATGAAGCGCCGCCGAGGGCGGGCCTCCTCTGCCAAATGTACCCATGCAGGGCCGTCCGGGGCGGCGAGGGAGGAATTCATACCTCTGGCGACCTTCACAAGTACGCCATGGAAAAGGCCCTGGGGCTAGATACGGAGCTTAAGATAGTAGATCAGTCGAAGCCCATAAAGATCTGGGGGAAGGATCGATCTTGAGGCGAGAGGACCTTATCGAGGCGACGGTGGCCATCCTTACGAAAGCAGAGACCACCCTCTCCCCCTGGGTGATGGCGATGATCAAAGAGGCCGCCGAGAAGGAAAGTAACCCCATCGCACGGTCCCAGCTTGAAGCGATACTGGAGAACGTCGATATAGCATCTTCTGAGGGCGTTCCCCTCTGCCAGGACACGGGCCTTCCCGTCTTCCACCTGGAGATCGGCCGCGACATCCGGGTGCCGCCATTCTTGGAGGAGGCGATGGCCGAGGGCGTCCGACGGGCAACAAAAACTATACCCCTCAGGCCGAACGCCGTAGATCCCCTGACAAGGAAGAACACCAGCGACAACACCGGACGGGGGATGCCAGACCTTATAATCGACCTCGTCCCCGGCGATGCCCTTCGGATCACGGCCTTCCCCAAGGGCGCGGGCTCTGAGAACGCGAGCTTTCTTTCGATGCTCAACCCCGCCGACGACCCCCTGGACTACGTCGCCCAAGAGGTGGCAAAAAGGGCCGGGAGAGCCTGCGCCCCGGTCTTCGTGGGGGTGGGGATCGGCGGGACCTTCGACCTCGCGCCGAGGCTCGCCAAAAGGGCGCTATTCAACATGCCGGGATATTCGGATCTGGAGCTCGATCTCTTATCGAGGATCAACGAAATAGGTCCCGGCCCCATGGGCCTGGGGGGGATGGCGACGGCCCTTGCGGTCAAGATCGAGACAAACCTCTGCCACACCGCCTCGCTGCCGGTGGCGGTGAACCTTCAGTGCTGGGCGAACAGGAGCGCAACTGCTACGGTGAGGGATGAAGGATGGAACATAGACTGAAGACCCCGATAACCAAAGAGGACGTTTTGGCCCTTCGGGCCGGAGACCTGGTCTGGATCAGCGGGACCGTCTATACCGCAAGGGACAAGGTCCACGCCCTTTTTAGGTCGGGAAAGGAGCTTCCCGTGGACCTCGCGGGTGCGGTCATCTACCACTGCGGCCCACTGATCCGAAACGACGTGGTCCTCTCCGCCGGGCCTACCACCAGCGGCAGGGTCGCTCGGTACACAAAAGATGTCGTCAGTCGGGGCGCGAGATTGATCGTGGGAAAAGGCGGCATATCCGAGGAGTCCGAGGCCCTCCGGGGAAAGGCTGCCTATCTCGCCTACCCCGGTGGGTGCGGGGCTCTTGCGGCCCGCCACCTCCGGGTTAAAAAGCTCCACCTTCCGGATCTGGGTATGGCCGAGGGTCTCTGGGAGCTGGAGGCTTTTGACCTGGGGCCGATGATCGTCGCCACCGACTCTTTCGGGGACGACCTCTACAGGGAGGCGAAAAGATCCAAAAAAGAGATCAAGAAGACCTGAAGCGAGCGATGGAGGAGGTCCGCTACCTTCTGGATCGGGGCTACCCATCGGGACCTGCGATACGGTTCGTCTCCGACCACCACCGTTTACCTCTGGAATCGAGGTTCGTCCTGACGAGGGTGACGGTCCCCTCGACTCTTGCCGCGTCGCGCAAGGATAAGCGGATCTCCGCGAGCGAGCTTGAGGGCAAGAACGTCGCCATCGACGGCTACAACGTCCTTATCACCGTCGAGAGCCTCATCGCCAAAGCTCCCGTCTACCTCTGCGACGACGGTTTTTTGAGGGATACGAGAGGGATTTTCAGGAGATATCGGTCTTCGGATCACACGACTTTGGCCATTAATGAGATCCTGTCGATCCTCAAGGAGAGCAGAGTTGGCCGGTCCGAGGTGCTCCTCGACCAGCAGATCAGCAAAAGCGGAAAGCTTGCGGCCCAAATTAGGAAGATGATGGCAGACTTCGAAGTTTCCGGATGCGCAAAGACCGCAAAAGACGTGGACAAAAGGCTCAAGCTCGCGACCTCTCCGGTCGCGACGGGAGACGGCACCATCATCGATGCCGTCACCGAGGTTGTCGATCTTCCTGCAGAGGTCGCGAATAGAAGGCGGATAAAGGCCGTAATCCTTTAATTTTGAGACCTCCGACCGATTTTTTGCCCTTCCGGAGGGCCGACCCTACTATAGTTATTTATTATATCTATGATCAAGAGATATAGCATAGATCATGGCAATGTAGGGGGTAAATCCGAGATGAATAAGATCAAGGCTGTGCTGGCCTTTTTTGCGGTTCTCTTGACCGCGTCGGTGGGCGGGGCCATATGGTTTCCCTTTGTTCCGCTCAGCGATCACACCATGGCCAAAGAATTGAATGCCAACTGGGACCCGGTTTACAGGACCTATTCCTTTTCGCCTTCAGACGACCAGGCCGTTTCCTGGATCAGGTTCGCAAGAGACCTAGACCCTCACGAGATGGAATGGAGATGGTACGCTCCTAACGGGCAGCTCTACGCCCGGTCCTTCGCGGTGGTCCCGCCAAAGGACTTCACCAGCGGCGATTGGGAGGGAAAAGCCTGGAGCGCCATCCAGATCAGGGGCTGCGACCCTGAAAGGATGCAGGGAACCTGGAGGGTGGACATCCACAGGGACTGGAAGAAAGTAAAGTCCGAATCGTTCAACATCGGCGGCCAGTACGTCTCATGTTAGCCATTTTAGGCTGACATCTTCGCCGAGTTCGGCCGATCGACCCATAGGTGTCAGCCTTAGCGTTGTCTCGGAACAGAACCTTTAAAGAATATCGTCTCAAATGGCGTTTTTATCTCAGTTTTCGGCATCGTTAGGAGACTGTCTGGGGGCCTCCAGCTTCGCCGGGGTTGAGGGCGATGCCGCCATGGATCATTCCGGCTCGTTGGCCCGAAGCCCAAAATCGATCTCGATCACAGGAACGGATCACTGATAAGTTGAGGATTATAACATGATAATATCCGTAGCCAGCGGGAAGGGCGGCACCGGGAAAACCCTGGTGACGACCAACATGGCAGCCTCCATCGGAGGGGTGGAGCTGGTGGACTGCGACGTGGAGGAGCCAAACTCTTACCTCTTCTTCCCCAACCGGGACGAAGAGGCGAGTTCTGACTGCACCGTGACGATCCCTTTAATTTACGAGGATAAGTGCACCAGGTGCGGCAGATGTTCGGAGTTTTGTGCCTACAACGCTCTTGCGGTCTTTCCAAAACAGGTCCTTCTATTCAAGGAGCTGTGCCACGGCTGCGGCGGATGCGCTTTAGTCTGCCCCGAAGGGGCGATATCTGAAGGCACCAGGTCCATCGGCAAGATTCACATGGCAGCGTCCGGAGACGTCAGGCTTCTCTGGGGCGAGCTCTCCTTGGGCGAGCCGATGGCTACGCCTCTTATAAGGTCAGTGAAGGCGGAGGCGAAGGGCGACCTGGTCCTGATCGACTCGCCCCCCGGAACAGCCTGTCCCGTCATCGAGGCGGTCCGGGGAAGCGACTTTTGTCTTCTGGTCACCGAGCCCACCCCCTTCGGCCTCTACGACCTATCGATCGCGGTCCAGGTGGTGAGGGAGATGAAGATCCCCTGCGGCGTGGTGGTGAACAGGGGCGGCGTCGGCGATCAGGGGGTTTACAACTACTGCGCGAAGGAGGATATCCCGATACTCCTTGAGATCCCCATGAAGAGGAAGATCGCAGAGCTCACCTCTCGGGGCGTCCTCTTCTCCGAGGTTATAACCGAATGGCAGCAGAAGTTCGTGGACCTGATCGGAAAAATTGAGGAGGAGATAAAATGAAGCAGCTGGTCGTCATCAGCGGCAAGGGCGGCACAGGCAAGACGACGATGACCGCATCTCTCGCCTGCCTCGCCAAAGGAGAGATGGTGGTGGCGGACTGCGACGTCGACGCTCCCGACCTCCACCTGATCCTGAGGCCCGAGATTCGAGAGACTCACGACTTTTTGGGGCTACAGACTGCCACGATCGATTCCGATAAGTGCACGATGTGCGGCGAGTGCGAGAAGGCTTGCAGGTTCGATGCCATCCACAATTTTCAGGTGGACCCCCGAAGCTGTGAGGGGTGCAAGGTCTGCACCATCGTCTGCCCCTCGGAGGCGGTCGCGATGGTCGAAAGGACCTCAGGCCACGCTTTCGTATCTGAAACGCGGGTTGGGACGATGGTTCACGCCGACCTATTTCCGGGGGAGGAGGCGAGCGGAAAGCTGGTGACGATGGTGAGAGAGCTCGCCTTCAAGGTCGCCGAGAAGGAGAAAAAGGACCTCATCCTCATCGACGGGTCGCCGGGGATAGGTTGTCCCGTCATCGCCTCCATCACCGGGACCGACCTCGCTCTGGTCATGACCGAGCCCTCCATCTCAGGGGCTCACGATCTCGAGAGGATCCTCGGCGTCACAAAGCACTTTGGGGTAAAAGCTCTGGTCTGCGTCAACAAGTACGACCTGAACCTCGAGATGACGGAAGAGATCGATGGATTGTGCCGCGAGATGGGCGTCAATCTCGCCGGAAATCTCCCTTTCGACCCGGGGGTGGTCGAGGCGATGGTATCGGGAAAAACTCTCGTCGAGGTCGAGGGTCCCGTTGGTCAGGCCATAACATCGGTCTGGGACCGGATCAGAGCAAACTTATGACGCCGCCATCATCGACCGTTCCACCGGTGATCGCCACTCTGGGAACCCTTGCCGATCTTCATGAGTAGAGCCTGAAAGTGAGGGTGGAGACCTCCCCCTCCGGGTCGTGCTCGACCCCTTCCAGGGCGGCGAGGATGTGGGCGGTTTTGTGAAGGCCTGCTACGATCACCCCTCCAATGGGGCAGAGGGGGTGCAGAAGTCCGGCCTCGATCTGACGGTCGCTGGCGGGGGCAAAGAAGCACTCTTTGATGCGAACGACGAGGTGGCCGTCCTTCTCCTCAAAGGAGCTGCCTCCGATCGCCCCCGAATCTCTGAGGGTGTCCATGAAGCATTCGATCTGCTCCGCCCTCGTCTCGTAGGTCGGCAAATCGCACCCCCTGAACTGCTCCATCTCCTCCCAGAGCTTGGTGCCGATGGTGACGCTCATGATCATGAGGCCGCCGGTGCCCTGGGTCGCCTGGATCGCCTCGGCGGTGGTGGATACGAAGGTCATGATGAACTTTCTGATGTCCTCGCAGAAAGTGGCGGGCTTCCCATCATTTTCCATGAGGTCTTCTTCTCGGAAAAACGTTATAAATTTGCCGACCCCTCTCTATCCGGGTGTTGAGACTTGAACGAGCTCGAATTCGGCGGAAAGACGAAGGAGCCCGACGTGAGAATGCTCCACGACATGGACGACGTCCTCTGCGATCAAGAGTGGGCAAAGGACGCCGAGAACCTGGAGCTCTACTACATGTACAGGGACCTCTTCCTGAGTAGGAGGGATGGTGACCTCTTCAAGGAGCAGGGGATCAGGTACGACATCACCATCATCCCGCCCCTGATGTTGGGGTGCGAGTACGTCAAGACCGCAGGCCACTACCATCCCAGGGTTCCTGGACAGGAGATCACCTACCCAGAGGTTTATGAGGTTCTGGAGGGGGAGGCGACATACCTCCTTCAGAAAGAGGATCTCAGCGACGTCGTGGTGGTGAGGGCGAGGGCAGGAGACAAGGTGGTTGTGCCACCCGATTACGGCCACATCACCATAAACGACTCCAACAAAAGGCTGAAGATGGCAAACTTCGTAGCAAGGGAGTTCTCGTCGATATACGACCCGATAAAGGCGAGGGGAGGCGGCGCATACTTCCTCATCGAAGATGGGTTCGTCGAGAATCCGAAGTGCGAGGATGCGGCGCCCTTGAGGGAGGTTGAGGTTCCAAAGGTGAAGGCTCTCGGCCTCTCTAAGAACAGGGAGATCTATCCCATCGGGAGGGAGATGGGGAAGCTCGATTGGCTCGTCAGACCCCAGGACCATCTCGAGGCCTTCGAGGGGCTTTTGGACTGAGGGAGGGCGAGTAAACGTGAACGCCTGTACGAATATGAAAAATACGAAAAGCAGCAGCAGGTTCAGGGCTTACTGGCAGCTTCTCCGCCCGCCCCTGGCGCCGATGGACATCGCGCTTCCTGGAGCAGTCGCCCTACTTGCAGTCTACGCGACGGCCGGGGGCCTCCCGCCCGCGTTTCCCTTCGTCATCGCAACGTTGGGGGCGTACGCCGCCATCACCAGCTCCTACGTCTACAACGATTGCTGCGACGTCGACGTCGACGCCGTCGGGATGCCGGGCAGGCCGCTCCCCTCCTCGCAGGTGACGAGATCGTCGGCTCTCGCCTACTCGGGGCTTTTGTTCGCATTAGCGGCCGCTGTCGCCCTCTACCTCAACCCCGAGAGCTTCGTCGCCCTGGTCGCGGCGACGCTGATCATGGCGATCTACTCGAAGTGGGCGAAGAGGAGCACACCCTTCTCCTGGGCCTTCGTGGGGCTCGCCTACGGGATTGTGCCGGTAGGCGTCTGGCTCGCCATGGCTCCGGCGGGCCTCTTGAAAGCAGGCCCCGGCCTTCACGAGGGGGCCGTCATCCTCGGGGCCATGATCTGCATCACCGACTGGGGGTTCACCAACTGCGACGCCTCGCGGGACGTCGAGGGCGACCGGCGGGAGGGGATACCGACGTTTCCCGTCACTTACGGCATCCCCAAGACCGCAAAACTCGTCGCCGCGGCCTGGGTCGTCGGGGTCGCCCTCTCCCTCGCCCTGGGGATAGTCACCGGTCTTGGGCCGATCTATTTCGCAGCGGCCCTGGCGGCTGGAGTCTGGATGATCGCCCAGACCCTCGACTTCATCCGAAACCCGACCGCCAAGAGGGGGGAGGGGATCTTCTACCAGGGGGCGAACTACCGGGCGGTACTATTTGCGGCTCTGATCATCGACGTCCTCCTCCGGGCGACGGTGACGGGGTATCCTGGGGTCGTCGGGTGAGAAAAAGGAAGGAATGAAAAGAGGCGCATCACTGGGATAGGAGGCGAAGCGTGCAAAGCCGTAGCGGTTCTATCCTGTAGGCAGGGTCCGCTTCTCGCCAGGAGGCGCAGAGACCCCCATTTTGGTGGTCATTTTCATTTGGACCTCAAGGCATTTTCGAGTTCGACGATAAGATTTTGTGTTTGCCGTACTCTTTCGGCCCCAACAGGTCCATGAGCCTCAAACTTTTCCCGAGCGGACCGGGCATACTCCAACGCATCGGACAGCTGGCCAGCATCCCTAAGGAGAATGGCAACGTCTCTGCGGCGTGTTGCCGCCAGGTAAAGATCATCCAACTTATCACTATAGCGGATGGACTCTTGGTGGTGTCTCAGCGACTCATTGAACATTCCGGAATATTCGTAAACGCATCCTAGTCGGTTATGTGTCAAAGCCAATTCTTCCACAGCGTTCGGCGGTAAGATATCCAGAGCCAGCTGATAGTATTTACGAGCACCCCAAAGATGCTCACATTCTGGTTTTCCGGCTCTTAGAGTCTCCAAATATCGCTCTAGAGCTACATTCCCCAAGTTTGCAAGGCATCTACTCCGTCCAAGCACGTCAGACTTGGGAGTCAGATCCAGACCACGCTTAAAAAAATGTTCGGCCTTGTGCAAGGCGCGGATTTCAGTTATAAAAACGTATGCATTGCCCAGGTTCATGGAATATCCGGCAGCCATTGACCAGAAGCCATACATCTCACTTTTCTCAATGGCCTCTTCATAGCTCTGGATACACTCCACATCACCCATTTTATATTGAATGCCAGCCAAATCTCCTATCGAGACAACATAATTTCTAATAGCGACCATTGCGTCTTCATTTATCGTATTTTGGTCGACAGCCAGAACCGAACCCACTTTCAGCCGTTGCCGTTCCACATCCTTTTTCTCCAGCCTCATAGCTTCAACCCACTGTCGGGACTTGATGGCCATTTTAACTCTATAATCTATGACCACGTTCCAATCCATCTCCCGGCCAAGAATTGGACTATCGGTTTTCGGGTCCATAAAAAGGGGAGTGATTTCATCGACGAGACGTTTCCACTCCACCCACCAGCCAGTCTGATCATACAGCCAACGAAGACCCTGCATCGCTGCAATGATCGTCCTCCACCAGCCATTTTTCGTGGCTAATTGCCGTGCATAAAGCAGGTTTGCCTCCTCGGCAGCCAGGATCAATACTACTTCTCGATGGCCAGTCTGGTATTTATCGAAGTAGTAATTCCCCATAGAGCCCACAGCCTCCACAAAGGCCCTGGTTGCCCCTTTATCAGATGAATGATGTTCCTCGAAGAGATTTTTGAAGAACCAGGGAAGAGCTGGTTGGATAAAGTAATACCCTCCGCCTCGGGTCCTAAGCAGCCCTACCTCAGCAGTCCTGTCGAGAAGCGAGATCCAGTAATCCCTCGTCAAGCCGCGCACTTCGGGAAGAGACAACTCCGCATCAGGGTTGCCCATCGCTTTCAAGACATCCACGTTCACAAACCCCTGGAAGAGATGTAGGAGTGCGAGCCTTTTAAGCTCCTCTTCATCGAAGGCGTGCTCGAAACCGTAGCGCAGTGAGGCACCAAGAGATTTGGAGCGCCCCTCCCTCTCGTCCTCCTCGATCTCGGCGGTGCCCGCCTGAAGCTCCGCCACAAAACCCTCGATATCCGTTTTCGTTTCGAGCCCGTTCCGGAGCGCCTGGCCTACCAGCACCGTTATCGTCAGCGGATTTCCCTGGGAGAACCTCAGAAGCGGCGTCCAGTCTTCCACATCCATGAACCTCCGGCCGCGCCTCTCTGCAACGGCCCTAGCAAGCTCGACCCCCTCCTGCATCAGCATCGGCGTAACCTGTATGCGTGCAGGAAGATCTCCGAGCCATCCGCTCTCGTCTCGCCGGGAGGTGAGCAGGAACTTTGCCTTTGTGTCCCTGGCATCCCGCAGAAAGTCGACCAGATCCTTTTGCTCTTCAAGACTCCATGCTGATTTCGTTCCTGAAGGAAAACCTGCGACGGGCTCAACGTTGTCCCAGATCCAAAGGACTGGAACTCGTTTCAAGATCTTGAGGGCTACATCTCGCCTTTGGACATCTGTTAAAGTTAGCCAATGGATGTCAGATCGCTCCAACGCTTTGCCGAAAAACTGCTCGATTTTGTCTAAAACCCTAGCGAGTGGTTTATACCTCTCAAAAGTGCTGAAGAGCACCGGCCCGTTCACGCCTCCCGTTGAGGAATACCAGCGGGCGAACTCTGCTGCCGCGCTGGTCTTGCCACTTCCGGCAAAGGCGTGCAACAAAACAATCTTTTGAGAGTCGAAGACGCGATCTAGTGCCAAGAGAGTTCCGTCCATCCCGAAGAAGCCCACATCTGGAATTGGTGGTACGGCGGGATCAAGCATGGCGCGTTCTGAAGCAGAATCTGCGGATTCGGTATTGATTAGGAGCGTATCCACTTCTTTGAGTTCGGGAAAGATGGATACCGGAGCTGCACTGTATACTATCGGCACCGTCCAATCCTGGAATATGTGCGGTTTATATCCAATATCTCTTTGGGGCTGATCGTGCAGAAGTTTGCGCCCCAGGGTCACGGCCTCTTCCAAGGTTTGACCGCGTACAAGGTTGTGGTAAAGGTCTTCCACGAACCGAACTGCGGTCACCACGTAGACGTTGTAGCGCATGGCAACTACGCCGACTACCCCCGCGTCCATCACCTCCAGAGCCAGCGAGCCAAAGGCGCGTACATTTTCGTGAACGTTTTTCTTTTCGGCCTCCTCCGGAGAAAGGGGCGCGTTAGGAGGCTCGGCATGAGCAGACCTGCAGGCGTTGAGTATCAGAAATGGAACATCGGTTTCGACGAGCAAATTTCCTAAAGATGGACCGTCCACAAACTGGGCATTTTCTTTCACGGAGGGATTTTCGAAGAGAAGATATCCGTGAGGTCCAGGTCTTCTTGATCCAGCGAGCATCACTCTGCTCAGCCCGCTCACAATCCTTCCCAGTTCATCAGATGGGTCCACTTCCGCGTAGGTGCCATGACCGTCAAAATGGACAACATGGTAGGGCTGACCTTTTGATTTCGCTTCGTGGAGAACCCGACTCAACTGTTCGAACGTTGGCGGCCGAAGAACGTCAAGCTTAATCGAGAGGGTCTCCTGGGTCAGACCTTTGACAATTCGGCTAGCCACAGAGCGGAAAGGCACATCATCTCGGCCGCGTGGGCGGCAGATAACCAGCAATATTCGAATTGGTCCGGGGGATTTTTCTGGGAGCTTTGGCCTCTGCGCCGCTCGGTGATAAGCTCTCACAAAGGCCTTAGCTGCCAAGGCCAAGGGTGCATCCGTTTTGGGGTCACGGATAAGCTCCCAAGGTATGGATGCCGCTTCTCGAACTTCAGTGACAACTTCGATTCTGACTTCACTCAATGATGTGCGCAAAGCTTCCGCCCACAGACCGCGGGTATCCTCATCCGCCTGAAAAATATCCCTGAAAAGCTCAACTCCGATCTTCTCCATACGCTTTTCGATGCGATCGGCCCTTTTTGGTGCTGGATCGTGTAAGTACTGTAAATAGTCCTCAAAATACCAGCGCAAGTCTTCCCGGTCCTGGGCTGAGAGGGGAAAATCGAATTCGGAGACGGCGGTCTGGCGGGGCAGGCCATCGCCCTCCAGAGCGATCTCGACGCGGTATCTGTCCTCGCCTTCGGAGATCTGGGTCAAGCGGAGCGTGGGCGTGGGGGAGTCCTCCTGGGTTCTTTCTCAGAGTCCAGACGCGCCACTCCATCAAAACTCTTCCGTTCAGATCTGCTCTCCGGAATCAGGACCTAACACCTCAAAACCGCCCCTTCACCCACCGCCGAATCGTGCGAGACCGTGGCGGTTCCCTTCCGCGGGCAAGCCGGACGAATGCAAGCGCAATGCTCTGCCCCAAGTGCATGGCTCGGATGGCGCGGCGGTGGTCTGTCAGGCTAGACGAGACGGACGTCTCTACTCTCTTTCACCTTATCATACAGTTTTTTGTCGAGGGTCAGCAGCGGCACACTCTCCTGCTCTGCCGCTGCGAGAAAGAGCGAATCGTAGAAAGAGACCTTTTCTTGAACGGCGATCCCGAATGCTTCCTCCATAAGGTCTGACGACTTCAGGAGGGCGCAGGTGGTGCTGATGAACACCATGCAGTCCCGAAGAGCCTCCAGAGCCGTTCCTTCGTTCTCGCCAGAGAAGGAGACCCGCTTCCAGGCCACGTTCCCCACCTCGGCGATAGCCAGGTCTAAAGTTATGGGGTCGCATCCGGCCGCGCTCTTCAGGGCTCGGGAGGATGCCACCTCTTTGAAGAAAATAGCGGCGATGGCGCTTGAGTCCAGAACGGCCCTATCTGGCGCCTGCATCTCTATCCTCCCTTATCATCGATGCTGCGCCCTCGGCGCTATCTACCTGCTCTTTCCAGCGCGCCTCTGCCCGGTCCAGTAGCCTCTTCTTCTTTTTATCCCGGACCATTGACTCCACCATTTCTCTGATCTCAGCCTGCCAGTCAACCTCGCTCATCTCGTCCATCATCCGTCGGACGTCGCTCTCCAGACGGATGCTGTAAACTGCTGTTGACATGATAATTTGTTTACAACTCTTGCATATAAGCTTATTGACGACGTCACGATTTCACCGTATGCCGGTGATCCAAAGCGCTGGTTTATTGTGTTATGCTGATGGGGGCAGTCGACGGATAGAGTTCCAGTTAGAGATATTGCGCTTCAAACCGAAGATCATTTCTCAATCTCCAAAAGCAAGTTCTCGATCTCAGCTTTGAGTGGCTTGATCTCATCTTTCAAGAAGTTGGAGACCACGTCCAAATCGATCCCGAAGTACTGGTGGATGAGCTTGTCCCTCATCCCAGTGACGAGCCTCTAGTCGATCTCCGGGTGACCGTCCTTCAGCTCTTGGGATACATTCTTGACAGCCTCGCCTATGATCTCCAGGCTTCGTGCACAAGCTCTGCTGAGAATTCTATCCCTCATGAGATCCTCGGCGTCCACATCCCCACATTCCGAGAGCAGAAAATCGATCTCGCCAAGGATGTGTTTCAAGAAGACGGCGTCCTTATTCAGACCATACCACCTCCCTCTCGACGTGAGGCCGGATGTAGGGGCTCAGTCCCTTGATGGTCACAAGGTCCACCTCTCTTCCGAAAAGGTCTTCGAGAAAGAAGACCAGGCCCATGAAGTTTCTGAAGGTGGGCTCCTCGAACTCCACCAGGACGTCGACGTCGCTCGCCTCTTTTTCTTCGCCTCGGGCATAGGAACCGAAGATTCCTATTTTCCGGACGCCGAACTTGTTTTTAACCTCCTTTTCGTGCGCTTTAAGAATACTGAGCACGTCCATGTCAGGCCTCCTAGGCATCGCAATCGTCTACACACCGAACTTGGCTTAAGTTGGATCTCTGATCGTAAATATGCTATTGAACTGGTCTGACATTATGTAATTGAACTGGTCTGACATCGATTGAGATATGCAGTGATCTATGCGGTGTTGCTGGACGTCCCACCCGGATCAACCTTGGAGCGGGCAGCGCCCGGTGGGGCACTTAATCCTTGCGGGTGCGGGATTCCGGCTCTATCCTCTCGGCTATGAGGATTCCCGGCGCTCTCGATAGGCTCTGCCCGAATCCAGGGCATGCCTTGTGCAGAAGTACGGCTCGAGCTTATCGATGCTCGTAAATCATGTCGAAAAAGGTGCAATATATATAATCAATTATCTTAACCTAATACCTGAGCAGCGCCCCCACCCCCTCCGACGACGCAAGGCAGGCGTCCTCCTCGACGAACTCGACCTCTGCCCCGTCCTCTCCGCAAGCTCGTAAAGCTCCTTGACGACATCGACGGGCGAGATTGGGCCGCCGCGGCTCGGGCAGGTCTATGGCGGCCGTTTTCTCGCTTCGAGGACCTGACACCTCTCGCAGGTCCAGCCGGGTATGGAGGCGTCCTTCAGGTGGACCAGGAATTTCAAGGGCGTTTCTGCGACCAACCTCAATTAAAGAGGAAAAATCACATAAGCTATAATCTCGAGGTGATTCTTCGCTCGGAATTTGCTGGATAGATGGGGGTTTGGTGAAAATATGAAAGACAACGTGGTCTATGCTGTTAGAAAAGACCTGGAAGAGAACGCGGATGAGAAGACGAGGGAGAGCGGCCAGCGGTTCTTTAAGGAGGAGGTGCTACTCCACGGGGTGAAGGCGGCCGTAGTGAGGGAGATCACCAAAAGGCGCTTTCGGGAGATAAAGGACCTAAAAAAGGATGTGATATTCTCTTTATGCGAGGAGCTTTTGAAGTCGGACTACAGCGAAGAGGCCTTCGTCGCCTTCGAATGGGCCTATTCGCTGAAAAAACAATTCGATCCCGCCGACTTCATCGTCTTCGAGAGGTGGCTTTCTGATTACGTCAACAACTGGGCCAAATGCGACACCCTCTGCAACCACACCCTTGGCACTTTCATCGAGATGTACCCCGAATACGTTGAGAACCTCAAGGGCTGGACTGGATCTGAGAACAGGTGGCTCCGGCGGGCCTCGGCGGTGACCCTGATCCTTCCGGCTCGGAAGGGCGAGTTTCTGGAGGACGTATTCGAGATATCCGACCTGCTTCTCGAGGACAAAGACGACATGGTGCAGAAGGGCTACGGCTGGATGCTTAAAGAGGCGAGCAAAAAGCATCAGCAAGAGGTCTTCGAGTACGTCATGAAGAACAAAGGCGATATGCCCAGAACCGCCCTGCGGTACGCCATAGAGAAGATGCCCGAGGATCTTCGACGAAGGGCGATGGAGAGATGAGATCAGATCGTGCAAAGGGCCGGATCACTAAGTCCGATCCTTTCGCATCTTTCCCTTTCCTGCCGGTTCTTTTTTATCGTCCGCCATTTTCAGCTTGAGATATGAGAGCCAGCACCTTCGATGTCGTCGAGCGGCGGACGAAGATCACTGTCTTCAGGGTCGGCAGGATCTGGACGTTCAAGCACTTCTTTGGGGACAAGGAGATCTTCAAGGATCTGGCCGATCATTACAGCCGCGAAAACTTCCGTTTTGAGTTTCTCACCGAGTACGAGAGGGACGAGGCCTTTAAAAAGCTAAAGGCCCGAGGCTTCGACTTTCAGGTAGTCGAAGACCTGGCAGGGTACGTCGTCAGGCTGGACAGGTCCAGCAAGTACGCACCGGTTCTGAAAAACTCCATCGAGCACATCGAAACTCAAAACGAGCGTTTGTTCTTGATGAAGGATCTTTTCTCGGTGGAGGAGGCCGTCGAGTTCGGTGCCGAGATCTACGATGGGATCATCCCCTTCTAACACCTTATGTGCTCTACTTTCCAAGTTATCCCTCGGTCGCGCGGCCTTCTTAAGGATTCGTAAACCAAGCAAGAAATGCCCATCGAAAACGGGAATTCGA
This sequence comes from Methanothrix harundinacea, assembly GCA_002502785.1. Classification (GTDB taxonomy): domain Archaea; phylum Halobacteriota; class Methanosarcinia; order Methanotrichales; family Methanotrichaceae; genus Methanocrinis; species Methanocrinis harundinacea_A. The sequence goes on along the minus strand of DAQG01000017.1, from coordinate 4,241 downwards.
AAAAGGGTATATCCGATGGTGCAGAAGTATGATGAGACGGTCCGGGAGATGTGAAGCGGAGACGAATCCGATGTGCAGATGGTGCGTGAGATACCAGAAGGCTGAGCGGCTCGCAAAGACGATTGAGGACGCTTACGGTCCTCGAAAGAGCGACCTCGAAGGGAAAACGGGGACGAAAAAGAGAGGGCCCGAGTCTGCGGCCAAATCCGCCTCGTCGTAAGCGTCGGACACCCCCCCGACTAAGCTTTTTTTCTTCCAGATTTTCAGCGACTCCCGTATTTCACCAAAACATTTTCTTAGATCGAAGTACAAAGGACCTCCAGGCGGGAGGCATGATGAGTTCGAAGTCGTTCTTTTTCTTGACGGTCCTGGCGTTCTTCCTCACGGGAGCGGAGGCGGCCACGATAACGGTGGGCTCCGAGGGTTGCGATTACGTTAGCATCCAGGCAGCCATCGACGCCGCTAGCCCCGGAGACGTGGTGGAGGTTGGTGGCGGCACCTATCGCGAGAACCTGGTGGTGGACATGTCCCTCGTCCTTCGCGGCGCGGGGAACGGCACCGAAAAACCGATCGTCGATGCCGGCGGGCGCGGGAGCGCCGTGACCCTCATCGCCGATGGCGTTCTGCTCGAGGGTTTCGTCCTCGAAAACGCCGGATTCGGCTGGGCTGGGATCGAGGTGAGGTCGAAGGATAACCTGATCAGGAGCAACCTCATCACCGACAATAGCTGGTACGGCATTTTCCTCGACGGGTCGAGCGGGAGCGTCATTGAGGAGAACGTCGTCTGGAAGAACAAGTACGGGATATGGATCAACGCCGGGTCCAACGATAACTGGATCCTCAAAAACGTCCTCGAAAACAACGAGAACTACAACGCCTTCGATCTCGGGGCGAACCTCTGGGAGGGAAACTTCTACGGCGATTTCGATGGCGCTCTGCCCGCCTACGAGGTTCCTGGAATATCCAGCATCGACCAGTCGCCTTCAGGCCCTGAAAAGGAGCCGGTCGTCGAGGTGTCTTCTGAGGAGCCGGAGAACGTCACCGAAGCGGGCAATCTTCAGGTGGAGACCGGTGAAGATCTCACCGCCCCAACGGTCCAGGATTCAGCCGCTGAGGATGTCGCGGGTGAGGAGGACCTCGGCCCTATCGCCCCCGATTCCGAGGGCGATTTGGCTGAGGATGAATCGTCTGCGAATCTGACCACTGAATCCTCGACCTCTGAGGAGGCCACAGAAAGGCCTGGTCTCAGTCTGATGGACGCGGGCCTGGCGCTCGATGCACCTTCTGAGGTGGAGGGGGCGGAGGCCCCCAAAGGTCCTGCCGTCGGAGACTCCATCGTGGACGCCGAGTTGGGAGAGTCTGAGGTGAACGAATCCACCATGGTGCTGGTCGTCGATGAGCCCCCGGAAGCGGCCGTGACCGCAGTTAAAACGTACACCGCCGAAGATTGGGTCGAAAGGGGCGATTCGCTCTGCAGGTCGGGCCGTTACGGTGATGCTGTGACCTGCTACGACCAAGCCATCGGGATGGAGCCGGAGCTTGTCGACGCCTGGAACGGCAAGGGGGACGCCCTCCAGATGACCGGAAGCTACGATAAGGCTTTGAGGTGTTATGACAAGGCCCTCGAGATCGATCCCAACTTCGCCGAAAGCTGGTACAACAAGGGCAACACCCTCCAGATGCTCCTCCGGTTCGACGAGGCTATGGGGTGTTACGAAGAGACCCTCAGGATTGGCCCTCAGTTCGCGGAGGCCTGGAACAAAAAGGGGATGACGTTGAACCGCCTGGGCCGGTACCAGGAGGCTTTGACCTGCTTCGACGAAGCCCTCGAGATCGAACCCGGATACGCAGCCGCCTGGAACAACAAGAGCTGGGCTCTCCAGATGCTGGGAGAAGGCGATGCTGCCAAGGAGGCCTTTGACAAGGCGAAAGCCCTGGGATACAGCTGAACCCTCAAAAGCCTCCTCCGCCCATCACCTTAGTTCGACGATGCTTTCGCAGAAGGGGGCTCCGGCACACATCCTTCTCTCAAACCTGTGGGAGTACCTCGGGTTGAGGTTCTCGACCGCCGATTTGACGTACACCTCACAGGCGTGCAAAATCCTGTCGGGCTTCATCGCCACCTCCATCGCCCGGTTGAGCACAGGACACTCAGTTATCCTCGAAACGGCCCGGTCGTCGGCCGCCCCCGTTATCTCCCCTCTGAACTCGGGGCCGAAGAGGATCTTCGATGCTATTGCCATCGTCTCGCAGATCCCCTCGGCGTCGTCGGCCGGCAGCCACAGGGCTGTGGCGAGCCTTCCCACCTCCCGTCCAGCTTCGGTCCAGATCGGCATCTCGATCTCGTCGTATCTTTCGCCTAGGACCTTCCTGAAGAACAGATCGTAGGCTACAGGGATCGAGGACGCCGATTTTGCCGCGATCTCCCACCTCAACTTTGGAGGTATATCCTCGATATCAACCATCTCTCCGACCTCCGTTCGCAGATTTCTTTAAAGAAATTCAGTAGTTCTTAGTGATCAATACTTCAAGTATTTTGTCCCTAATATGTTCTATTTATCCGACTTTAAGGGCGATTGATCTGAAAAAGGCATTATATCCGGTTTTCAAAAAGGCAACTTTATAAATGTTCGTCATATATCCGGCATGATTCTTATGATGATATTTTTAAGCCATTCTGCATCACGTCAAGGAGAAAAACGGTTATCTCAGCATTATTGGGGGCAGGATTATACCTCCAAGCCTCCAGATAAGTATCGATGATGATCTCGGCGCGGGGAGCATCCAGGAGGAGACAGGAGGTGACAGGAGGTGACAGGAGGTGACAGGAGGTGATCGCATCGGCGCGAAGGTATCAGATGATCGTGATATGACCGATATGGAGCGATGGCAAGACCTCCAAAAAGAGGTCGAGAGTCTCCGCCGCCTTCATGGAGACGCGATATGCGACGCTGAGAAGTGCAGAGAGTTCAACCGGATGATGTCGGACCTGTTGATGAAGCTTGAGGATATGGAAGAATTTCGTCTGGCAGACCGGGTGATGGACGCCCTCTCGGTTTGCAGCCCCAAGACCGGCTCACACTGCGACAACTCCGAGAGAATGAAGGGGATGCTGGAGAGGCTGAACGAAAGGCTGAAAGAGAAGGTGGACGAGCTTGGGTTATGAAAAAGGGGGACGATGGGGGCTTTTTTGGGGCCCCTCTGATCATGTCATCAAAACTAAGTATCCCTCAAATTTAGATATCCCTCAAATCCACGATCTTCTTCGACTTGCCCTCGGTCCGCGGCAGGCTCCCTTTCTCCACCAGCTCGATCCTGGACCTGATCTTCATCACCGATTTCAGCTCGTTTTCCACCTTCTTCTGGAGGCGTGCAAGGTCGCTCAGCTCTCCGGTGAAGGCACCGTTGCTCATCTCCACCTTGATCGCGATCTCGTCGAGACCGTGCCTCTTCCTGTCGACGACCACCTGGAAGTAGTCCCCGATCTCGGGCATCTTGAGGAGAACGTCCTCGATCTGGCTCGGGAAGACGTTGATGCCTCTTACGACTAGCATGTCGTCGGCCCTGCCCAGGAACCTGTGGAGCTTGACGCTGGTTCTGCCGCAGGAGCAGTCCTCCTCCATCATGTAGGTGACATCTCCCGTGTGGTACCTGATGAGGGGCATCGCCTCTTTGGTGAGGGAGGTCAGAACCAGCTCGCCCCGCTCTCCGGGAGCGCAGAGCTCCCCCTCGGAATCGACGATCTCCACCAGAAAGTGGTCTTCCCAGATGTGAAGTCCGTTCTGCTCCCGGCATTCGAAGGCGACGCCCGGCCCGAACATCTCCGAGAGGCCGTAGGAATCGTAGGCCTTGATGTTCAGCATAGCCTCAAGCTCCGAGCGGGCCTCGTCAGACCAGGGCTCGGCTCCGAAGCAGCCGATCTTCAAGGAGAGATCGTCAACGACCCCCATATCAATGACCGTCTCGGCGAGGTAAAGGGCGTAAGATGGAGTGCAGTGAAGGGCCGTGACCCCGAAGTCGATCATGATCTCGATCTGACGTTTGGTGCTCCCCGTTCCGCTGGGAACTGCCATCGCCCCCATCCGCTCAATCCCGTAGTGGATGCCAAGGCCCCCCGTGAAAAAGCCGTAGTTAACGGCGTTCTGGAATATGTCCTCTTTAGTGCAGCCGACCATCACCAGGTCTCGTGCCACCATGTCAGACCAAGTCTCTATATCCTTTGGGCTCCTCGCTGTTTTATG
>DAQG01000079.1 GCA_002502785.1 Methanothrix harundinacea | reverse complement strand
AGATCTTGGAGAGGGGTAAGATTCTATCTCCTCGATGCTCTACGGTTAAGGTGACGCCTGGGACCTCCAGGGTTTGGGATCCGCCGGGAGAAATGCTGATATCCAGCGGATCGTATCCGAGATGCTGGTCGCAGTTGTTTTCAATCGTCAGGTGGGCTGGACCCTCCATGAGCTGATCGACCACAGGAGCCCCGCCGATGCTCAGGGCAGCGCCGAGGGTGAAGGCCGCAATTCTGGTCAGGGCCACCTTGGGCACGACATTTCCTTCTGGGATTCCCTGAGCGAAGCGCAAGGTGAAGGCCATGAGGATCGTCCATCCCACAAGGAAGGCCGTGGTCAAGAGGCTGAGCCCCAGGATGACGGCAGCGATCAGGATAAGAAGGACAGCGATGAGGAAAGCCACCGTCATTAGGTTTTTCGCTCTGTTGGATATGCGAAACCTCTTTGGGCGCTTGCCAGCAAGCTCGGCTCCCGAGTAGACCACACCCAGTCCGACGATGACCATCATCTTAGCTGAGTCAGAGAGACCGGTGAACATATCCACTATAAGGTCGATTATCAATCACAGAATTACTGGAAGTAGCGTGCTTTTGAAGGATTCGCTCTCTTTAGCCCGCCCTGCACGTTCTTCTCCTTCTTCTGTCACCTGATCATCTCCACATCCATCGGCCATGATCGGCATCGACCGAAGCGAGACCCCCCCAGCAACAGGAAGAGATATCGCAATTCTCGATCCCGTTATCGCCGTGCAGCTAGATATCTCTCTCGTTTTGTCATCTTGGATTCCACTCAAAATTTTGCTCCGCTGCAATAGATCGATCCGTTCGAATCCATGATATCTGAGCGATTTCGCCGGGATTTTTGAATGAGGTGAGCGATGCTCTTATCAGCAATCAGATGGTAAACATATTTTCATGACGGACGAAGTCCAGGTCAGAGCTGAAAAGCCCAAATCCGAGAACCCGGTGGTCATCGAGGGGTTCCCCGGGATCGGGCTGATCGGAAACATCGCAAGCCAGTATATCGTCAACAAGCTCGAGATGGACTACCTCGGCGCCATAGATTCGAGGTTCTTCCCGCCGTTATCGGTCCTGGTGGGTGGGGTCGCCCACATGCCTGTGAGGATATACGAGAAGGCGGATCTGGGGGTGGTGGTGATAAGTTCAGACATACCGGTCCACCCAGCAGCCTCTTACGACGTCGCCCGAGGGATCGTATCCTGGGTCGAGTCGATCGGGGCGAAGGAGATGGTCTGTCTTGCCGGGATAACGGTAATGAGCGAAGAGCAGCGTGTCTTCGGCGCCGCCACCACCGAGGAGATGCTGGAGAGGATAAAGGATAAGGTGGAGGTCTTCGAGATCGGGACGATATCTGGGATATCGGGAAGCGTCATGAACGAGTGTCTAATGAGGAAGATGCCGGCGATATGCCTCTTGGGCGAGACCCACAGCATGGCTCCCGACCCGAAGGCGGCGGTGGTCACCGTCAAGATGCTGAACACCCTCTACGGCCTGAACGTCGACACGGCGGAGCTTGAGGGGAGGGCGGAAGAGATCGAGCTTCAGATGCAGAAGCTCGCAGAGCAGGTTACGAGCACCTCTGCCGAAGAGGTTCCGAGGAAGAAAGAACTCCAGTTCCCGATGTACGGGTGATGGTCATGAAATGCGTTGCACTTACGGGTATATCCAGACAGGTGATCAGGGAGCTGGTAACGAACGGGATCAGGACCCTCGAGATCAGGAGCCCTCACAACTTCTTGGCGCTCCTCCACCTGAGCCCTGGAGACGTCATATTTCTGACCGAGGCGAGCGGCCCCGACATCGTCACCGGGACCGGCGGGATGCTGACGAAGATCAGGGAAATTCAGGTGGTGACTCACAAGATGGTCCAGGCCGGAGCCGACTTTTACGAGGAGAGGGAGGCCCAGGCGGCAAGGGTCCAGCTCCAGATGGTGGGCCACGGCCGAGTGAGAAGCGTGAAGAGCTTCAAGCTCGGATTGCCGATGGTCCTGGACGTCGACGAGGTCTGCTACTACGATGCGGGATGAGCAGAAGGCCATCCTGCAATTTTATTTAATTATTTTATAGAGGATTTCGAAAAACCCCTATAATTCCCAAAATTTAGCCCATCCATATTTAAGGGGTATTTAAACGAAGGCACTCGACCGGAGGTTAATCGAAATCCTCTATAGCGCCTAGGGCTTTACAGCGGTGACCTTTATGCTGGCGATCGTTCTCTCGACCTCATTCAGCTTTTCGTTTGAGAGGTTTAGGCCATCCAGGATCGCCCCGCCCGTCGGGTCACAGGTCACACAGTCCAGAGAGAATTCCGATTCATCGATCACCCTCACGTCCTCAAACCCCGCCGATCCTATCGAGTCCAGATAATCGCCCTTCAACGCCGCCCCGGAAACGCAGCCGACGTAGGCTTCGACCGATTCTATGATGAAATCCGGCAGTTCCTCCAGCAGAACAATATCTGAGACCATAAGCCTTCCACCGGGCTTGAGCACACGATAGGCCTCTTTGAAGGCGGTCTTCTTGTCGGGCACGAGGTTTATGACGCAGTTTGAGATCACCAGGTCGACGGAGCTGTCCTCGACGGGCAGCTTCTCGATCTCGCCCAGCCTGAACTCCACGTTTTTGTAGCCGCCCTCGGAGGCGTTGGCCGTGGCCCGCGCCACCATCTCTTCGGTCATGTCAACGCCTATGACCTTGCCCTTCGGGCCGACCTTCTTTGAGGCGAGGAAGCAGTCGAAGCCGGCGCCCGACCCCAGGTCCAGGACAGTCTCCCCTCCTCTGATCGACGCCAGGGCGATGGGGTTTCCGCAGCCCAGCCCAAGATTTGCACCCGTGGGGGCAGAAGCCAGCTCCTCCTCCGAATAGCCGATCTTTTTACCGATCTCCTCGGGTTTTGCGGTCCCGCAGCAGCTCGAAGAGCAGCAGCACGAGCTTGCCACTCTCGCAACGCGGCCGTACCTCTCTTTCACAACTCTCTTAGCTTCCTGATCTTTCATATCCTCACCATCGATAAAATTTTATCGAATTCCTAAAATTAAATTTCGTCATATCTGCGTCTTGAAGACGTCGTTCATGACGGGCCCGAGCATCGACTTCACCATGCCCTCAAGCTCCTCGGCCTTTATCAAGGAGAGACAGCAGATCTCGCCGTCCTGATTCTTCATGCTCACCACTGCCAGCTTCTCACCCGGCCGGATCTTCGCCTTCTCACGGACGTCCTTTGGAAGAACCATCTGCCCTCTCTCGTCCACGCTTACGATCGATTCCACTTTGCAGCAACTCGATTCCCCCGGATTGCAGCAGGCTTCTCTCTCACGCATCCCATCCTCCTCATGCTTCTCATCTTCAGGTGTCACAGTCGCCGCCTCTGTTCGCGTCCGTTACAGTGATTTCTGATTATTTAAGCTTTTCTGATAAATCAGAGGATACTGATCAGGGCGTGACCTTTGGTCTGAAAAACTGCGGAGGCTTCTCCTCGATTTATGCCGAAATATTCGTTCATCGGTAGACGTGGTCCTCATCTTCCTATTAAGACCTCAAATTACTAATACAAAAGAATTTCAGTAGAGCTGTACATCTCCGATAATAAATGAAGGTGCTTTGAGATGACGGAGGAATCGGTTGGAATATGGTATTTAAAAAAACGTAAAGCAGATTTTCGAGGTATAAGATGAAGCGCGATTCATTTGGGTTAGCCTTTATCGGGCTATGCCTATTCGTTGCAGCCTTCTCGTTTGCAGGGGAGAGGTTGTTCGTGGACGATACGTCAGATTCTAACGGTGGCGGTTACTGGACCTTTGCCGTGGTCTGCGACACCAGAGGCGACAACAATAATACGACTGCCAAGTCCGGGATCAACGACGTCATCGTAAAGCTGATCGCAAGGTCGGTGGCGGACGAGAAGTGCGACCTCGTCATCTTCCCCGGGGACATGGTCAACGGCTGGTGCCAGAACGGGAGCACCACCTACGCCGACCAGTTCGAAAACTGGAAAAGGGCGATTGGACCGGTCTACGAGGCAGGGATCGAGGTCTACACAGTCAGAGGCAATCACGAAGACGGTCCCCTGCCATATCCAGATCCTCCTTATCCTTACGATCCGATTTCAGATCCCGCTTTGAAGGAGGCGTATTTGGTGGCCTTCGAAGGCAACCTCAGCGAATATGGGCTCAAAGACAGCGGTCCCGAGGGCGAGGAGTACCTGACCTACAGCTTCGAGCACGAAAACGCCCTTTTCATCGGGCTTGACCAGTACGTTCGTCCCCACAGGGTAAATCAAGCTTGGCTGGATGAGCAGCTTGCAAATAGCAGCAAACCCTACGTATTCGTCTTCGGCCATGAGCCCGCCTTCGAAGTGAACCACCCAGATTGCCTGGCAGTCTACCCTGATGAACGGGACGCCTTCTGGGAGAGCATCAGAAAAGCCGGGTGTCAGATGTACTTCTGCGGCCACGACCACTTCTACAACAGGGCCCGCGTCCGAGACGAGTCGGGCGCTGGAACCGAAGTCCAGCAGGTTCTTGCGGGCTCCTGCGGTGCCCCGTTCCCGAGCCAGTCCTGGAACAGGACCTATAACGACAGCTCTGTGGTGCTTGAGTATCACAACGATGTCGACTTCGGCTATCTCCTGGTGACCGTCTACGATGACCATGCTGATGCCGAGTGGAGGGCGCTGATCTGGACCCCGGAGGACGAGTTTGCCATCACCATTCCAGCAATTGGCGGCGCAGAAAAACAAGCTGATGCAGCCGCCGCAACGTAAGCTGCTGTCAGCTCTGGGGCGTGATCGATCTCGCCGCTCGATCGGCCCCCCATCTTCAATTTTTCAGCTTTCCAATAGCTTCCTGCCTCGGCCAAGTATCATCTGACCATCCGAGCAAAGAGGACGCCTGCTGCCAGATCCTGAGCTAATACGCTGACCGTCCAGGTTCCAACAAGAAACGTCGAGACCTGGAAGGAGCTGATGGTCATCAGCATTCCGGGGACCCCGAAGAAAAGCCAGACGTAAAACCCGTAAACGAGGCCCTTCTTGAGCCCTTCCTCTTCGATCAGCCCTCTCACCTTCAGCCAGATGAAGGAGAGGATTATGCCCATGACGAAGGGGTGGAGGATGAAGTAGTACATGAGGGGGTCGTCCCACTGCCTGAATATCTCCGAATTTGAGTACTCGGCCATGGCATCCGGAAAAATCGCTGAAAGGATGAGACCCAGGACGAGGGACACCGCGAGCATTAGGACCCCGGCTACGAGGCCTGGAATGACGACTTTCTTCATGGAATGGATATTCGGTCTTTCAAAGTATTAAAAGGTTGATGAAGGCATGAAAGAAGGGAAAAATGGCATGGGATCCGTCCGCCCTCGGGCGGACGGACCTGTGAACCTCAGTTCTCGATCTCGTAGGTGATGATGACCGTCGCCGTCACCTCCACGTCCCCGGGCACGATCGGCGTCGTCGTCGCAACGTCGGCGGCGAAATAGATCCTGCTCTCAGCCATCGGGACCGTCGATGCTCCGCCCTCGGATATCGAGAGGATCCTTCCCAAAGTCACACCAGCGGCCTCAGAGATCACCTCGGCCTTTCCCATGGCATCGACGACCGCATCCTCAAGGGCCTCCTCCTGGACACTGGTCGGGTCCCTGAGGTCGAAGGTTACGCTCTCGACGCTGTTTGTTCCTGCGCTGACCGCGGCGTCTAGGACCTCGCCCACGTCCACCTCATCGGAGAGGTCCAGGGTGAATGTGACCTGATTTGAGACCTCGAAGACGACCTTGTCGGATAGCTTGCCGTCTATCCAGTCTCTGGTGGGATAGATCGAGAACCTCGAGGTCTTGATCTCCTCTTCGGGAACCCCGGCCGCCTTCAGGGCCTCGATGGAGTCAGCCATCATCCGGGCGTTATCGGCGACGGCACCCGCCGCGCTCTCGTTTCTCGTCTGAACTCCCAGGACTATCGTCACCGAATCGGCATCTGCGGTCGCGTCCCCAGTTCCCGAGATCGTCAGCGTCGAGATCTCGTCGCAGTCTTCCTCGTCAGCTCCCAAGCAGGAGCTTGCCGACGCCAGAATCGCTACCATTGCCAGCAGAAGGGCTTCAAATATCTTCATAAACAACCCCCAATGATGATAGATTCGAAAGTAATTAAATAAACCGGTCTTTTTCGGATCTCAACCGAATTTCGGAAAATATTTATATGATATCCAAAATAGAGGTAAGAGGAGATATAAAGTGGCTGATGAACCTGAAAAACACGAAATGGATTATGACGAGAGTACAGAACTAATTTATAATATCATCAAAGACCAATTTTTATTATTCATTGAGAATAAGAATGTGCTCGACAAGAAAGCAAGTCAAATCATTGTTTTTTCAGGAGTAGTGGTTAGTTTATATGCAGTTGTTGGTAGCTTTCTACTCAAGGACATGCCAAAAGATAGTGCATTCAATTTAGATATAAATTATTATACAATACTATTATCAATATTTTTTATTGGGACATTATTATTAATAAGTTCAATAATTTGTGCTTTAAAGGCATATGATTTGAGGGCTTGGAGTTTAGCACCAGATCCGCAGAGATTAATTGATGAATATGGTAAAACGCATTCAAGTAAATCTAAAATACTAAAAGTAGTCTCTGGTACAATTGCAGATACAATTGAAGATAATAAGGATAAAGTGGATGATAAAGTTAAATTCGTAAAACGTGCTTTCAGATTTTTATTGTTGGGACTAATAGTGCATATTATTTTTATATTATTATTTTTAATAATAAATTGATAGTGGGTGTTTTTGTGAAAAAGGATGGAAGAAACAAAAAGAAGGAGAAAGAGATCCCTGACGACTGGGATCCAGTTGAATCCCTTAAATACAGAGTTCAGGGTTCTAAGCCCGAGAAAAAGTGAGGATGATTATAAATCGACAAATGATTTACCCCTTTTCCCCTTATGGTAGAAATGATACGGGAAAACCTAATTGGTGATAATTATGGGTGAAAAGACCGATAAAAAGGACACAGATAGAAAAAACGATGACTGGGATGGAAACAAAAGGCTTATATATAAATGTGTAGAAGCCAATAAGAGGGACGTGACGAACAAAGCTGATTGATTTAAATTCATTGACTGCATATTCGATTCCTCCTTTCAACCATCACCTTTTAATCTCGACTCCTCAATGCCCTTCCCCCATGAGGAACGTCGGAAAGTCCATCAGGATGGAGAGGATCTTCAACAGGAGGACGGGCAGGACGGTCATCGTCCCCATGGATCACGGCCTGACGGTGGGGCCGATCGAGGGGCTGATAGATCTCCAGGAGGCTGTGGACAAGGTGGCCGAAGGCGGGGCGAACGCGGTTTTAGGCCACATGGGGCTTCCCCTTTTCGGCCACCGGGGCTACGGCCGGGACGTGGGGCTGATCGTCCACCTATCCGCCAGCTCCAGCCTCGGCCCGGATCCCAACCACAAGGTCCTCGTCACCGAGGTGGAGGACGCCATCAGGATCGGAGCGGACGCCGTCAGCATCCACGTCAACGTCGGGGCCGACGACGAGGCCCAGATGCTCCAAGACCTGGGAAGAGTCGCCAGGACCTGCGATGGCTGGGGCATGCCGCTTCTCGCCATGATGTACCCGAGAGGATCGAAGGTCAAGTCTGAGCACGACGTCGAGTACGTCAAACACGCCGCTCGGATCGGGGCGGAGCTGGGAGTCGATATCGTCAAGACGAACTACACCGGATCTCCCGAGACCTTCAAGGAGGTCGTCAAGGGGTGCAGCGTCCCCGTGGTGATCGCGGGCGGTCCCAAGATGGATACCGAACACCAGGTTTTGGAGATGGTCTTCGACTCGATAAACGTCGGCGGAGGAGGCCTGTCCATAGGCAGAAACATCTTCCAGGCCGAAAATCCGACCCTCTTTGTTAGGAGGCTATGCAAGGTCGTCCACGAGAACTACTCCGTGGAGGAAGCTGAAGAGGTCACCCTCTGATCTCTCATACTTTTCAATTTTGAAGACTTAATGCTGAAGGCGACGAGCGGTGCGACTTTATAAATAAGGTCCGGACCACTTACGACTGGGATATCTGATCCTCCGAGAAGTGATCCCTTGTTCGAGCTGTACGTCGCAAAAAAGCACCTCATCTCCCGAAGGAGGCAGACCTTTCTCGCGGTGGGAGCCGTCGCCATCGCCGTGACGATCACCATCCTCTTTCGGTCCCTGATAAACGGCTTTGAGGCGACCTTAAACGACATAATATTCGAGTTCGTCCCCCACATCACCGTCCTTCCCGAGGAGGGCGAAAGTTACATCCACCTCTACAAGACCCTCATCGAGACGATCTGGACGATCCCTGGGGTGACGGCGGTGTCTCCCGCCCTCTCGACGACGGCGTCTTTTGCCCACGAAGACAACGTCGAGAACGTCGTCCTCCGTGGGGTCATCCCAGACGAGCTGAACAAGATCTCGAAGATAGGCATCGATTACATGGTGGAGGGCGATCTCGATTCGATCCAGAACGGAAGAAGGGTCGCCCTGGACAGGGAGCTGGCTGACGAGCTGGAGGTGAAGCTGGGGGATTCTGTCCGGGCGAGCTTTCCCGACGCCAGGACCATGAGCCTCGTGGTTTCGGGCATCTTCGATACCGGGGGCTTTTCACAGAATTTCGCCTACGTCTCGCTTGAGACGGCTCGGGACTTTCTCGGCGAGGGAAACGTCATAACCGACCTCCAGATCAAGCTTGACGACATACACCGCGCCGACGAGGTGGCAGCCGAGCTTACAGCACGCGGGTACAACGCAGAGAGCTGGCAGAACCTGTCGGGGATCGTCGAGACTATCAATAGCCGCCGGTTTTCCAACACCATGATAATGCTCCTTGTGATCGTGATATCGGCCTTCGGGATCGCCAACATCATGAACCTCCTAGTCCTCGAGAAGACCAGGGAGATCGGGATGATGATGGCGATGGGGGCCACCTCTTCCAACATCCGTCGGATCTTCCTCATCGAGAGCGGGATCTTGGGGCTCGCCGGCGGGGCCGCAGGCTGTATCCTCGGCTATCTCATCTCGGCCTACGTCAACAGCCTCGCCATCGCACTATCCTCTGGCCCACGCTTTTCGGTCGTCCTCAGCCTCATGGTCGACCCCTGGGACCTTCTCGTATTCCCCCTGGTCACCCTCCTATTGAGCATCATCGCGGGGGTTTACCCAGCCCACCAGGCCTCGAAGCTCGATCCCGTCGTCGCCCTTCGGGGATGACTTGAGAATACTTGCGCAAAAGATGCCGGTCATTTTCAGCCTCCTAGGCCTTGATGACAGCCCGTCGGGTCCGATCTCTATAAATAAGATCCAGAAAAGGAATACCGAGTACCTTTGATATCTATAGACATCTGAGGAGTGATCCCTTGCTCGATCTGTTCGTGGCCACAAAGCATATCAGGACCCGGAAGAGACAGACCGCCCTCGCCGTGGGGGCCGTCGGCCTCGCCGTGGCCATCATCATAGTCTTCAGGTCGGTCATGAACGGCAGCTTCGACACCTACTTCAAGCTTTTCTTCGAGCTGGCACCCCACATCCTGGTCACCCCCAAGGAGGGGGAGGAGTACATCTACCTCTACAAGACCCTGATCGAGTTCGTCTGGGTGATCCCAGGAGTTGCTGCCGTCTCACCAGCCCTCAGCACCACGGCGACCCTCTCCTTCGAGGACAACGTCGAAAACGTCGAGATGACCGGGGTCATCCCGACGGAGCTGAATAAGGTTACCAGCATCGGTGACAAGTACATGGTCGAGGGCGACTTCTACGCGATCCAGAGCGGGAGGAGGGTCATCCTGGGGGATAAGGTGACAGAGAAGCTGGACGTGAAGATCGGCGAAGACGTCGCGGCCAGCTTTCCTGATGCGAACACCATGAACCTTGTGGTGGCAGGCATCTTCAGAACAGGGGTCGAGGAGTGGGACCAGGCGGCTTTCGTCTCCATGGAGACGGCACAAGACTTTCTAGGAGAGGGAGACGTCATAACCTACATCAACATTCAGATCGAGGACCCCTACCAGGCGGACGATGTGGCCGCAGAGATCTCCTCCCGTGGATACGACGCCGAAAGCTGGAGAAGCATGTTTCCCGAGTTCGAAGAGACCCTGGCCTTCGAGACCTTCTCCAATAACTTGATCCTGGCCCTAGTCCTCTTGATCGCCTCGTTCGGGATCGCCAATGTCATGAATATGCTGGTTTTAGAGAAGACGAAGGAGATCGGGATGCTGATGGCCATGGGGACAAGCCGATCCCAGATCAGAAAGATATTCCTATTCGAGAGCGGGATTTTGGGGCTTGCTGGTGGCATATTAGGGAGCGCCTTCGGCTACCTGGTCTCCGCCTACTTCAACAGCCTCCAGTACACCGTCAACGCCCCAACGGCGCCCCAGCCGATCGTCATCAAGTTTCTCGTTGACCCCTTCGACCTCATCGCTTTCCCCATCCTCGCCCTGATCCTGAGCATGATCGCGGGGGTCTACCCCGCCCACAAGGCTTCGAAGCTGGACCCAGTGGTTGCCCTGAGAGGTTGAGATAGATGTTCGAGCTGACGGTCGCAGAAAGGCACATCCTCGCAAATCCCAAAATGGTCCTCTTCACGGTCCTATCTGTAGCTCTGGCCGTGGGAGTGATCATCGTTCTGATAGGGCTGACGGAGGGGTACAGGGAAAACCTCATCGAGAACACCGTGGAGAACTCGGCCCACGTCACCGTCGACCCGAAGGAGGACGAGGATTACATCCGCCTTTACAGGACCCTCACCTCGATCGCTGAAGAGTACCCTGTGGTCCTGGCTGTTTCCCCGAGGCTTGTGGGAAGGGCGGCTGCCAAGTACAAAGATAACGTGGAAGGCGTCACCTTCATCGGGGCGGACCCCGTCCAAGAGGATCTCCTCCTGAGGGTCAGGGAGGACATGGTCTGGGGCGACTACTACGAACTGAGGTTCAAGCGGTACGCAGCCGTGGTGGGGACAGACCTCGCCGACGACCTGGAGCTGAAATCGGGCGACAACTTCCGGCTCACCAGGCAGGACGTCACGATCCAGGTGAAGGCCATCGGAATCATCGATACCGGGACCGGCCTTGACCAGACCCTCGTCTACCTCCCCCTCGAGACCGCCCAGGACCTCCTGGGAGAGGGGGACGTGGTAACTGAGGTGGGGATAAGGTTGTCAGACATTGACGCGGCCCCCACCATAGCCGCGGATCTGAACAACAGAACCCAATATAAGGCAGAGAGCTGGCAGGAGAAGAGCAGGGACATTTTGGAGCAGCTGGACACCCAGCAGATCTACTCCATTATATTCTACCTATTGATCTTCATAATATCCGGCTTTGGTATCGCCAACACCATGATAATGATAATAAGCCGCAGGACTAAGGAGATAGGGATCTTGATGGTGATGGGAGCAGACCAGATATCGATCATGAAGATATTCATCCTGGAGAGCGTGATCCTGGGACCACCTTCAGCTCTTCTCGGCGGCGGCCTCGCTTACGTCGCTGCAAAGTTTATCGGGACGATCGAGGTCCCGGCCGAGATCTACATAGCCGACAAAATGACGGTAATCCTTGACCTGGGGACGTTCCTGGTCGTCGCCGCCTTTGCCTTCCTCGTAAACTTCCTGGCAGGTATATATCCCGCCTACAAGGCCTCCAGGCTCGATCCTGTGGAGGCGATAGCAACCGAGTGAAATTTGCGGAGGCGATCTGGCTTTGAGCAACATCATAGAGATCAAGAAGCTGAGAAAGGTCTACGGCGACGGTGTGGAGCTGGTGGCCTTAGACGACGTCGACCTGATAATCGAGGAGGGTGAGGTTCTCTCCATCGTGGGACCCAGCGGCAGCGGAAAGTCGACCCTTTTGGACATGATAGGGCTTCTGGACACCCCCACCAGCGGCGAGATCTGGCTCAAAGGGCAGAACATCAGCAAAGCCAGCTCTGAGGAGAGGGCGAGGCTGAGAAACAAGGAGCTCGGGTTCATCTTCCAGTATCACCACCTGCTCCCGGAGTTCGACGCCGTCGAGAACGTGATGATGCCGCTTCTCATCGCCGGCGTGGACAAAAAGGAGGCCAGGCATCAGGCGATCACCCATCTCGAGGAGGTGGGCCTCGGCGACCGGCTGAAGAACAAGCCAAACCAGCTCTCCGGCGGCCAGAACCAGAGGGTAGCGGTGGCAAGAGCTCTTGCGGGCCATCCGTCGATAGTCATAGGCGACGAGCTGACCGGAAACTTAGATTCCAAGAGCTCAGACATGATCTACGAGCTGTTGAGAAAGCTCAACCGCCAGATGAACCAGACCTTCATCCTTGTCACCCACGACATGGACATGGCCGAGAAGACCGATCGGATCCTCCGGCTCGTAGACGGCAAGATCGTCAGCGAGATGCGGAGAGACGGGGACAAGTTCGTCTCCAGAGACCTCGGCAAGGCGGATTGAAAAGTCGTACGTGATTAGCTGCCCGGGCAATTTCTAAGCATCTGGATACTATTGGGTCCTTGCTGTTCCCATGGTTCCCATGATTTTCCTCAGAACAACATGCTTGCGTAGCGCCCTTTATGGCCTGCTATTCGTCGTCACAGAAGTAGCTCTTTTCCGACCCGCGGCAGGAGCGTTGTTCGTGCCATTTCACCGAAATAAGAATGGATCCGACCGAGAGGGTTCTCAACCCCTCTCGATCATTGTGCCGACGCCGCCGTCGGTGAACAGCTCTAAAAGGAGGGCGTGAGGCACTCTACCGTCGATGATGTGGGCGGACTGGACACCGCCCTCGACGGCCTTGACGCAGGCTTCCACCTTAGGGATCATCCCGCCAGTGATAACCTTCTCGTCGACCATCCTTCTGAACTCGGATATCCTGAAGCTGGAGACGACGCTCAGGGGGTCGTCGGGCTTCAGCTTCACGCCCTCGACATCGGTCACCGAGATCAGCTTCTTTGCGCCGAGAGAAATGGCGATCACCCCGGCGGCGGTGTCGGCGTTGACGTTCAGGTTGTTCCCCTCACCGTCGACGGCGATCGGCGATATGACCGGAATGTACCCCTTCCCGGCGGTGATCATCACGATTTCGGGGTTGACCCGGACTACCTCGCCGACCCAGCCCAAGTCGATGGGCAGCTCCTCGCCCTCGATGACGATCGGCTCCTTCTTTCTTGCAATTATCAGCTGGCCGTCCTTGCCTGATAGGCCGATACCCTTGCCACCGTGCTTTCCTATGAGGGAGACTAGGCTGGAGTTGATGTTCCCAAGGAGCACCATCCTTGCGATCTCCAGCGTCTCCTCGTCGGTGACCCGAAGCCCGCCCACGAAGACCGACTTCTTTCCGAACCGGGCCATCTTCTCCGAGATCTCGGGGCCGCCCCCGTGGACGACGACCGGATGAATTCCGACGTACCTCAAGAGGACTAGGTCCTGGACGAAAGTGTCCAGAACTTCCTTGTCACTCATGATCGATCCGCCTATCTTTATCACCATGATCGAGTCGTAAAACTCCCGAAGGTACGGGAGAGCCTCGATGAGCACCTGTTCCCTTTTGACCGACATCTGCAGATCCTTCCCTTTGGGCTGACGATTTCAGTCGATGGACATCAATATGTCGCCTGGAGATACCGTCGTCCCGACCTCGGCGTAGATCTCCGCGACGACGCCGTCCTTGTTGGCGTAGACGTCGTTCTCCATCTTCATCGCCTCGATGACGGCGACGGCATCCCCTTTGGAGACCTTGTCCCCTTTGCTCACCAGGTAGCGGATGACGACCCCCTGCATCGGGACCGTGACCCCATCCTTGGGCGCCTTAGGCTCTGCCGCCTCAATTGACATCCCCGCCGGTGCAACCTTGACGAGATAGGACTCGCCGTCGACCTCGACGTTGAAGGCCGCAGGCCTTCCGCTGATGGATTGCGGCTGTGCCTCTGCGGATGTGACCTTCTTGAGAACTTCCTCTTTCGCCTCGCCCTTAAGGAACTTCTCGGCCACTTGGGAGTAGAGGGCGTAGGTGAGGATATCCTCCACCTTCTCGACCAGTCCCTTGCCTTCCGCCTCGGCCTTCATCTTCTCGTACTCCGGCGGGATCAGGTCCGCGGGCCGGACGGTTATCGGCTCTTCATCCTCCAGGATCTCAGCCTTGATCTTGGGGTTGATCTCCGCGGGAGACTTCCCGTAAAGGCCTTTGACATAGTCCCTGACCTCCTTCGGGACGGCCTTGTACCTCTCGCCGGTGAGAACGTTCAGAACTGCCTGGCTTCCCACGATCTGGCTTGTGGGGGTGACGAGAGGCGGGTATCCGAGATCCGCCCTGACCCTCGGGATCTCGGCCAGAACCTCGTCATACTTGTCGAGGGCCTTCTGCTCGATGAGCTGGGAGACGAGGTTTGAGAGCATACCTCCGGGGACCTGGTAGACGAGGACGTTGGTGTCGACCCTGGCGGAGATGGGGTTGAAGACGGGAGCGTAGACCTCCATCAGCTTCTCGAAGTATCTCTTGATCTCGGTCAAAAGCTTGAGGTCAAGACCGGTGTCGTAGGGAGTCCCCACCAGAGATGCGACCATGCTCTCGGTGGGGGGATGGGACGACCCCCAGCCCAGGGGTGATATGGCGGTGTCGAGGATGTCGACCCCCGCCTCACAGGCGAAGATGAAGCTCATGGGGGCCATGCCGCTGGTGCAGTGAGAGTGAAGACAGATGGGGATGTCGATCTGCTCTTTCATCGACTCGACCAGATCGTAGGCATCATGGGGCAAAATCAGGCCCGCCATGTCCTTGATGCATATGGAGTCGCAACCAAGGTCGGCAAGCT
Organism: Methanothrix harundinacea; assembly: GCA_002502785.1. GTDB lineage: Archaea > Halobacteriota > Methanosarcinia > Methanotrichales > Methanotrichaceae > Methanocrinis > Methanocrinis harundinacea_A. The sequence continues at coordinate 10,655 of DAQG01000079.1, read as the reverse complement.
CAGCCGCCATCTTCGTGAACTGCTCTATGGTGTGAACAGGACTTATGGTGTAGCAGACGCTCCCCTGGACGTGGGCGTCCATCTTCTTCGCGGTCTTTATGGCGACCTTCATGTTTCTTATATCGTTCACGGCGTCGAATATCCTGAATATATCAACGCCGTTGACGGCCGCCCTCTCGACGAACTTCTCCACGACGTCGTCGGCATAGTGGCGGTAGCCGACCAGGTTCTGGCCCCGGAGGAGCATCTGCATGGGGGTGTTGGGCATGGCGAGCTTCAGGGCCCGAAGCCTCTCCCAGGGGTCCTCGTTAAGGTACCTGATGCAGGAGTCGAATGTGGCGCCTCCCCAAACCTCCATGGAGAAGAAGCCCACCTCGTCGAGCTTCTCTGCTATCGGGAGCATGTCCCGTGTTCTCATCCTGGTGGCCAAAAGTGATTGATGAGCATCTCTAAAAACCGTCTCCGTTAGCCTTACTTGACTCATGAGATCAACCTTCTACATCTGTCAGATCATTTTGTGTTTTTCGAGCTCTCTCAAAACGTGATATCCCTGATCGGTGAGCATGTACTTCTTCCAGGTATGCTTCTCGGGGGTTATGCACTCAACCAATTCCAGCTCTTCGCACTCCTTTATGGCGCGGCTTATATTCTGAATTGATCGATCTGTCATTTGAGCAACTTCTGAAGCTTTGACCACCCTGGAATATCGGATCGTCCTCATCAAGAGAAGGCGCCGATCTACGCTGAGGACCCACCTGACTATCTCGTCAATGTTCATAAGGATTACCTGTCTGGATCATTTCTCCTAGGAGGGATTATTATAAGTTATTTAAACCTGGTGGAGTGGTTAGCGGATTATATAAAAATCCTTCGCCTCGGGGCCTCCGGGCCATAGCCGGAGGAGTCGATGTGCCGCAAGAGTCTGATTTTTGGTGGGGGCTCCGGACTGAAAGACAAGGCGGAACGAACTCAGATCGACCCGGAGAGAAACCCCGGATGAGGTGCCAACATTGATGCGAAACCTGCACTCGACCCGAAATAGACTGATAGTCGTAACTTTGCATCCTAAGTGTCAACTTTTCTTTCAGATGGATCGTCGAAATCCCGGCGGGGCGTCGGTAATGGCCCCGTGCCTTAATGTTTTGATTGGTTGTGAAGGTCCGATAAACAGTTATGCGAAGTCGCATAAAGGGCTTTCGCGTTAATCCCGTAAAATATTAGGTTGAAGGTGCCACCAGATCCGTTTAAAAGGGGGGATCAGACCGGCTGTTTAGAGAGACTAAGGCAGCTAGGTGTTGATATGTACGTTAGTGTTCGTCACAAGTGTCTATTAGTATTTTGTTTTCATCTCGCCCGTCGTGAGGATCTATGAGAGTTAGAGTTGTGAGTTCAAAAAATGAGATACCTGACCTGAACCCGAACGAGAGGATAGTTCATCTGGCCTTCAGGGCTTCGAACGTGGACTTCCTGAACCTGATGAAGATATGTCCCAGGCTTCGGGCTATCCAGGTCCCACCGTCCTATCACAAGACCATGTCCAGGGCGATTCAGCTGTTTCTGGAGATGCAGGGGATCGACCTATTGGAGGGCGACGTCTGGGGTCACAGGAAGGACATAGACGAGTACTTCATGATAAACGATGAGACGGTCGGCGAGATCGAGACCATGATCTCGGAAGACATTAGCATCGAAGAGGCTGCTGACCAGATCCAGAAGAAGACAAGGCTCGCGCCCGACCTTGTAAAGTACATCGCCAAATCCAAAATAATGGTGTGAACTATCGAAAGGGGCGATTGCCAGGAGACGTTCCTTTGCCCCTCTTCCTCAGTTTTGCTCGTATTTTCGGATCCGAGATGCAAGCTTACTGTTGGGTATATCTTTGATTGATATATCGATATTCCGTCCTTTCTCTCGGGATGTCTATTCGCAAATGGGGTTGGTCGAGCACCACGGAGAGCGTCAGTTCACCACACAAGTCGGTCTATACAAGTATCTATTAATACTGCGATTACATTTTGGTAATTGTTGAGGTGAAAGGTCATGAAACTGAGAGTTGTGAGTTCAAAAAATGAGATACCAAATCTGAACCCGAACGAGAGGATAGTCCATCTTGCCTTCAGGCCTTCAAACGTGGACTTTCTTACCCTGATGAAGGGATGTCCCAGACTTCGGGCCATCCAGGTTCCACCCTCCTACCACAAGACCATGTCCAAAGCGATTAAGGTCTTCCTCGAGATGCAGGGGATCGACCTATTGGAGGGCGACGTCTGGGGTCACAGGAAGGACATAGACGAGTACTTCATGGTTGACGAAGAGACGATAGGCGAGATCGAGTCCATGATCACCAGCGGCGTCGGCATCGATGAGACTGCTGACCAGATCCAGAAGAAGACGAGGCTGGCAACCGATCTGATCAAGTACATCGCCAAGTCCAAGATAACCGCCTGAAACCTTCAGGCGGACCTTGGGCCGCGCCGAGAAGCATTTATCCGTGTACCGTCGGCCCGGAGATTCTCCGAGGTCTATTTTCAGATTCCTCGTCTCGATAAAAGTCCTTACCGCAAAGCTGCAGGCCACTTTTGACGAACGCGTGGCGAGAAAACAGGCTCTAGATGCCGATTTTCGAGACGTTTCTTATTTAACCGTGAAAGACGGAACCGATTTAGCCCCAATTTTAGCAAAAGAAAGACATGTGCTATCACGGTTCTGAGTTCCCATGAAACGTGTTGTCAAGCCTCAGTCTCGATATATACGTTAGTATACATCGTAAGTAACTATAAATACTTTGATTACATCTTGGTAATTGTAAAGGTGAAAGACCATGAAGATTAGAGTTGTGAGTTCAAAAGATGAGATTTCGGAACTAGGATCGAACGAGAGAAACGTCCACCTGGCCTTCAGGCCTTCGAACGTCGACTTCCTCGACCTGATGGGGAGCTGCCCCAGGCTGAGAGTCGTCCAGGTGCCTCCATCCTACCACAAGACCCTGTCCAAGGCGATCAAGCTCTTCCTCGAGATGCAGGGGATCACCCTTCTGGAGGGCGACGTCTGGGGACACAGAAAGGACATAGACGAGTACTACATCGTAGACGAAGAGGCGATCGAAGAGATCGGGACCTTGATCAAGGAAGGCGAGAGCATCGAAGAGGCTGCCGCCCAGATCCAGAGAAAGACGCGGCTTGCGCCCGACCTGATCAAGTACATCGCCAGGTCCAAGATCACCGCCTGAAAGCTCAGGCGGATCTTGGCCCCCCCCTAAAAATCCAAAAAAACCGGCCATACCCCCCGTACTTTTCTCTTCGAAAATTATATCCTACCTTGGCGACTCGATGGGTAAATCCTCCTTCAGGGACCATTTGCCATATTTTAGGAAACCGTATCGAGAAAAGGCTTCGAGGGTGATTTATGAGACCGGATCTTTTAATCCCGCAAGATCACGTCAAAAATAAGTCATCTTTTAGGATAGATGAAGTTGAAGCCGTCCTGCATAGAAACCGGCCGCATGCCATCATTCTCGAAATCATGGTCCATATGGACGTTAGTATACAACACAATTAACTATTAGTACTTAGATTCACATCTAAGTATTTGTTGAGGTGAATTGACATGAGAATTAGAGTTGTGAGTTCAAAAGATGAGATATCTCGTCTGAGCCCGAATGAGAGAGTTGTCCACCTGGCCTTCAGACCCTCGAACGTCGACTTCCTAGATCTGATGAGGAGCTGTCCGAGACTGAGAGCCGTCCAGGTACCTCCCTCCTACCACAAGACCATGTCCAAGGCGATCAAGCTCTTCCTCGAGATGCAGGGGATCGACCTGTTGGAGGGCGACGTCTGGGGTCACAGAAAGGATATCGACGAGTACTACGTAGTGGACGAGGAAGCGATCGAAGAGATCGGGATCCTGATCAAGGAAGGCGAGAGCATCGAAGAGGCTGCCGCCCAGATGCAGAGAAAGACGCGGCTTGCGCCCGACCTGATCAAGTACATCGCCAAGTCCAAGATAACCGCCTGAAAGCTCAGGCGGACCTTGGACCCCCAAACACTCTTCTATCGTTTTCCAGATCTATTTTCTCTTGATTTCGACATCGTCGGCTTCCGGTCTTCAAGATCGCATTTTTCCCTTTAATGGGAACGATTCGCGAAAAGGTCCTGGAAGTCTTCGGGACCGCTCTGGGTTTTAAGAGAGAACGTATTATATAATATTTAATTATTAGATAAATTCATTATCGTCTCGACGAACGTCTCGCGCCACGATTCGATGGTGAGCCCCGCCGAAGATATGCACGCTCCGGACAGACGGATGGCGGAGGCGACAGATCGGTGCTCGACGGCAGTCCTCAGCGCCCGAATCGATGGCGACCGACCGGCAGATCGACGGTCTCGTCTACGAGCTTTACGGGCTGACTGAGGAGGAGATCGCCATCGTCGAGGAAGCCGCCGGGTGACAACACCGCAAATAATATTTTAATGGTTTAATACATCAATTATCATCTCGGCAACATCGCCGACTCTTTCCGCTTTAAGACGTCCGGCACGGTAGAGAATTATCCTGCTGTCTGCAGTGAACAGCCGGTTGGGCCTGATGTTGCTCTCTTTCTTGAGCGATCCCTCTTCAAAGTCGGCATCGTTTATCCCAACCGCGTACTTGTCCCTGAAATGTCGGCTGGTGATTTGACAGAGTATCCTGTCGTCTCCTTCAAGCTCTGCAACCACCAGGGCAGGACGCCTCTTGGCCTGGGCAAGATCTGAGAAAGGGAAAGGCACTACAACCACATCACCCTTCACAAATCTTCCCAAGCTTCCCCCTCCTCTCGGGCCAACCACTCCTTGGCGAGAACGGGTTCGCTCAATATGGCCGCCTCGATCCCCCTCTTGGAGGATTTGTCCTTCAAAAAGCGTACGAAATCGAGCACCTCCTTGAGATAAGGCTCGGGAAACACCTCGATCTCTCGGAGGATTAGTTCCTTCGTCTTCATGCCAGCGAACTTATAATTCTCCTTCAGTAAAAGACTTTCTCCGATCCCGGTGGCTTTTGGCCTTCGAACGTCACCCGCCACATTTGAAGATGGGCCTCGCCGAGAATATGCTCGCTCTGAACAAGGGGGTGGCGGAGGCGACTGATTGACGCGAGAAGAACATCCCCAGCGCCCAGATCGATGGCCGACCGGCGGATCGACGGCCAACATCCAGCGAGCTTCGCGGATTGACTGAGGAGGAAATCGACATCGTGGAGGAAGCCGCCGGATAATCCCACCACCGGGCAGCCACGGCCAGGCGGGACGGTCTCCGCCGCAGGCCGGCCCTCGGACCTCAGACGGACCTTGCCAGCAAGAAGAAAATAGCCTTCCCCCTCACCTCTTCAGCTCCTTCTCCACCTCATCACAGAACGCCTTGATCTGATCGTCGGCGAGCTTCCCCTCAGGGATTACAAAGACCTTATACCCCGCCGCAGCCAGCTTCCTGATCCCGAATGAATCGGCATTCCGAGTGTCGAGGATGATTATTCTCTCTTTTTTAAATAGTACGTCAGCCGTGTACCCGACCCGGAGAGAGGTCTGGAGCCGGAATTTCAGTCCACGGGCTTCCAGATCCTGGACGACGCTATCAAGTTCACGCAATCTTTACCACATCCTGTGACCGCATAGGTGCATGGCACGCTATTATTTTTTTCTCCGGTATCATCCGTTCCACCGCCACGTCCGCAGTGGTAGGGAACTGGCCAAGAAGTAGATCGCCATCGTGAAGTAAGCGACTGCAACTGGCGGGAACGTTCGGATGGAACACATCCTTTCCTTTGTATCCTCTGGCTCCAGCCCGCCCTCTCGTCCCCGGTGTTGACGATCCGGCCTTTAATGATGGCTCGCGCGCCAGGGGAACCATAGTATCTATCTGCCCAGTTTCAGTTCTTTTCCTCTGGCATAGGCTGCGTTGAACTCGGACCTCCTGCCAAGGGCTTCTAGAGCATTGCCCTTGTTAATCCAGGCCCTGGCGTACTCAGGATCAAGACGGATGGCCTCGTCATAAGCCTGGATCGCCTCAATGTTCTTGCCCAGGTTCCTGAGAGCGAAGCCCTTGTTGTTCCAGGGCCGCGCGAATTCGGGGTCAAGCCTGATGGCTTCGTCGCAAGCCTGGATGGCCTCAACGTGCTTGCCCAGGCCAGCGAGAGCTGCGCCCTTGTTGTTCCAGGCCTTGACATTCTCAGGATCAAGACGGATGGCCTCGTCATAAGCCTGGACGGCCTCGTCGTACTTTCCCTGTGAATAGAGAGAATCGCCCTCGTCTAGCCAATCTATTGCCAGCATCGAAAAACCACCACGCACAAAATCCGTGTCAGTATAATCTCCTCGTCCTCTTCGAGAATGAGACTGCAACCAACGACGAAAAATGTTTCGGCGAATCACCGCAGCCCTAGCGCCTCAGCCTTTGGCTTCCGAGCCTTCGCCGCGGCCACCACCTCCTCCGCTTCCGTCCCCGCCTACAATTAGATGGCGTGCCTCGTCGAGAATATGCCCGACCTGCACAGAAGGCTTTCGGAAGCGATAGTTTGGCACGAGAAGACCCCACAGCGCCAGATCGAGGCGGCAGACAGAAAGATCGACGGCCACATCCAGCGAGCTTTGTGGATTGACCGAAGTGGAGGTCACCATCGTGGAGGGAGTCGCAGCGTGATCTCGCCGCCAGGCCCGGCCGACGAACGGAAGGGCTGAGGCTCGGCGAATCATAAAGTATATATAGAATATACTGCTATATAGAATATATAGGAAATGGTCGGAATGATACTTGAAGGAATCTTATTGGCGCTGTTATTCGTAGGCATAGTGTTCTCCATAACATTAGACATTTATAGGGATATTAGAGATCTGGTAAAAAATTAGATCTATACGATGCCTATTTTGAAGTCGGCGAGTTTTTTTGGTGATGCCCTTTTATTCGGTTTATGTCTCATTCCGAGTTATTAGAGACGCTTCACAATAGCTCTTTTTATTGCAATACGGTTCCGAATGCGCATCCCACAAATCAGAATCGGTATCGATCTCTTCAGATATAGCAACCAACTCCAGGCGTACCATCTTTTTGTCGGCGTTTTTAACCGCCCGGATATCGAAGCGATTGAGCGACGACCTCAAAACCGATAGCATAAATTGGGTGGTGGCCGCTCAACCGTTCAAACGGCGTGCGAACTTCTATCCTTCCGCACACCATATTCTGGCAGACATATTCTGACAGGTTGTGCACTTCAGTCGAGATTTACGGCGATCCCATGAGACCTGAGATACTCCTTGGACTCCCTCACCGTGTACTCTCCGCGGTGGAAGATCCCCGCAGCGAGCGCCGCATCGGCCCCTGCCTCCTTAAAGGCCGCGAGCATGTGCTCGGGGTTTGCCGCTCCGCCGCTGGCGATCACCGGGATGGTCACAGCCTCCGAGACGGCTCGGGTCAGAGGGATGTCGTAACCGTCGTTCGTCCCGTCCCGATCCATGCTGGTCAGGAGGATCTCTCCTGCCCCCAGCTCCTCCACCCGGCGAGCCCAGTCAACGGCATCGATGTCGACGGGCGTTCTGCCTCCGTAGATCACCACTTCAAACCAGGCCTCGCTTCCGTCCTCAAGCCGGAAGACGTTAGCCCCATCCTTGAGGAGGGGGTTGCGACGGGCGTCGATGGCGACGGTGATCCTGTCGGACCCGACGGCCTTTGAGGCGTTTTTGATGAGCTCCGGATCTTTCAGCGCCGCTGTGTTGATCCCCACCTTGTCGGCTCCGGCGTCAAGAATCTCAATGATTCCCTCCACGGTTCCGATCCCGCCGCCCACGGCGAAGGGGATCGAGACCTCCTGGGCGGTCCGTCTGGCGACGTCCACCATCGTCTTTCTGCCCTCGTGGGAAGCCGTTATGTCCAGGAAGACCAGCTCGTCGGCGCCCTGCTCGTCGTAGCGGATCGCGAACTCGACGGGGTCTCCCTGCCTTTTGAGGTCCACGAACTTTACGCCCTTGACCACTGAGGGCTGGCCGTCGACCACCTTCACGTCGAGGCACGGTATAATTCTCTTCGCATCGGTCATGCTCGTTATAAGGCGCTGTCGGGTAAAAATGTTCCCCAGGATGGGGGATCGATTTAAAAAAAAGGCGCGGATCAGGAGTCTCGGAAACGCTCAATTGACGTTGTTTTTGTCCTGATCATATTCAGGATTAAAAGGACCCGAAGTCAACATATTTCTTGATAGCGTTTTTTGCTGAAACGCCAGTAGTTGGTTGATATATCCAAAAAAAAACGACGCTGGTTCTGATTTATCTATGAGCGAAATACCAGCAGAATCTAAGAGCGCCATCATGCGAGCGGAAGACGTTAAAAGAATGGTGGCCGTGCGCCCGTTCAGGGCGCAAGGCAACTAGCACGTACCGCCGCAGTCGGCGCAGGTCAAGTCCTCGCAGGTGAGCTCATCCGGCTCGTACCCGTAATGTTCGAGCCCCCAGTTCGGAGGCTGCCATGTGTCGCAGTTAACGGTGCTGCACTCTCCCTCGACGGTGCCGACATCGATCACACAGGTTGCGCGGACCGGCTGGACGACGGAGCCGTCAATGGCCCTCGGGTCCACCTCGGAGGAGTTTGTAAACCTGCCGTCTCCGGGGGCGCGGGCGGAAAACTCGATCGTCTTCGTCTCCGACGGCCCGATATCGATGAGGTTCCAGACGACGATGCCGTTCTCGTAAGAGGCGAAGGGGACCGACGAGTCGATGAGGATCATGCCCGACGGGAGCGAATCGGTGACGGTTGCTGCCCTCGTTCCGTCACCGGAGTTGACGATCTCGATCCTGTATAGGACGACTCTCGGATCCTCCTCGTCGGCCAGGTCTGCAGCCATCCCGACTGAGATTTCGTCGGGGCAGCATGACAGCCACTCGATCTCCAGGGCGCTGAAGTTGCGGCCGCAGACCCATTCGGAGCCGTCGTATCCGCCGCAGACGTCGACCCTGTTACGATCTCGGAGACGCCTCCGATCTAAAGGTGGGTCAGGGTCCAGTTAGCCTCGGTCTCAGATAGGGATGAGGGCTTGAGGGAGGATCTGATGTAGGTCGCCCCCGGCGAGAAGATGTCCCTGACATGGATCGGGGCGAGGGCCCGGTTGCCGTCGTTCTCGATGGTGATGTTGTACGTCGCAACCTTTCTTGTCTTCGTCTCACCCGCGAGATGGGTCTCATTGTACCCCCACGGGAGAACCTCGTCGACGATCCCTTCCAGGGTTTTGGTCACGTTCAGGTGAGGCCGGTCGTACTTCGGAACTCCGGTAAGGAGGAGCCACTTTGTCTTGTCCATTCGAGTCGACGATTATATCGGGCCTGTAGGTCTCGATCTTCTTCCCACCAACTTTGGTCCTTTTCGTAATTACAGAATTTTACTTTCAGATATGAGCGATTTCAGCTCTCCTTTTACTTCCTCTACATGCCCCTTCACCCGAACCTTCTTCCATTCTCGGGCGATCTTCCCCTCGGGATTGATGATCGTAGTGCTCCTCAATACCACCTGATACTCCTTGCCGTACATCTTTTTCGCGCCCCAGGCGTTGTAGGATTTCAGAACCATATGCTCGGGGTCGCTCAGGAGCCTCACCTCTATGCCGTGCTTTTCTCTGAACTTCTGATGGCTCGCTGGCGGATCGGGGCTTATGCCCAAAACCTCAGCACCAAGATCCTCAAAATCCTTAAGGCTCTGAGTAAAGTCAAGGGCCTCTTTGGTGCATCCTGCAGTGTTATCCCTCGGATAAAAGTAGAGGACGACCCATTTTCCCGAAAACTCGTCCAGGCAGACTTCTCGTCCGTCTTGGTCCGGAAGGCAGAACGCGGGCGCATCATCTCCAGCTTTGACCAATTTCCCTTCGGCGCTCATTTCTTCACCTCGAAGCGGTCTCAGATTAACTCAAACTTGAGACGCTCTTACATGTCTACCTTTCTCGCCTAGTACTTTGCCTTAATCACACAACTATCTAAAACTGACCTATCGGCGGTCATGATGTTCCAAGGCGGATACTCTTAACCCGACGAGCCTAACCTTTTTGTTGCCCCTGAGGAAGGCATCAATCAGCCGCTTTGAACTATTCCTCAAAATGTACAAGTCATTAGTTAAAAACGGTAAAGATTTTGCGCGAGTATAAGTATCAAAATTCTGATACCTGACCTTGGCGGTGATGGTCTTGAAGCGGAAATTGTTATCGATCAGCTCTTTATGTACCTCCTCTGCCAGATCATCCAAGGTTCTGAAGATTCGGTCTTTGTCGTCAACATCCTTCTCGAAGGTCACTTCTCGTCCTATGGATTTGGTCTCATATCCTTCGATTACGTCTCGATGATCGATACCATGAGCACATTCGAGAAGCTTTGTGCCCCAATTCCCGAAGATCCGCACCAGCATCTCGGGATCAGTAGCTGCAAGATCGCCTATCGTATCGATATTGAGACCCCGTAGACGTTCTTCCGTTTTGGGTCCGATGCCCGGGATCTTCCTCGCCCCTAAAGGCGCAAGGAAATCCTTCGCTTCCTCTTCTCGGACCACAGTCAATCCATATGGCTTTTTGAAATCGGAACCGATCTTGGCAAGCATCTTGTTGGGCGCCACACCTATTGAGCACGTCAACTTTTCGGCTCCTCGCTGTTTTATGTG
>DAQG01000060.1 GCA_002502785.1 Methanothrix harundinacea | reverse complement strand
AGATCTTGGAGAGGGGTATTTAGATATTTTAGTCTGCAGAAATTTCTTGTTGGATTGTGATTTCTCTGTGCTGGGCATATCTTACCACCTACCAATTGTAGCTGAATCTATCATTCTTAATAGTTAAGATTTACGCCTTATTCGGTTGAATTTGAATCTAATAGATAAATAATATGTAGCATATAATTTGAGGCTGATAGGGGCTTAATGCCAAATGAGCACCAAGGCACCGCCCTTGAAAGATGGAAGGAACCTTCACCGATGAAAGGTTCCTTCTCGCAGAATGCCACCAAAAAAGGTTGAGATCTAAGCCCCTTACTTAGATCGCACTATCAGGACCGGCCTCTCTGCAGTCCTCACGACATCGAAGGTGGTGCTTCCCACCATCAGCTGCTTCAGCCAGGTCTTGCCGTGGGAGCTCATCACGATCAGAGACGCGTCCTCTCTTATGGCCAGAGACTTGATCTGTTCGCGGGGGCTTCCCACGTCGATATGGGTTCTCACGTTGATGCCTGCACTGGCTAGATCCGCCTTGACCTTCTCGAGCTTCTCTCGCGCCTCTGCGACGTAGGCCTCGATCTCCTCCTGAGTCTCGCCCTTGGAGACGACGTACTCCAGAATAACCTCTCCGATGACGTTCTTAAGATCCTTGATCTTGGAGATCGCAGACCCGGAAGCCTCTGAAAAGTCGGTGGTGCAGAGAACCCTAGAGAACATCATGGGGCAGAACTTTTCGTACTTTGCCCCCTCAAGCCCCTCCAGCATCTTGTAGCGCATGATGAGGGTGTCCTTGTCGCTGAAACGGACGACACCTGTAGAGGCGCTTCCCAGAAGGACGCCTGAGATGCGGCCCTTTCCACGAGCACCCATCACTATCAGGGATACTTTCTCCTCGTCTGCGACCCTCTGAATGGTCCTTGAGAAGTCGGCCTCGGTGATCACTTCAAGCCTGGTAGTGACCTTGAAGCCGAGTTTCTCGAGGCTCTCTTTTATGTCACCCAGATCGATTTTGGCATCCTCAACTTCGGGCTCTCGAGTCCATCCCCGCTTTGAAGGATGGGTGGCATCCACCACGTGGAGGAGCACTATCTCCTTCAAGCCTGGAAGCTCACCAATGCACTCCACGACTTTCTGCGCGTACTTTGAAAAGTCTGTTGGAACTAACACCTTTTCGAACATTATAACCATCCTCGCATCAGTTTATCCTCGGATATCTGCTCCTCAGAATTTAAAGGTAGAATATCCACCCGAAGTACACCAGCATCGCCACAAGCCCGATGGGAACGCCGATGCTAGCCCACTCTTTGCTGGTGATGCCAATCTTGTTTGCAGATATGATGTTTGGAATATTACCGGGGATGAGCATGCCGCCAGCGACGAGAAGCCCCATCAGAATGGCCTTGATCTGGTCGATATGCATGCTCGGGCCGATCTCTGCCGCCGTCAGGGTCGCATTATCGAGAACTGCCGAGGACATGTTGACCCAGTAGAGGATCATCGACGGTATGTGGATCAGGTAGGTGTCTATGATGATCTTGAAGCCGCTCCCCAAGAGGAGAAGAGCCATTACGAAGAGGTAGACCTTTGCACCCCTAATTCCGACATCCCTGAGGGTTTCACCACCATCTTTCGCAACAATATCCATCTGCCTTTCGGTGGTCTTTTTCCCGACGACGACGGCGCTTAATATGCCGAAGGCCAGTATGCCCGGTATGATGTACATGCCCACCGTATCCAGCAGGAAGGTGAAACCGGCATAGTATGGTGGACCCTGCAGCTTGGTGATGGCAATTGTGGAGAGAGGCTCGCCCACCGGGGTCAGAGCTGCCCCAATACCAATAGAGAAACAGGCCACTACCGTGAGCTTAATTTTAGTTTTGCGGTCAAGGGGCATGAGGCTCACAACCTCTACCAGCACCAGGGCCGCAATTATGGCCGTGATCAGACTTGCAGAAAGCCCGAGAACCACCACTACAAAGAAGACCAGTATCCTAAGAGGGACCTTGTCCAACAGGACATCCATTATCCGCTGAGCGTAAGATCTTCCGTAGTAGAAAATCAGACCTGCGACCAACACCGCCGGAACGATCCCCTTAATGATGGGCTCCTCGATGGCCTCCATCACAAGCTCCATATGCCAAGCGTTGGCTATAGTAACTGCAGATACGCCCATAACGAAAAGAAAGGCTTCCAGCTGCTCCTCAACTTTCTTTATGAAAAATGGGCATAGCAGTACCAGCAAGAATATGCCGAACAAACCCATGTCGACTGTACTTACCATAGCGACTCCTTACTCTATTTTTGGTTATTATGAGATTTTACAGCTACTACCAACATCACACCTTTTGCGACTCCCTTATACTTTCCAGGAGATGGAGATCTCCTCGTTTCCGTGGTCGATTTCTGGACGACATCCGAGATCCATCAAGTCCACGAAATGCAGCCTTCAAGTCACTCGTGTGAAACACTAAAACAACTAAAATAGCACGTAATGAATAAAGAAGGAGTTTCTCTTGGTACTGTGATGGCCCTGATGCCGTGTCCGTAGCGAAGCACCTCGTGAAGGATAAAGGAACGTTCGCCAGTGGAACGTTCCTCGCCCTAGCATTAACTCAAGCGGTTGATTTCTGAGCCTCTTACTTGGACCTCACGATCAGGACCGGCCTCTCTGCAGTCCTCACGACATCGAAGGTGGTGCTTCCCACCATCAGCTGTTTCAACCAGGTCTTGCCGTGGGAACTCATGACGATAAGAGATGCGTCCTCTCTTATGGCAAGAGACTTGATCTGCTCGCGGGGGCTACCCACATCGACGTGGGTCCTCACTTTGAGGCCGGAGCTTACGAGATCGGCCTTGATCTTTTCGAGCTGCTCTCGCGCCTCTGCGACGTAGGCCTCTATCTCCTCTTGAGTCTCGCCCTTGGAGACGACGTACTCCAGGATCACCTCTCCGATGACATCCTTCAGATCCTTGATCGTTGCGATCGCAGACTCAGAAGCCTCAGAGAAGTCGGTGGTGCAGAGGACCTTGGAGAACATCATGGGGCAGAACTTCTCGTAGGTTGCCCCCTCAAGCCCCTCCAGCATCTTGTAGCGCATGATGAGGGTGTCCTTGTCGCTGAAACGGACGACACCTGTGGAGGCGCTTCCCAAAAGGACGCCAGAGATGCGACCCTGTCCACGAGCTCCCATCACTACCAGGGACACTTTCTCCTCGTCTGCGACCCTCTGAATTGTTCGTGAGACGTCGGCCTCGGTAATCACTTCAAGCCTCGTGGTGACCTTGAAGCCGAGTTTCTCGAGCCGCTCTTTAATGTCGCCGAGGTCGATTTTCGCATCCTCAACTTCGGGCCCACGAGTCCATCCCCGCTTTGAAGGATGGGTGGCATCCACAACGTGGAGGAGCACTATCTCCTTCAAGCCTGGAAGCTCGCCAATGCACTCCACGACTTTCTGCGCGTACTTTGAAAAGTCTGTTGGAACTAACACCTTTTCGAACATTATAACCATCCTCGCATCAGTTTATCCTCGGATATCCGCTCCTCAGAATTTAAATGTAGAATATCCACCCGAAGTAGACCAGCATCGCCACAAGTCCGATGGGAACGCCGGTGCGAGCCCACTCTTTGCTGGTGATGCCCATCTTGTTTGCAGATATGATGTTTGGAATATTGCCGGGGATCAGCATGCCACCGGAGACGAGAAGCCCCATCAGAATGGCCTTGATCTGGCCCATCTCCATGCTCGGGCCGATCTCTGCCGCCGTCAGGGTCGCATTGTCGAGCACTGCTGACGACATGTTGACCCAGTATAGGATCATCGACGGTATGTGGATCAGGTAGGTGTCTATGATGATCTTGAACCCACTGCCCAGGAGAAGGAGAGCCATCACGAAGAGGTAAACCTTTGCACCCCTAATCCCCACATCTCTGAGAGTGTCACCACCCTTAGCAACCATGTCCGTCTGCTTCTCGGTGGTTTTTTTTCCCACGATGATCGTGCTCAATATGCCAAAAGCAAGTATGCCCGGTATTATGTACATGCCCACCGTTTCCAGCAGGAAAGTGAAACCGGCATAATAGGGCGGACCCTGCAGTTTGGTGATGGCAATTGTGGAGAGAGGCTCACCCACAGGGGTCAGTGCTGCTCCAAGACCTATGGAGAAACACGCCACCACTGTGAGGTTGATCCTCGTCTTGCGATCAAGAGGCATGAGGCTCACAACCTCCACCAGCACCAGGGACGCAATTATGGCCGTGATCAGGCTTGCACAGAGCCCTAAGATCACCACTATAAAAAAGACCAGTATCTTAAGAGGGACCTTGTCCAAGAGGACGTTCATTACCCGCTGCGCGTGAGATCTTCCGTAGTAGAATATCAGACCCGCGACCAACACCGCCGGAACTATCCCCTTTATGATGGGCTCTTCGACGGCCTCCATCACCAGTTCCATATGCCAGGCATTTGCTATGGTAACTGCAGACGCGCCCATAACAAACAGGAAGGCTTCCAGCTGCTCCTCAACTTTCTTTATGAAAAATGGGCATAGCAGTACCAGCAAGAATATCCCGAACAAACCCATGTCGACTGTACTCACCATAAAACCTATTCCTCCATGACTTATTGTGCTTGTTTATCCTCCATTCACATGACAGCAACACTCTAAACAAGCCGATTTATGATAGATCTAACAGCTCCTGCCAACGTTACACCTTTTGAGAATCCCTTATTTTTGTAGAAGTTGTAGATCTCCTTTGGTTCGTGGTCGACTTTTCTGGGACTGCATCCGAACCCCTTCTCGTCCACGAAGTATAGCCTTCAAGCCACTTTGTGCGAAACACAATGGCAGCGCATAACAGATACAGAAGGCATTTCCCCTGGGATCTTGATTTTTTCGTGTTGGACATATATATCCTCCAACTAACCGGCCCCCAGTTAAACTGCTGATATTAAGTCCTTTTGGGTCAATAAACGATTATAATGATTAATAATGACAAAAAAACCTTTAAAATTGCTTTTGACATGTAGAAACTAATATAACGGTTTATAATGACAAAAACAATAATATAACGATTAATAATGACAAATGGTGCATTTTTAAAGTTTTTGTGAGTCGGAATGGTTTATGCCGGATTTCAATGAGGAAAAGAGTATGGTGATGATTTATGATGACGTTCAACGCGGGATCAAAGAGTTGAACAATATTTCGGTGTGAAAATAGGACGCGAAAAAGCGAGCTTTCGGCAGACGCAAAAATTACTAAAAATAAAAGATCGAGATAGCCCAGAAGTTTCGACCAAAAATTGAGGTTGGTCTATTTTTTTATTAAAATAAAAATCTAGAATAATACACGCCTCGCGACGATCAACCGAGATTCCGGAGATCTCATTTTCGGGATGATAAATCGCGCCCCTCAGAAGAGGGGCGCTCCAAAGCTGTAGTCCTCCAGCTCCACCACCTTCTCCCAGGCAGCCCTGCACCCGCAGTCGAGCTCTTCAAAGACCCCAACGTCCTGGCTGAGGGCGTGTTCTCTTATCGCCTTCGCGACGGCTTCGTCACACCTGCCGCAGTTGTGGGGACCGCGTCTGGTGCCTGCAGCCACGGGATCGCAGATGATCGGCATAAAGGTGACATTCTTCAAGACCTCGACGGCGCTCCAGAGCCATGGCGGCCTGTAATCGCCCTGCATCCACATCCTCTCCTGGAGGGTCCCTCTCTGTATGTTGCTCAAATTCAGGGAGAGCACGTCGGAATGGGGGGCCGCGTCACGGGCGGACCTGAGGGCGTCGGAGATCGCCACCCCCTCGGAAAGGAAGGGAGGCTTGAGAAGGAGATACGTCTTGACCGATCCGCCGCCGAGATGAACCGTCTTCGCCGCCGCCTTGAACTCCTCAAAGGAAAACCCCTTGCATATGGAGTGATCCCTGACGAGGTCGCTGGAGGTCTCAAGGCCCATCGCAACCTCCGTCCTGATCCTCGCGACCGAGGCCTCGACCCGTTCACCGGTTACGTACTCCGGCCGTGACTCGATGACGAGCTTCTCCACCCCGGCAGCCGCAAGGCCATCCAGAATCTGAGAGTTCACCGGTTCGGGGACCTCTGCTGGGTCGAGAAAGCTGCCGCTGGTGTAGATCTTGGCGACCCGATCCTCAGAAGATAGGTCTTTTGTGGCGGACCTAAACTGGACCATCAGATCCTCCTCGGTGGCGGGCGCGCCCTCGGAGGCGTAGCCGCACATGGTGCACCGGCGCCACCTGCAGCCCCTCGTCCTCAGGATTATGGTCAGGCATCCGACCGGCTCACCGTCAAGAAGGTCCGTTGACCGCCAGACCGCCACAGGCCTGGTAGTATCGGGCTTGGATCGTTTCTTGTTCGTGAAAGTTTCACCACCGAATTACTGGATGTATCTCATGGCGCTGATGGCCGCGGAGGTTCCGGCGCCGACGGCCGTCGTCACCTGCATCCTCCCGCCGGTGACGTCCCCTGCTGCAAAGACTCCTGGGATGTTCGTCTCCTGGGTGAGCCGATTCACCCTTACGAAACCGCCACGGGTAAGCTCTAGGCCGAAATCGACGGCCAGATCGACGTTCGGCTCGACACCCATCTCGACGAAGACCCCGTCGACCTTCAGGGTGCGGACCTTGTCTCTTGCCTTGAACTCGACGCCCGTCACGAAACCGTCTCCAAGGATCTGCATCACTTCGACACCCTGGAGGACGCTGAGGTTCGTGAGGGTATTGATCCTATCGAGGTAGACGGCCTCTGCCACCAGCTCCTCCCGGACGTTCAGGAAATGGACTTTTTGACAGAGCCCCGCAAGATATAGAACCGCTCTCGCCGCGCCGTTTCCGTATCCGATCACAGCGACGGTCTTGTTTCTAAATAGGGACCCGTCGCAGTAGGCGCAGTAGGAGACGCCTCTCGTCGCATACTCCTCCTCGCCGGCTACCAACAGCCTCCGATGGCTGGCACCAGTAGCCATGATCAGGGCCCTCGACTCGTACTCCCAGCTCTCGGTCTTGACCCTGAAGACGCCGTTCAGGGAGACTACTTTCAGCACCATCTCCTCGTGAATCTCTGTGCCGTACTTCTCGGCCTGAGCCAGCATCCGTTCAGAGAGCTCGATCCCCTGGATGCCGTCGGGAAAGCCTGGATAGTTCTCGTAAAGACCGCCCATCGACTGCTGCGATCCGTAGACGCTTCCGAGGATGAGGGTCTTCTTCCCGCCCCTAGCACAGTACATCCCGGCGGTAAGGCCAGCCGGGCCCGCCCCGATAATTATGACGTCGTACACGAGAGCACACCACCAACGCGATCTCGAGTTTAAAGTTGATGATAGATAAAATATGTGCAGCTGCAGAAGAGACCTGCCGCCGAATCGTTCATAAATGCGCAACTACTATTTTCATATATGTACGAACTGGTCTCTCCGATCAACCCCGGATCGGTGCTCAAGTACCTGGGACAGATCGCGATAGGGATCGGGATCGTTCAGACAGCACCGGCTATAGTAGCCGTCATTTTTGGAGAGACTCGCGTCGCTGCGATATACGGCGCCGTGGCCGCTGCAGTCGTCTTGATGGGATACTTTATGAATCGGCTCCTTCCCGAGCACGAACTGGATCTGAAAGAGGGGCTGGTGCTAGCGGCCCTGATTTTTCCCCTCTTTGCCATCGTATCTGCAATACCAATTTATTTATCGACAAATATGTCAATGCTGGACGCCTTTTTTGAGAGCGTCTCGGGAGTGACCACAACAGGACTCAGCGTCGCGCCTGAAGAGGCAGGTCCCGTCTTCCTCTTCTCCCGCTCCTGGCTCCAGTGGATAGGAGGGATAGGAATAGTGGTCCTAGTCCTCTCTGTCTTCATCCGTCCGGGCACCTCGGCATTTCGGATATACACCGCAAACATCGGGGATAAGAAGATCAAGCCCAGCGTGGTGGCCGCAGCAACCCTCCTAGGCAAAGTGTACATTGTCATCACCCTGATATCGATCGTACTGCTATGGCTTTCTGGGATGTCACCTTTCGATGCCGTCTGTCACGCCCTCTGCTCCGTATCCACGGGAGGGTTCTCCACGAGGCACGAGAGCATCGGCGCCTTCGGCGGAAGCCTGATACCCGCTGCGATCACCTTTTGTTGCGTTATGGGGTCCATCAACTTCGGACTCTACCCGCAGGCCTTGAAAGATCCCCTGATCCTGCTGAAAAACGTCCAGGTGAAGTACTTCTTGGCGATTGCCGCCGCCAGCATAGTCATCTTGAGCTTCACGCTCATGGAAGGTGGCGGGCCGGACCATGCCGCTTTCGCCACCTATGAGGACAGAACGGCGGCCGAGATCGTGTCCATCTCCGCCTTTCAAGCGTTATCGGCCCTCACCACCACGGGCTTTTCCACAACGGACGTCGGCGAGCTTAGAGAGAGCTCCAAGATTCTCCTCTCAGTCCTGATGTGGATCGGAGGAGGGATGGGATCGACGGCCGGCGGAATTAAGATATTCAGATTGGTCGTTCTCTTGAAGCTCGTACATCTGACCTTCATGCGCCTATTTCTGCCCTCTGAGACGGTCACTCCTCTGAAGGTGGGCGATGAGCCGGTCGAGGAAGAGGAGCTGAACAGGATCACGACCTTCGTTCTCCTCTACATCATGATCTTAGTTATCTCCACCTTCGTCTTCACCCTTCAAGACGTTGAGATGAGCGACGCTCTATTCGAGGTTTCTAGCGCTTTGGGAACGGTTGGTCTCTCATCCGGGGTTACCAGCGCCGCCATGCCCGACCTTTTGAAAGCGGTCCTTTGCGCTAACATGCTGCTGGGGAGGATAGAAATAGTGCCGCTGCTCGTCCTATTTATGCCCAGAACCTGGACCAAGAGGAGCTTAAGATGAGACAAGGAGCTGATAATATAAAGAGAGGCATAGTAAAAGGGAGGAAGAGATGAGGGTCATAATAGTTGGTGCCAGCGCCCTGGGGCTCGATTTGAGCAAGAAGCTGATTGCCAAAGGCGATGAAGTGGTTTTGATCGAAAGGGATCCCGCAAGGGCGAAGGAGATGGCGGAAATCCTCGACTGCACCGTGATCAACGCAGAGGGAACGCGACCCGACGCCCTTGAGAAGGCGGAGATCTGCGAAGCAGACGCCATCGTGACCTGCACAGACCAGGATCAGAACAACATCATCATCGGGCTGATCGGCAAAAGCTACAACGTGCCCGAGGTGATCATCAGGACCGACGATCTGCAGTTTCAGGAAGTAGCAAAGAAGCTCAACTTCCGTCACGTCATAAACCCATCCCAGATAGCCACCACCATAATATCTGACGCTCTCCGGGGGGTCAATATCATAGAGCTTAGCGCTCTCGTAAGAGGAGATGTCCGGTTCTTGAGCTTCATGGTCAACGAGAACCTCAATGCGAAGAAGATCTCAGATCTCTTATTGCCCGACAAAAGCGCCTGTATCGGGTTATACCGAAAGAACGAATTCATCCTGGCCAAGGAGGATCCCACCTTTCAGCCGAACGACGAACTGATCATCGTGACCAGGGCAGAGCACGTAAACCGGATATTAAGCCTCCAGACCCAGCCCGGCTCCGGCGAGGACTGAAGGCCGATTAAACACTCCATCTTCCCAACGGTTTAGATTAAAAAACGCAAGTCTCCGGCATCGCGGCCTCATCGACCAACCGATAAAACGCCTCCTTGGGACGGTATCAAAACCGACTGGTAGGGGTGGTGAATAAGCCGATCTACCCGCAATGTTTTTACGCTGGAACGTTATGGGGTGTGTGGCGACCAGTTACAGAGCGCCGATAGTGTAGTGGTTATCACTAGGCGTTGCCAACGCCTAAACTCGGGTTCGAATCCCGGTCGGCGCACTTTTCGTTTCTTGTTCATATGTTAGTTGTTAAACGATGTTATTTTTCTATTTTACAATATTTTACTAGAATCTTGATATAATTCTATTATTTTATTTTTACTTAGAAAGCAAAGAGAAAGCAAAATCCGCCATCTTAGACCTGTGTAGGCCTTCGAAAGAGGCGAGAGAATTTTTTCGTGCGGAGATCGGCTTTGAAATTTGATCGAGATATGAGAAATAGTTCGATTCGGAGGCGAAAGGACGGTCGAGGTCGCCGCCGCCTTCAGCCCCATCTGCTCTGAAGCGAGGAGGTGCCGCCGATGAGGTCCTTGAGGCGATAGTCGTCAAGGATCATAGCCTTCAGCTTGGCGAGAGAGATGGAGAGAGATATCTCCTTTGTTCTCCCGTACCTGCCCTTGCTCACCACCACTGTGTGAATTATGCCCAGCATGTCGAGCTCCGCGATCAGATCCGCGATACGCCGATGGGTCAGGTAATCCAGGTCCACCAGGGGACAGAGCTGCTTGTACATCCCGTAAACAGCCCCGGTGGTGACGTTCTTTATGCCCTGCTCCTCCAGGAGGAGAACGCTGTAGAGGACGAGCTTGGACTGGGTCGGGAGGGTCATCACCACCTCCCTCACCCGATCTCGTTCGATCTTGGCTCGGGCGGATCTGACGTGATCTTCTGCCACCCGATCGGATTCCACCCTCTCTGCAAGCTCCCCTGAAACCCTCAGAAGGTCAAGAGCCCGCCGCGCGTCTCCGTGTTCCTGAGCAGCGAGAGCCGAGCAGAGGGGAACCACGTCTTCAGCCAGAACTCCGGGTTTGAAAGCCATCGACGCCCTCTGCTCCAGTATATCTTTGATCTGCTCCGCATTGTAGGGCGGGAAGATTATCTCGTCCTCCCCAAGGGAGCTTTTAACTCTCGGGTCCAGGAAATCCGTGAACTTCAGATCGTTGGAAATCCCTATCAAACTGACCCCAGCCTGATCCAGGTCCGAATTGATCCTCGTCAGGTTGTATAGGATATCGTCGCCCTTTCTCGTCAGCTTGTCGACCTCGTCGAGGACCATTACCACCATGCGATGGTCCTCGTCCAGGGACTTTCTGACCTCCTCGTAAACCTGATCCGTGGGCCATCCGGTCATGGGAACTTCTCTTCCAAGACAGCGGGCTAGGTGGGCCAGGACCCTATACTGAGTATCTATAACTTCGCAGTTTATGTAGATAAAAGAGCATTTGAAGTTGCTTCTGTTTCCCGCAGCCTCCAGCTCCGAGCCGACGTACTTGGCGACGGCGGTCTTCCCAGTCCCGGTTTTTCCGTATATCAGAACATTGGAGGGGGTTTCGCCCCGAAGAGCCGGTACCAAAATAGAAGCCATGCCGTTTATTTGATCCTCTCGATGGGGAAGCTCTGAAGGCGTGTAGCTGGAGCGCAACACGTCTCTGCACTCAAATATTTCCCCTTTTTTCAAGAGGTCTGCGAATAATCCACCCGACATGAAAGACCAAATCCCCCAGACAAAAAACAAAATACATTCTATCTGTTATTAAGAGTTGCGGTTCGACCCCTTCGTTTCTACTGCAACCCCCTCACCCCTTTGTTTCTACTGGAATGGGGGATATAACCACAAAGGTGTTCTATGAAAATGATATGGATATAGCCTGCTGTAACTTGCTCACTAATCGTACTTAAAGATTCTGATCTCATTGGTCAAGAATATAGGCATTATAGGTAATACTTTAAATCGCCTCAAAAACCAAGAATGGCGGAAAACACCGATTTGCAATTTATTGCGAGATTCACAATTTCGCATAACTTGCTTGACGAGATTTTATGCAAGTTGGTTTAATTCTTCACGATTCGACAACTACATTTGGAACTCGTTTTCCCTCATGGAGATCGCGAGCTACTATCCTCTCAATTTCCAGTGGAAATGATGGAGGTTAGCGTTCCAGTAGAAATATCAGGGTTGGCCACACGGCAAGATTTTATTTAAACATAAAAAATATTGATATTTTTTTAACTACTCTTCAGATCACTTCTCGGCCCATCGTCCCTCCAGTTCCAGTGGAAATAGAGGGGTCAGGGGGTCCAGTGGAAATAAAGGGGTCGTCATTTCACGTAGATCTCGGCATTGATACGTGAAAGCCCTATATGAATGATCTGAATGGATGCGGCCAATGCGGAAATCAAAAGGCGTAAAGAAGAGCCGAGTCGTTGGTCGGACGCTTGCTTGTCTGAGCAATTTCGGCTTTGTGCAATCCGATTCTAAAAGATTATCCCCATATTTTCCGATATAGAAGGGCCATAGCTTTCTTCAAATAGCCTTCTTCATATCGAATTTTCGATGCTGATTAGCGATATATCAGAAAATGGGCTCTTCGCTATTCCGTGT
>DAQG01000042.1 GCA_002502785.1 Methanothrix harundinacea | reverse complement strand
GGCTCTTCGCTATTCCGTGTGGGTAACTTCAGGATAGCGATAGGCGGACTCAATCACGCAAATGCCTGCCATGAGTCCCGCTCTACAGGGCAAATGGTAGCGATACATCTCATGAGCGTTCTGACTTAAAGCGACAGTGAAGTCGTTATGACCAAACTACTGGACCTGCGATCCCTTAAATTTACCCACACAAATCAGCGAGGAGCCTATTCTTTTATCGATGATGGCTCCGGCCGCCGGAGCGCCTGCGAAGATCGATAAAACGACCTCGGAGCTGGCCATCGCGGCGCCGTCCAGGACCGCCGACGTGCGAGCCGTCATCTACCCGTGCCACTTCGTGGGCGTGGTTACCGACGAAGAAACCGGAGATCCGATCCGGGGCGTCGCCGTCACCTTCGTTAAGGATGACGACGGGCGAACCTGGACCGACACCACCAGCACCTCTGGCAGCTACCGGGTGGAGCTCCCGGAGGGGAGCTATTCTTACATCGCCACCCACAAAAACTACGTCATGGAGTCGAACAGCCCGGAGCTCGTCAGCGTCCGCGCCCCCTACACGAGAAGGGTCGGCGGGGCTGGCGGGATCGTCCGGGAGATCACCGTCACAAGCGAGAGCTCAGAGGTGATCGACATCGAGATGGAGCCTCGACCCCGCGACGTCCTTCTCGTCACGACCAGCCACCTGAGGGAGACGGCCGCCCTTCAGGACGTCGTCGAGAGGTACACTGATACGGTCGGCCGGACCGACGGCCTCGTGGCAAGATACATCGTCCTCGACTCTTCGCAGTGCTTGAGGGATTACGGCGTCCGGGTGGCCGATCCGGCGGACTGGCTCGAGATCAGAGACGCGCTGGAGGCGATCGTCGAGGAGACGGGACCCGCCTACATAATCCTCCTGGGCGGAGAGGCGGTAGTCCCAAGGCCTGAGATCGTAACCATCGACGGTCGAATCTGGTACCTCCCGGCCGACGCCTGGTACGTCGACTTCGACGACGACGGGATCGTGGACGGAGGGTTCGTCGTCAGCAGGCTCCCCGATCTCTCGACGGAATCTTCGGGGATCATAGCGGCCCTGGAGGCTGCCATCGACCTCCACGAATCCGGAGGGTACGGATTGAGCCCAGAGGTTCGGTTCAGCACCCAGTGCTGGCTCTCTCCGCCGATCGGCCTTGGCGACGCCTGCGATCCGGACGACGCCTCATGCGGCCTCTGTCGGGCGACGCCGCCTTACGGGG
Source organism: Methanothrix harundinacea (assembly GCA_002502785.1). GTDB lineage: Archaea > Halobacteriota > Methanosarcinia > Methanotrichales > Methanotrichaceae > Methanocrinis > Methanocrinis harundinacea_A. Next base: position 32,354 of record DAQG01000042.1, on the reverse strand, counting down.
TCTGTGACGACTGCGGGATGCGAGAAGAGACGTTCGACCTGATATCGGAGAGCGACTACGTAGTCTTCATGGGCCACGGAAGTCCCGAATCCTTCTCCACCAACGATCACGTGCCAATATTCGGGGTCGAAAACGTTGTGGACGTCGATCTAGAGACGAACCACCCTGTCATAACCGGCTACGTCTCCTGCAACACCGGCCTTCTATACGAGAACAGAATGAGCTTCGGAACGGAGTTCATGCGAGCGGGAGCCGCAGCCTTCGTGGCGAGGAACACGGAGCAGGGCACCCCGAACTACTTCGCCGCCCACTTCACCGATTACATCGCCGGGACCGGGTCGCAGGGAACCTACCGGATCGGAGACGCCCTCTTCGAGCTGATGCGAGAATCGGTCTTGAGGGGCGGAGACTCAGAGAAGACTACCGCAGCCCAGCTCTGCATCTATGGAGACCCCACCATTAAAAGAAACCCGCTAGAGATGCTGGTCTTTTCAAGGTCCGCCTTGGTGGCGATACCCTGAGGGGGACTGGGCCGTGCTGCCCTGTATCGCCCCCCTCAGATTCCATCGTAAGGCCAAAGAGACCCGATGATGCTCCTTCCAGCTCAGGCGTTGACGTATCCGGGCGTCGGACCCCCGGTCATTCCGGGCGGAGACCAGGCTATGTCCGAATACTTGTAGTACCAGGTCCGGGTCGAGGGCCTGAAGACTCCGATGTCGTCGGAGAGGCCGTCCCGGTCGAAGTCTCCGGATATTGGAACGTCCCCGCTGAGGGCCCAGGGGCTGAGCCTTCGATCGGTGTTTCCGTTGGTATCGTAATCGAAATACCAGGTCCTGTCGGAGGATCGGAATACGCCCACGTCGCCAACCTCGGTGTCCCCGTTGAAGTCGCCGGCGATCGGGAGATCGCCTCTGATGGCCCAGGGTCCGGACCTCAGGTCGGTGCTCCCGTCGGAGTTGTAGTCGAAGTACCAGATGCGGTTTGAGGGCCTGAAGACCCCTATATCGTCTCTGTAGCCGTCACTGTCGAAGTCTCCAGCCACGGGAAGGTCGCCCGACAGAGCCCAGGTTATGCCAGGGAAGGGAGCAGACCAGGCTATGCCTCCGGTGGCGGAGTTGTAAGTGAAGGTCCCAAAGTACCATCTCCCCCTGGTGGGCATGAATATGCCGACATTGTTGACGTAGCCGTCCTCGTCGAAGTCGCCGACAACGAAGCGGTCACCCTCGTCCCCGGGACCCATCCTAGTGCTGCCGTCGGTGCTGCCGTCGGAGTTGAAGTCGAAGAGCCACAGGTTGGGGCCCGACCGGAAGACGGCGACGTCATCTACGAAGCCGTCGCTGTCGAAGTCGCCAGCCATGGGCACGTCCCCTCGCTCACCCCAAGGGCCCTCCACCCTGTCCGATTGGCCCAGGGCCGTGCCGGAAAAGATCAGGATCGCTGCAAAAAATAGCCCCGTCTGGAGAATTCGTCCGAGTTTACAAGTTTTTGGCATCTTCCTCACCTGCATGAAAGGCCTTTTCCGCCGTTGTTCGTCAGCTGTTAACGGCGCTGTATCGACGCCCATGGACTGATTATTCAGCGCCGATAGATGATATAGGTTGCTCCGACGTAAATGTCAAGTTGCGGCAGCGCACCACGCAACGAGCTGCAGGGTATACACTTTAATTAAATTGCGTGCGGCCCACCCCACCCTAAAGGGTGGTGTATGCTTCGGGGCCGCACGCCCGGCTTTCGAGATTTCACAAATCCTCAAGTCTTCGTTGCCCAGATTCCCAGATCTGCACGATTGAAACCCCGCTTTAGATTTCCTCTGGATTGTCTCTAAAGTTTTATCAATTCAAAGGAACACGAAGAACGGGCGAGGGTTCACTTCATCCCCGCCCTAAAGGACGGGGTATTCGTGACCCTCCGCGATCCCGAAGTAATAAATTTGAGTTGATTGAAGCGGTATATAATGTCAAAGGTTTCGGGACTGCACAGATCCCTTTTTCGTGAGGAACTAGCGAAGAGCCATCAATCCATCTCAACGGAACCTGGCGAAGAGGAGATAGTAGGCGGCAACGCCCGCAAGCTCCCCGAATCTGGATAGAATATTCTCCGCCTCCCGGGCCGTTGCCCTCTCGCCTCCCTTGTAAAAGAGGCCGACGGCGTCCCTGATCCCCAGATCATCGTGGGGAACGGCCTCAGGCCTTCCAAGCCCCCTAACGAGAACGTAGTCGGCGGTCCACCTCCCGACCCCCTTAACCGATACAAGAACTTCTCTTGCCTCCTCCGTAGTCATTTTCTTGAGAGATTCAAGGTCAAGGCTTCCCGAGGCGACGGCCTCTGCGATCCTGAGAATGAAGCGGCTCTTGCTCATGCTCAGGCCCAAGTCTCTTAGGTCCTGGGGTTCAAGGTCCGTTAACCTCTCGGGCGAGGGGAAGGCCCTAAACTCGATCTCTCCGAATTTCACAGGCTGACCGAGGCGCATAACCAGCCTGTTCTGGAGGACGTGGGCGACTCGAAGGCCGATCTGCTGCTCGATTATAGCGATCACTAGGGCCTCAAAGACGGTGGGGGTCTTTGGCGGCTTCAGGCCTTGAAACCTTTCAGCCAGGGGCGCGAAGATCGGGTCCTCCACCTGGTAGAGGGGGCGAAGGTCTAAGTCCGACGAGAGGACCCAGGAGGCGAGATCGGAAGCCACATGGTCCGAAGAAGGATCATAGTTCTCAGAGGCGTTTCTCGACCCCGAAGCCGAACCCAGGCCGATTGAGGGCTTCGGCTCAAACCTGAAAAGGCGCGCCTCGATCTGGCTATCCTGCTGGAAGACCTCTAGCAGATGGGGAGCGCCCTTCACCTCAAAACACTTGTATAGGACGCCGCCAAGAAAAGCCGAATGGGTCCACTCCTCAAACCTGGTGTAAATGCCGCAGCTCAGGCCAAAGTCGAAGGGCTGGAGGGGCTTGATAGTCCCCTGAGAGAACAGTACCATCTGGCCGTCGATTTTGCTCTTCATCAGTCGCCTCCCTTCAAAGAGCATCTGAGCAAGACAAGGGCCTCGATATTTTATCCCGCCACCCCGTTCAGGGGCCCGAAACTGGAATTGTCGAAACGCCCCGTTTTATCTCATTCTTGCCGACCTTCCTCAAGAGGTAGGCGGTACATATCCCACCCAGCATAGTGTGGAACCAGAGCTGGGCGACCCTAGCGAGGATCGTGACGGCTGCAGCGTCATGGAGCGATACTCCCACGGCCGTGAAGAGCGCGGTCATGAGGATGTCGACAATGCCCAGACCCCCCGGCAGTATCAGGGGCAGTGTCTGGAAGACCAGGATCACCGAGTAGACCGCAAATATCGCGAAGATGGGAACCTCCACCCCGAGAGACTGAAAGGCCGCGAAGGCCACAAGGTTCAAGGAAAGCCAGCCAGCAAAGGCCCAGAAGGAGCTTATGATGAGGGGACCGTTCCTGTTCCTGAGAAGCAACATGCTCTGCTGGAACTGACGGGTGATACCGCAGTAAAAGTTTCTGTTGACGCTTTTGTGGAAGATCCACTCCACTTTGTCGATGACGACGTTGACCGCGCTCTGGAGCCAGTTCTCCGAGAAGCAGACCCCGACGAAGAGCGCACCAACCGATACCATGAGGAATATCATCGAAAAGCAGGTGGTGAGAGCCCAGGAGGGAACCTCGTAGCAGAGGATTAGGTAGCCTAGGCCCAGAGACATCCCCAAAACGAAGGGAATCGCCGTGATGATCCTGGTGGCGGCGACGCTGGCGGTGCTGGAATCCAGCCTCGCATTCCCTGCAATCTTGTTGAGGAAATAGAGGCGGGCGGTCTCGCCAGATACGCTTCCCGAGGGTATCAGGTTGTTCAGGAATATGCTGGACATGTAGATGAAGAATACATCTCTCAAAGAGATCCGGTAGTTCAGCTCCTGAACCACAGTCTTCCAGGCGAGGGCGTTGAAGACGACGTCCAGGAGGGATAGGAGAAACGCCAGGCTGAAGATCGCCAGGTTCACCTGCGCCAAACTCGCTGTGACCTCGCCGAACCCCAGGTGGTACAGGTATGCGAAGTAGGCGCCAAGCCCCAGGACCACCAGTCCCGTGGACTTGCGAGCATCGATCGTCGGCAGCTCTACATCTTGGACCACATGGTTAAGGAGGCTCTGGCCGTAGAAATAGTTATCTTTTCACCTTTCAGAATATAATCGTCGATAGAGACTATACTCTTTGTTACCACTATATAGTTAAAGCGGAAAAGGTATATATTTCAAGGCCCCCCTGACTGACCTTGATCTAGATGCCTTTCAAATATCAGGATTGTCAGAATGTGATCCTTTTCCGTGAAGAGGCAGCAGAGCTGGTGGAACGGGGATGGCTTTCGGCAGATCTCCTCGTCCACACCCTCTTCTCTTACGACGTTCTTCTGGCATCATCCCTCCATGGCGATGGCCCGCAAATATGATAAGGGCCTGGTGGCCGTAACCGACACCCACTCGGGGATGATCGGCAAGGTCAGCACCCACTCCAAGGGCGACTACTTCACGGAATACTATAGAAACATCGCAGAGGGCAGGTCCCGCATCTTGGCCCGCGACCTCACCATGCAGGACCTCATCGACGAGGTGAACGCCTGGATCGAGCTGATATTTAACCTCGATGTTGCGAAGCTGGACATCTCCGACTTCTCAACGGGCTTCAGTCATCTCGATCGGCTGGCCAGGGCCCTTGCCAGCGAGAGGCTGAGGAGGCGCACAAGGGTTTATCGTGCCCTCGAGAGGCTGACCTACATGATCTCGATACACCGGAATTCCCGCCAACCTCTACCTCAGGATGGAGAACTCAATCATCCCCCAGATCGAGGATTTCATGATGGCAAAGCTTCTCTGATCCCGACGAGTCGACGACGTATGGAAAGGACCAGTGGTCGAAGAAGGGTGGGGCCAGAAAGAAGATCAGAGAAAAGGATTTAATATCCCCAGAAGAAGTCGAATCCAACCATGGCACACGTGCTCGTCAGTCCTTTGAACTGGGGGCTAGGTCACGCCTCCAGGGACATACCCATCATAAAAGAGCTTCTGGACCGAGGCCACGAGGTGACTGTCGCCTCGAGCGGGAACGCTCTCGAGCTTCTTAAGAGGGAGTTTCAAGAGTGCCATTTCGTCCTCTTCGAGGATTATCCAGCCCCCTACAGCTCCACCAGGTTCTTTCTGCCCAAGTTCACTGCCTACCTGCCCCTCATGATGAAGTCCCTCGTCGAGGAGAAGCGGAATTTGAACCGCATCCTCACCAAGGGCAGTTACGACATGATCATAAGCGACAACCGGCTCGGTGTCTACTCAAAGGACCTTCCCTCCTTCTTCATTACCCACCAGCTCAGGTTCAGCGTTCCAGCCTACCTATGGCCCGTGGAGATCCTGACCCTTTACGTCAACGGGTTTTTTCACAGCAAGTTCGACGGCGTGATAGTTCCGGACAATGAGCCAGGCGCCACCACCCTGAGCGGAAAGCTCTCCCGCTCTTTCCTTGCGGTTACCAACGGGAGAGCGTATTACTCGGGGATCCTCTGCAGCCCGAAAAAGATGGACCTGGATGAGGACCTGGACTATCTTGTGATCGTCTCGGGACCGGAGCCTCAGAGGACAAAGCTCGAGGAGATCGTTCTGCCGCAGGTCGGAGACCTTCCCGGAAAGAAGGTTGTGCTTCTTGGAAGCCCCCAGAATAGCTTCACCAGAAGGCCGGACGACGAGACCACCATCAAGTCGTACGTTCCCACCCAGGAAAAGGTGGAGCTCATGAACAGGGCGAGGTTCGTCATCGGCAGGTCTGGTTACACCACCATGATGGAGGTGGCGGAGCTTGAAAAGCAGCACGGCCTCTTTGTTCCGACTCCCGGCCAGACCGAGCAAGAGTACCTCTCAAAGTACTACAAAAATCAGGGGTGGTTCCTTTCAAAGAGCCAGTACCGGCTGGACCTTGCTAGGGACGTGGACCACGCCATGGAGTTCAGCGGATTTCCCTCGATGCCTAAGACCGAGGAGAATGTAAAGAGGCTGTACGAGGAGCTTTTGGCCCAGCACCTGGAATGAATCTTAGGTGGTATGTCAATTGCACAGATGGAGACCGGAAAAGTACGAGAGAAGCTCCTCAGCCCAGCAGCTTTGGGCTGAAGAGCTGATATCCAAGATCAACATCCAGGGATTTGAAAGGGTTCTCGATATCGGGTGCGGCGACGGCAAAATCACTGCCAGAATCGCAGATCTCGTCCCAGATGGATCGGTCCTGGGAATCGACAGCTCAAAAGAGATGGTCCGCTTCGCGAGTGAGAAGTTCCCACCCGAAAGGCACCCGAACCTTCGTTTCCAGGAAGCTGACGCACGCGACCTCGGGTTCGAGGAGGAGTTCGACCTGGTGGTCTCCTTTGCCACCCTCCACTGGATCACCGACCATGAACCCGTCCTTTTGGGCATCCAACGGGCCCTCAAGCCCGGTGGCAGCATCTTCCTTCAGTTTGGGGGAAGGGGAAACGCCGCCGAGCCTCTCGCAATCGCCGCCGAGATTATCTCGGAGGAGAGGTGGTGCCCTTATTTCCAGGACTTCGATTTCCGATATGGCTTCTTCGGGCCTGAGGAGTACCGAATCTGGCTCGCGCAGTCTGGTCTTCAGTCCCTGTGGGTCGATCTGATCCCAAAGGACATGATCCAGCAGAGCCCAGAGGCGTTCGCCGGCTGGATCGAGACGACATGGCTTCCATACCTCGAACGGGTGCCCGAGGATTTCCGCCGGGAGTTCGTCTCAGAAATCGTGGACCGATATATTCAAGATCACCCTCTTGATGGCGAGGAGAGGGTCCACGTCAAGATGATGAGGCTTGAGGTGGTGGCGGAAAAAGTCCGTCGCCCAGAGGAACTTCGTCAAAAAGGCTGTGAAAGGGGTTCACCATGAGCTGAATGCAAAGATGCGAAAGTGAAGCTCAGCCATCCAAAATGTTTGGTAAGGGCCGAAGTCAGAGCCGATATGCTCATTCAGATATGTACTCTGTGATCTTCGTCTGGGCGAGGCGGCAGACCTCGCCGGGTATCTCGATGGGGTAGACCCCCGTGAGACATCCCATGCAGAGGTTTTCCTTGGGGATTCCTATCGCATTCACTAGGCCCTCATGGCTTATATAGCCGAGGGAGTCGGCGTTAATCACCGCCTCGACACCGGCTACGGTCTTGTGGGCCGCAATAAGCTCCTCTCTTGTGGCCATATCTATCCCCATGTAGCAGGGCGCCAATATGGGAGGGCTTCCGATCCTCACGTGAACCTCTTTGGCACCGGTGCTCCTCACCATGTCCACTATCCGCCTGCTGGTCGTCCCCCGGACGATGCTGTCGTCGACCATGATGACCCGGTTCCCCTCGATGTTGGGGCGGATGGTGTTCATCTTCAGCCTGACCGCGATCTCTCTAAGCTCCTGCCCAGGCATGATGAAGGTCCTGCCGATGTACCGGTTCTTCATCAGACACTCCCGGTACTTGATATTGGATCGCTGGTGGTACCCGATGGCAAAGGTAATTCCTGAATCAGGTATCGGCGTTACCGTATCCGCGTCCGACGGATGCTCTTCGGCCAGAGTGGCTCCGATCTTGACCCGGACGTCGTAGACGAGCCTTCCATCCATGATGCTGTCAGGCCGCGCGAAGTATATGTACTCAAAGACGCAGTGGGCCGGACACTGGTTGTGAGATAACTGATAAAACCGGACGTCTCCGTCCCTTGCGATCACCATCTCGCCGGGCCTAACGTCTCTTATAAGCTTTCCGTTCAGGGTGTCAATGGCGGCGCTCTCGGAGGTTATGATCACATCGGTATCTGTCTTCCCAACACATAGCGGCTTTATCCCCAGAGGGTCTCTGACCGCTATGACGGTGTTTCCCAAAAGAATAACGATGGAGTAGGACCCGACGGCCTTTCGCATAATGGCCCTGACTGCCTCTGCCAGATCTTCCCGTTCCAGCATCGCTTTGACAAAAAGACGGGCCATCACCTCCGTGTCGGAGGTGGAGTGAAATACCTCTCCTTCGGCCTCCAGCTCCTCCTTGAGCTTTCCGGCGTTAACGAGGTCGCCGTTGTGGGCGATGGTCACCGAGCTGTCTTTGTACTTCACCAAAATAGGCTGGCTGTTCTTGAGGGCCGATTCGCCCGTAGTGGAATATCGCACGTGACCTATGCCCGTGGGCCCTTCCAGGGCGTCTATCCGGGCGTTGTTGAAAACCTCGGCGACGAGTCCCATGGCCTTGTGAGTTCGGACGACCTTACCGTCGTAGACGGAGATGCCGGCCGACTCCTGGCCCCGATGTTGCAGCGCGTAGAGGGCATAGTAGATCGACTTGGCCACGTTGCGACACGGATCTTCTGAGGAGATCCCTACCACGCCGCACTTGTCCTGCAACCCGGACCTCCGCTCAGTTGCTGCCGTAGTTGCTGCTGTATTTCTGCCAGCCGTAGCCCCGGAGCCTCTTGGACTTGCCGAAGCCGCAGGATGCGCAGGTCTTGTTATGGAAGTTGAAGGATACCTTGCCACAGCGACGACACTTGACGTGCGTCTTCTTCTGGCGTCTTCCCATCGATGGGGTGCCTTTTGTCATTTATAAAACCTCACGGTGAAATGTAAACTACGTTATCTCCTCGGACGACGACCGTTCCGAGCTTCTGCGAATCTTCTCCCTCTTTGATCTCTTCGGTGTTGTCGAGCACCAGGTTCATGTGGATGTCGTAACCCTGAAGCTCTCCTCGAAACGCCCTTCCATCCTTGAGCTTGACTATTACGGGCCCGTTCAGCGATTCATTTAAAATATCAAGTGGTCTCTGCGCCATCGGCCTCTCTCCAGTCGTAAAGACAAAAGCTATTGCGAGACTTGCACGTTGCGTATTTAAACTTGTCGGGGAATATAGGTGTTATGAAAATCAAATCCAGGCACCATCTCAAGGGGAGCGAGTCGAAGAAGATCCTCAAGATGATTGAGCCGTTCCTGGAAGATCCTCAAGCCCTGCGAGGACTGTCTCTGGAGGTCGCCGAGACCGATCACGACTTCAACCTCGTTCTTCTTAAGGGAAGGCCCGTCTTCATGATGCTGGAAGGCAGACCTTTCTTCACGGTTCGTGGCGCGCTCGAGTTCGCGCCAAAGAAGAACATGGTGATCGTGGACGCTGGCGCCGTCAGCTACATAGTCAACGGTGCGGACGTGATGGCTCCCGGGATCGTAGAGGCCGACCCTGAGATCGTCCCCGGAGATCCCGTGGTGATAGTCGAGGAGAGGCACCATAAGCCTCTCGCCATCGGACTTGCCCTCCTTTCCGGCACCGAGATGCGGGGGTCGGGGAAAGCGATCAAATCGGTCCATCATGTCGGCGACACCCTGTGGGATATGAGCGGATGACCCCCTCCGCCCCCACCACCATCACCATAATATTTTATATCAGTAGTTTCACATACATATATTGAAAATTTGATCTGAGGCGTGGTGGAGAAGTTTGTGCGAAGATCTTGGCGATGTGATCCACAACGGATTCGATACCTATAGGCATAACCTGAAGATAAGCATCCCTTTCCTGCTGTACCTCCTCCTCATTCCGGTGATTATCATCCCAACGGCGATCCTCTTGTTCACTGGAGAATTCGAATACAAGGAAACCATTATGCCTCTTTGGATTTTGATTTTATTGTTGGTGTTGTCGTTGGGATTTATATTTTTGGCAGGGGCGGCGGGAATGGCAAGGGAGACAACCCTCGAAAAAAGGACCTCCCTCAGGACGATGTGGATTGAGGGGAAAGCACATTGGCTACAGGTTCTCTTCGCCGCTGTCGGCTTTTTTGTAATTTTGACGATAGGCATGTTCGCCCTTTTAATTCCTCTATTCATTATTGGAGATGCCACAGGATCTGTCATCATTTTCCTCGTTTTTATCCCAGTGATGCTCATCTTTCTCCTCTTTGCCATGGCGCTGGGGTATATAGTTCCCATCTCTATCGTCGTCGAAAACCTAGGAGCTATTGAGGGAATCGAGAGAGGATTTGGTTTTATCAGATCCAATAAGCGAGATGTGTTATTGATCTCCCTGCTATATCTAGGGGCGTCAATAGCCATCGAACTGGCGGTCGTAATCATCATCTTTGTGGCATCGGCGATCTTCGGGTTTGAAGACGTGATCTTTTCAGAATCGGAGGAGTATTCCGACCTCCTCTCGTTACCCGCAAACTTCATCGAGCTGGTGGTTTTATATCCGCTATTCATCGTTTTGTGGACGAGGCTTTACATGGGCCGGACCGGAAAACTCGGCGATATGGGGATCGAGATGCCACCCCCTGACACCCCAACAGATCAGAAAGAGACTTAACCTCACCGGGAGTTGATGAATTATATGTACGAAGATATAGGGACCCTGATAGGGAGGGGTTTTGGGACCTGGAAGCGCAACCTGAACCTGGCCGTGCCCTTCGTCCTCATGATCGTGGCGATCATGCTCTTGGCCGTAGTCATCGTGCTTCTGGCGTTTTATCCCCTGATCACCGCATCGCCCGACGTCCTATCCACCGCAGGCGACGTCGAAGACCCACAACAGCTCATGGAGCTGCTCTCGAGCGTAACGAACGTAGGACTTCTGGTGGTGGTCGTTCTTCTTGGCATCCTGATAATGTCCCTTACGACTTCCTTTTTCACCGCCGGGGCTATCGGGATGGCAAAAGAGGCGACCGCGACTGGGAGAACCACTCTGAAGGATATGTGGGCTTCGGGAAGGCGGCATTACCTGAACCTATTTCTGGCTGAAGTACTGATCATGATCGTCGTCATCGCTGGACTCGTCGTCCTCTCCTTACCCTTCGTCGCGGATCTTGCGGCCGGAGTCGAGAGTGGCGATCCAAAATTCGGACCGCTGGTCCTCTGGATAATACTGTTCGTAGCCTACAGCCTTCTGATATCCATCGCCTTAGCGATGGTTCCTTACGCCCTGGTGGTCGAGGGCCTCGGGCCGATCAGCGCGATAAAAGCGGGAATCGGGTTCTTTAGGTCGAACAAAATGGACGTCTTTCTGATATGGCTGGTGGTCCTGGCAGTCTCGATGGCGATCCAGTTCGTGAGCGTACCATTTTCCGGATCGGAGACCGCAACTGCCATCTTCTCGATGTTGGGTGGGGTCGTGAGCGTCTTGGTGATATCGCCCCTCACCACGGTCTGGTGGACGAGGCTCTACATGACGAGGGCGGGGAAGATCTCAGAGGTCGCAGCTGTGCAAGACGAAGAGGTGAAGTACCTGTAAGGACTCAGTCCTCGGCATGAGCATGTTAGCGAACTTCAAAAGGAGAAGCGTAGCTTATCAGACCCTGGTAGCGGGCCTGATCTTCTTTTTGGTCTACAACCTCTACCTCGACTATATCGGAAGCCCGAGTCTCGGTGAATCGGTCTTTGCAGCGGCTATTTTCGCCACCAGCTATTTTGCGACCTCAACGATCGTTCTGCGCAAAAAGGTACAGAGAAGAAAGTAGTCGTGATTGGCCGAGACGCAGCCTTCGTCGGACCTGCTGCGAGTTGATCAAGACTTAGCGCCGCTCATCTTCAAGAGGAGTTCCTCGCCGCTCTTGCTGCCCCTGGCGAAGATCAGGTCTCCTGCGCCAAGGGTCACCTTGGATTTGGGGTTGTAGGTCCATCTCCCACCCCGCTTTACGGCGAGGACGTACATCCCGGTCTCGGTCTCCAGGTCCAGGTCGCCCAGGGTCTTTCCGTCCATCTCGGCCCCAGGAGCGATCTCGACTCTGGTTATCACCTCGTCCGACTCCCTCATGGCCATCGCAAGGATCGGGTGGGGCTCTATGTCGTGCAGGACGACGTTCGCTATCTTGAGGGCGGCATCGCTGATGATCTCCGCCGAGACGGCGAGGTGGAGAAGGCCCCGGAGGTTCTCGATGTCGTCGACGTGCTTTGCGGCCTGGAGGACCCAGCGCTGGAGGTCGTACTTCATCTCGTCCATCTCCTGCTCGATCACCTCGACCTCGATCGCCACCTCATCGCTGTCGAAGAGGACGGCGGTGTATGCGAGGCCCACCGCCAACTCAGACCTGTTCTTCATCTCGACGATGATGTCCACAGCCCGGTCGAGCTGGCCGATCCCGCTCTCCTGGTAGACCTTCGGGACCTGGGGCTCGCCTGTGGTCATCTCGAGAAAGAGGGGGACGCCCTCGTCGTGACCTCTCGCGAAGAGGATGTCGCCGGTCATGATCTCGGTCTTCGGCTCTGGATCGTAGATCCAGCTCTCACCGCGCCTTATGGCGATGACGCTCATGCCGCCTTCCGTCTCGAAAGATATGTCATCGAGGTTTCGGCCAGCAACCTTCGAATTTGCCCCCACCACCGCCCGAGCTACCGTCTCCTCGGCCTGTCGGAGGTCTTTTTTGAGCTCGTGGGGTATCCCCATCTTGAGGTGGACGATGCTGGCGATGTCCCCCGCAGCGTTGGAGATTATTTCCGCCGCCGAGGCGATCTGGAGGATGCCGGAGAGGGCCTCGGCATCCTCGACGGTTCTTGCGGCAAGCATGGCAGATATCTGGACGTGGTAGTCGTAGACGTCCATCTTCTCCTCTAGCCTTATCACCTCCATCGCCAGGTCGTCGTCATCGTAGAGGACCGCAGAATATCCCAGATCAACCATCAGCTCGCTGGTGTCTTTCATCTCTACCAGCAGCTTCTTCATGCTTATGGGGCAGTATTCGATCTTTCTCATGCCGCTCTCCATTTGTTCTCTTTCCATTAGTTATTAAATAAAAGTGTCGTTCCCCTTCGACCCCGCCTACCGCCCAACGTGGTGGCATAACCCGTCATCTGATAAAACGTAACCATCCCAGCCATAGATTTGCTTTGCGAAAAGTCGACATATGAGCCATAAATATAAGTTCTTTCGCCTCCTTATTTTTGGCCAGGAGGATTGCGAAGATGGAGTTTGAGATCGTTAAGCTGAACATCCCAGAAAACTCTAACCTGATTTTGGGCCAGAGCCACTTCATCAAGACGGCGGAAGACCTATACGAGGCGATGGCTGGAACTGCCCCTGGATCCAAGTTCGGGATCGCCTTCTCCGAGGCGAGCGGACCCTGTCTCGTCCGGTGCGAAGGAAACGACCCGGACCTGATCAGCGCGGCGAGGGAGAACTCTCTCGCCCTCGGGTGCGGCCACACCTTCATCATCCTGCTCCGGGATGCCTTTCCGATAAACGTCCTGAACGCTGTAAAGGCCGTCCAGGAGGTCTGCGGCATCTTCTGCGCTACTGCAAACCCTGTGGAGGTGGTGGTGGCGAGGACCGGGCAGGGCGGAGGTATCATGGGAGTCGTAGACGGCTCTATGCCGAAAGGGATCGAGTCGGAGGATGACGTGGCTGAGAGGAGAGGGATGCTGAGAAAGTTCGGATACAAGCTATGACCCGGATGGATCGGGTCGTCAAAAACGGCAGGGTTTACTTCGACGGTCGACTCCAGAACGTCGACCTCTGGATAATGGACGGAAAGATCGCCGACCTTGGGGGGACCCACAGCGCCGAGGAGACTATCGACGCCAGGGGCAAGATCGTCCTTCCGGGAGCGATCGACATTCACGTCCACTTCCGCGATCCTGGCTACACCCACAAAGAGGACTGGGAGACGGGCTCGACCTCGGCCGTCGCCGGGGGCGTGACGACCGTCGTCGACCAGCCGAACACCGCCCCCCCCACCTGGGACGAGAGATCCTACAGGACGAAGCTGGAGATCGCAGAAAGGAGGTCGGTAGTCGACTTCTGCCTCAACGGCGGGCCGGGACAGGTGAAGAAGCTCGCAGCGCTCGGGGCTTCAGCCATCGGCGAGATATTCACCTACGACCACGAGGACGACGAGCTGCAGAAAATCCTGAATGAGACGGCGAAGTCCGGTCTCCTCCCCACGATCCATGCCGAGGATCTGGAGGTGATCCGGGAGAACACCGAGCCCCTGAGAGATCGGCGGGAGCCGGAGCTCTACTCCATGGCGAGGCCCAACCGTGCAGAGGCGAAGGCGATCGAGAATATCCTCGAGATGACCGAGAGGGTCCACATCTGTCACCTCAGCACCTCCGAGGGGCTGGAACTGGTCCGGGCCGCGAAGAAGAAAGGCAAAAAAGTGAGCTGCGAGGTGGCTCCCCACCACCTCCTCTTCACAAAGAGGGACTGGCGACGTCAGGGCACCTTCCTCAAGATGAACCCGCCCCTCCGGGACTTTAAGGACAAGGACGCCCTCTGGGAGGGGCTCCGAAAAGGGGATATCGACGTCGTTGCCTCGGACCACGCCCCCCACCTCCCCGAGGAGAAGAAGGACGATATCTGGGATGCACCACCAGGGGTTCCGGGCGTCGAGACTATGCTGCCGCTGATGCTGATGGCCGTCAGGTCAAACCTCCTCTCCCTCGATCGGATGGTGGACGCCCTCTCCCGAAGGCCAGCAAAGATCCTGGGGCTAGCGTCCAAGGGCAGGATCGCTGTGGGCATGGATGCGGACCTCGCCATCTTCGATCCTCGGGCGGCCAGCGACATCAGGGCCGACCGGCTCCACAGTGGGGCCGAGTGGACCCCCTACGAGGGTAGGCGCGCCTTATTCCCCGCCATCACCATGATCCGGGGCGAAGTGATCTATGCGGACGGGGAGCGGGTCGCAAAGCCCGGCTTCGGTAGGAACATTCCGGGACCCGGGCTGAAACGAGTGGTGAGAACATCGCTCGAAGAGTGAAAGTAACGTGAGTATATTCTGTAACAAGTTAAGAGGTGTTTCGTATGAGAGAGGATGCCGAAAGGATGGTGGGCAGAGCCGTCATGGAGTCGATGAAGAGGTCTGTCCAGGCGAGAGACGTCTTCAAGAAGATGCTGGGAGACGTCATCGAGAACCTGCCCGAAGCTGGGGATGCTCCTGACGTGGACGTGATCGACTCGCCCGAGGAGGTCGTTGTATTCGTCGACCTTCCGGGGACGAAAAAGGAGCTGATCGATCTCGGGGTGACTGAGGATGCCATCACCGTCAAGGCGAGGTTTGAACGACCTTTGGGAACTTACCTGCTAAAGGAGAGGCCCGAGTCGGAGACGAGCCGCAGGGTGAAGCTCTCCGCCGAAGTGAAGCCTGAGCAGGTGAGGGCCAGGTACGAGAACGGGGTTCTCGAAGTTCACCTGCCCAAGCTGATCGTGGTGAAGCCCCACTCGATAACCGTCGAGTGATCCGAGAAAGAATGGAAAAGTCAGACTGGCGGCAGTTCAATCCACAGAAAGCTGTGGCGTGAGCCGCCAATTTGACTATTCAAAGCATCTTAGACCAACAAAACCGATGCGTCAATATTTGCTGAAGACGATTTATCGTAGTTATGAGTCGATTGGGTGATAACGTAATGCCATCAGTTAAACGCATTTACAAAGAGGACGATGTAGGCGATATCATCAAAGATAAGTTGGAACGAAGGGGTATAGGGCAAGTAAAGTGTAGAATTAACCTTGCGAATTCGAGATTCACTGAGATTTGGTGTGAGCGATATTCTTGCACACCGCCCCTTACTCAACCTGAAATCGATTTATTGATTAAGAACGAATCACAATTATATGCAGTTGAAATAAAATATTTTACACCTACTAGGGGCAATAAACGATTTAATTATTCATATTATAAGGGTATCGATCAGGCAATTGCTTACTTGCGGTTCGGATTTGATCATGTAGCACTTTGGCATATCTTTAATGATAACGTGCCCAGAGATCAATTTAGAGACTGGGGTTGGAGAGCATGGAATTTCCTAAGGGAGTTACGACTCCCAATCGATTTCACATATTTTATCTTGAATGAGGAATCAAACTCTATCAGTGTTATTCTAACAAACAGTCCCAAAGATATGACTTTGCTTCCAGACTTAGAAGAGGGCCCACCTGTATTAGCTTGGAGGTATCCGAATCCATATAAAAATGTTGAAGAGGGAAAAAAGATCCGATGTATTATTGAGACACTTTTGGACGATCTAAAATAAAAAAAAATTCTGAGACTGCGAACTCACTTGACGCTCGCCATCACCTCTTTTGTTACGACTCTGTAGGTGTATTCTATCGTAGCTTCCTCGCGGGGCAGAATCTCCATCTCCCACTCGAGGCCCGTCGCCGTCGTCTCCTTGGGCTCGGGGACTGCCGAGACTATCTCTGCCTTCAGGGGCTTTATGTCCGACACCTCTGCGGTGGCGTTTCGATCGATGTTACTCTTTAGGCTGAGATGATAGGTCCAGGTCTCCGTCGTGACCTTCATCGCCTGGCTGGCGTTTCCGGTTCCTGGAACCGTGACGATCTCCTCGGTGGACGAGTAGTTTGCAAGCTTCCTATTGACCTTCAGGTCTGCCGAGGACCCGACCTCTATTTCTGCCTCAGTCCCGGTCGGTGTGTAGGGTATATCCACCTCCGAGACGTATTCGCCGTTTTTGTAGAGGAGAGCTGAACCTGCAGGCCAGGGGTCTTTCATGGTGTTGTTCGCCTTGACGACTTCTGCCACGGGCCCCTCGTTCTGGTAGTAAGCGTCCCAGGTGTAGATCCTTGTTATTGGGGCGGTCTCCTCGAAGAAGGGGAAGCCAACCTCTTTATCCATCTCCAGGTCCTTTCGGCCTTCAAGCTCGTAGATGTAGAGGGTCTCAAGCTCCCCGGTGGTGGGCGCTGGGGCCGCCTTGGGGGCGTACGCCACCGGCTCGGCCTCTTCAGCCAACGCATAGTCGAACATGGCCGCCTCTCTATAGAGAGCCACCGGCTCGGCCTGAGGCGGGCCGGAGACGAGCTTCAGCCTGACCCCCTCCAGATCCTCGCCGAAATTGTTTGCAACGACCGCCTGGGCCGAAACCAGAACATTCTCCTCCTCCAGGTGGACCGAGTAGCTGGGCATCCAAAGTCCCGCCCTCGGCATCAGGTAGACGAGCTCGAACTCCTGAAGTCCGGTGGACGAGACGTTGAGGGTGTACTCGGGGTTGTCGTCGAAGACGATCTTTTCGACGGTGGCGTTGGTGACGGCAAACCTCACCGACTCCATATTAACCGATGACGGAAGGTCCAGAACGAACTGGTGGACCCCCTCCGTCACCTCCATCTCGCCGGTCCTCTTCACGGTGGCCAGGCCGTCGGGATAGATGGTCACCGAGTCGACGGGAAGGCTGATGATGGTGACCGCCTCGATCTCGCCTGAACCGTCATCTACGGCCGAGGCCGGATAGAGGGCCAAGATCAGTACGATAAAAGCCAACGTTTTCTTCATGATCGATGCTCCATATTTGTCTGAAACATATACACCACCTTATTATATTATACTTTTCCAACATTTCGATCATGAAGAAAATGCTGGCTTCGCTCAGTAACCTTCTCGGTCGTCTTCCCCTTCATCTTCTTCGACCTGCCCCCGATCTTCATCCCGCGAGGCAGCGTCGCAACGCTTATATTGGTATATCGAACTTCCCCCACCTGAGTCGTACGGTGATGTTCTCATGTTTCTGGACTTCTGGAGAGATGTCGAGTCGCTTCTGCGCGACGCCATGGATCGATGCGGGTTCGTGTTGCCCGAGACCGATGCCAGGATCAATGGAAACGAGCTTCTGCTGGAGACGAGCCCTCACGCCGACCTCGCATCCACCATATCCTTCAGGCTAGCACCCGTTCTCAAGAAAAACCCTGCAAAGATCTCTCAGGAGCTGTTGGAGGCGATGGTCCTAGACGAAAACAGCACCGTGGACCGGGCCGAGGCGATGGGCCCCTATCTGAACTTCTATGCAAATCGCCGATTCCTCGAATCGGCCGTCCTCGAGGCCGAGGGTGACGGATGCTGGACCGGGTCCATGACCGAGAGGGTGATCGTCGAGCACACCTCCGCCAACCCCAACGGCCCCCTCCATGTGGGCCACATAAGAAACTCGGTGATCGGGGACACTCTCGTCAGGATTCTCCGCCGGGCCGGCTGCCAGGTGGAGGCCCAGTACTACGTGAACGACATGGGCAGGCAGATCGCCATCGTCGTCTGGGGTTGTGGCCGCTATCCCCTCGACGACTCGAAGCCCGACCACGCCATCGCCAAGGTCTACATCCAGGCTAACAAGGACCTTGCAGCAGAGCCGGAGCTGAAGGTGGGGGTCGACCGCCTCATGCAGCTTTACGAGTCCGGCGACTCGGAAACGGCAGCAAAGTTTAAGTCGGCGGTCGATTACGCCCTCTCCGGGATAGAGGATACCTTGAGGAGGCTGAACATATCTCACGACTCCTACCGCTGGGAGGGCGAGTTCGTTCGGGACGGATCGACGGCCAAGGTATTCGAGGCCTTGGAGTCGACGGGCCTCACAGAATGGGAAGGGGGCGCTCTCCAGCTCGACCTCTCAGACCAGGGCTTTGAAAAGAAGCTCGTTTTGAAGAGATCTGACGGAACATCTCTTTACACCACAAGAGATCTTGCCTACCACCAGTGGAAGGCCGAGAACTCCGACCGTATGATCGACGTCCTGGGAGCCGACCATAAATTAATCTCGGGGCAGCTAAAGGCGGCCCTCCGTCTTATGGGGGTCCGGGAGCCTGAGATCGTGATCTTCGAGTTCGTCTCTCTCCCGACCGGCTCCATGAGCACGAGGAAGGGCAAGTTCATATCCACCGACGAGCTCCTCGACGAGGTCGAGGCCCAGGCCTATAGAGAGGTGACGGCCAGAAGACCCGAGGAGGTGGAGGAGTTCAGGCGGGCCGTGGCCAAAGACGTGGCCCTGGGGGCCGTGAGGTACGACGTCGTCAAGGTATCGCCTGACAAGGCCACCACCTTCGACTGGAAGGCGGCCCTAGACTTTGAGAAGCTATCTGCCCCCTTCATCCAGTACTCTCACGCAAGAGCCTGTAGCATCCTCGATAAGGCGGGCGACTTCGGCGAGTTCGATCCCCGGCTTCTCACCGGCTCTGAGGAGATCGATCTCATCAAGAAGATCTCCCAGTTCGATCTCGCGGTCGAGCTGGCGGCTCGGGAGCTGAAGCCTCACCTGCTTGCAACCTACGCCCGGGAGCTGGCCGAGATCTTCAACCAGTTCTACAGGTCAAGCCCGGTCTTGGACGCGGAGCCCGGCATCAGAGAGGCGAGGCTCGCGCTCGTGAAGGCGGCCCGAAATTGTCTCCGGGCGACCCTGGAGACCCTTGGGATTCCGGCCCTGGAATCGATGTAAATAAGTGGCAGGGTCGCCCCAAAATAGAGATGATGAAATCTAGGTGACTAGGAGAGCGAGGCGCTCTTCAGCAGCTCTCTTTATCAGAATCTCCAAAACTTTTTGTATTATCAAAGCTATAGAGAAAATCGGGGGTGTTACTCTTGAGCTTAAAAGGAGCATTGATTTCGCTATTGATCATCTTCTCCGTCGGATTCGCCGCAGCAGATGAGTGGACCGAGGTGCTGATGAGCGATTCTGGCGAGGAAGGGGTCGATATGAGCTTCGGGACGGACTATTACGGCGAGAGCGAGATGGTCACGAGGCAGATCGGATCGCCTGAAGGCATGGAAACCTATGTAGCGACAGGAGCTACTGGAACTTCCGGCCTTGCGGAGGCGTACTACAGCACGGAAGCACCAGCATCCGGCGGCAGCGGCTTCCAGCAGTACTCGATCTCGGGGCGTGAGCCCTCCACCGTCTACTTCGGTGGTCAATCGACTTCTTACTCGACCTACAGTTCCACCTATGGTGGTGCAAACTCTCTCTGGATCCTGGGGTCCTGGAGCTGGACTCAGTACGCATCATGTCCTCTGGGGGCTTACCTCCAGATCCTGGCCTACTCATCCAGCGGTGGATTGGCAGATTTCTACGAGATATACCCGAGCGGCGGAGTGGACCACAATCAGTACACGTTCTGGCCCGGCTACTCCAGAATAAACTTCCGAGCCGATGCAGTCGGACGTCACATCCTCCTTTTCATCGTCAACAACCAGCCGAGCAACGCCGTGATCATCGACGTTGGAAGTGGGGGATGGTCGCCAGGTCCAGGACCTGTTGCTTCGTACGCCAGGGTGACGGTCAGATCGAGCTGGCTCACAGGATACAGCGTCAACGTTGATGGCATCCGAGAATACAACGACGTCAGCGACGGCAGGCTCGACGGGATCGTCAGCTTCACCGTCTCGGGCGACCAGTATCACAACATAGAGATAACGAGCCCAGGCTACATGAAGTCGTACTACAGGCTCTTCAGAAGCGGCTACGCCTACACCCTCACGATGTGAGGGGTAAGGGCCGAAGTCCGATTTGATGTCTGGATAAAACGAGTTCGAGGGTGAGGGGTGAAAGCCTCACACCCTTGGATAAGTATTTTCGGTCTGGCTTTTCAAGATTATTCGATCTTAACTCCTGAGCCTCAAGACCTAAACTGCCGCCAGAAGGCCTTTGACGGCAAAGAGCGCCTCGAAGCCAGGCTGCTTCTGTGGCTCGGTCTCCGCTTATTCCTCCTCAACGACGATCACTTCTTCCTCGTCTTCGAGTCCCCGGCCCGTCCCCTGTGCCTCTTCTTTCATCTCGGGGTTCTCGGTTCCTGTTCCTGCCTCGTGAATGCCCCTAGGTCCCGCATCCTCGCTGCCCTGACTCGTGGCGAGAGCCGCCGGGCACAGGGAACGGGCCAAGCAGAGGACGGAGATTACCAAAAACGATAGCGGTGATTCTCTTCATGAAACTACCCTCCAATCGGTTAGGCGGAATGGGGATTCACTTGACCTGATGCCCCCACTAAGCCGCTTCCGCGGTGGCGTTCTCCGGCACGTAGACCACCATCCCGTTCTCGAGCTTGTAGGCCGTTCCCATCTTGGTGCCCTGGCCCCCGGCGATCTTGTCGGTCATGTTCAGGATCTGGATCTGGTCCATCTCCTTGATTATGATCTGCATGTTGGGGTCGCCCGGGTTCTTAACGATGGTCACGCTGGCCTCGGGGGTAAGGAGCTCTGGTATGTTGTAAGAGAGGACCAGGGCCAGGAGGAGGGCGATAGCGAAGACCATGGCCGCATCGAAGAGATTGGCCACCCCATTCATGGGATCGTCATCGGAGTCTTCCAGCATCCCGAGGCTCTGCCGTCCGGTCCTGTTCATCCACCCGCCTCGCTTCCCTCGCCGCGGGGCTTTCTCTTGCGACACTCGCTTTGCATCAGGTTTGCCGCGTACTCGAGGTCGCTCATATCCTGCCGGTACCATCTATTCCTGACCGTGTAGACCCCGTAACAGATCCCGCCCACGGCTAGGCCGATCACCGTCGTCGAGAAGGCGATGACCAGGTTGTCGGCCATCTGCTGGATGTCGCCCTGGGTGAGACTGATCAGAGCAGGTCCCATGGGGATGAGGGTGCCCATCAGCCCCAGCATGGGCCCCACCCTCACCCCGATCTTGATCGGTTCCAGGGCCTTCCCCATGCCGAGCTCAGCATCCTGTAGCGTCTTTTCTATCCTCGCCTGGAATGCGTCGCCATTGAGGGACCGTGCCGCCTCCCTCAAAGACATTGAGACCCTAGAATGGGCTTTGTAGTCCTCCACCGCAGAGCAGGCCTGATCTTCTCGCCCCGATCTTGCCATCTCCGAAGCTTCGATGCAAACCCTCTCAAGCTCTGCGAGGTCTCTTCGCCTCGATGTGTATTCGGATATTAGGGAGCCCACAAGCGCCAGGCACCATCCGAAGAGGATGAGAAGTGCCAATATAACTGGATAGAGGAGCGCCGTCGAGAAGACGAAGAGAACGTTTACGATCTCGACGTAGACGCTCACAGGGAGACCCCCATCCTCCTGCCGACAAATCCAAGGACGACCAGGGCGAGGATGAACAGGTATGAGGTGACGAGGTCTGAAGCGGGTATGGTTACGGGTGCGAAAGGCGTCGACTGGGTCTTGAGGTAGGCGGGGATCAGAAGCATGGAGAGTATGTAGAAGAGGCCCACAAATATCATAACGTTCCCCAGGGCTGAAGGGGCCTTGACAACCTTTCCGACGGTTGTGGACATGATCGCAATGGAGACGAAGAATATGAGGCCCACAACCGACCCCACCTTCCAGCCTGCGACCTCCAATAGACCTGCGAGGGCGCTGCAGGAGAGGAACGTGGCGGCAAGACATGCAGGACAGGGCACGGAAAGTACCCAGAATGTCTTTCGAGATAGGTCGCGGCCGTGCCGGTTCCACTCTCTCGCAGTGACAACTCCCATCGCCACCAGCAGGAGGGCGATGACCATGTGCATCGCCACCCCCATGTTCATGATCGAGCTTGTGGCACCTTCGGGCATCAGCCCGACGACCAGGCCCATGACCAGGGAGAGAGCCAGGTACAATGTTGCGATGCAGAGGGTTTCTTTTCGGCTGAGGCTCGCGAGGCCGCACCCCAGGCTGACCTTCAGCGCAAAGATGATAATTCCCATCAAAACTCCAGAAGCTGCAAGCCATGTGAAATCCAAGGACGGTCACCAACCAAACTTGATTGGACGTAAGTCAATTTAACATGATATAATGTTTGCGCAAGCTGGACTGCGTAAGACAAAATTTGGTTGCGTTCTCCGGATTGAAAACAGGGATCTCGGAAAAGGAAGAATTCGTCAAAAAGAGCAGTTAGAGGAAGGGTTTTAAAAGGGGGGGCATTCTCTACCGTCTTCTGAAACCCGCCCCGATCGCCAGAAGGATGAAGAGAACGAGAACGATTCCCATCAGAGGTGCGCCAGATATCGAGGGCATGCTGCTCTTCTCCAAGACGTTCTCCATGACAAACCCCGAAACCTCATCGCTTGCGGTTTCAGTCGTTTCTTCAATCGGCACCGGCTCTTCAGAGATCGCCGTCCCCACGCTCGCTGAACTGGTCTGGTTGGCGATGCCTGAAGCGGGGCGGTCCTCGGCATAGGGGTGGTTGCTGGACCCGCCACCCTTGCTCGTGCTGATGGAGCTGGATTTATCGGGTTCTGTGCCTGTAATTATGCCCTCCATGTAGCTTTTCAGCAGCGGATTGCCGCAGGTGTGGTGGCAACAGGTTACGCCATACTCCTCCACCGACTCTTCGTACTGCTCTGCAAGCTCCTTTTTCATCTCCTCGGTAGGATGCCAGTAGTCCTTCCTCGCCGCTTCGAGCATCCTTGCGGTCATTGACTGGCGAGCGTATGGATTGTTCTCGTCGAAGAACTCCTTGATTCCCAGATCGTACTTGTCCGTCACGTAGACGTCGTAGACCCGGTCCCAGTCGTCTTCAGAGACCATCTCAGGCATTGTGACATCCCAGCCCCACAGGTACTCGACGAAATTGTCCATCTCCCGAGCGCCAGCATAATCGTACTCCATCATCCCCTCTATCCATTTTGGGTTGAAGTAACGGGCTCGAAGCTCAAGCCGATAAGCTCCTTCCAGCGACTTCATCTCTACATTGTCCACGCTCTGCAAGTCGGTTATGTACATCTCCGGGGTCTCGCCTCTGAGATCCCTGACGGCCAATGCCATCGCTCCGAAGTACTGGAACATATCGTCGTTGTCCATGAGCCCGTACAGGTTGGATGAGTCGCTGTGTACTGCCGCGTCCACAGTCTCCAGATTGAGGCGGAAAAGGTCCTCGTTCGGTTCACCCCAGAGCCCACCTCCGTAAACGTATCCCTGACCCGAGATGTACCGGTCGGCAACCTTGCTTTCGTTCTCCCAGGTGTGGCTGGCGTCCGCCACCTCGGCGATTCCGCCTCCGCCGTATGTTCCAGGCGCATCGATGAATATCCGCGACCTGGAGAGGAACTGGGCGGTTTCGTTGTCGTACCCCTCTTCCAGGAGCGATTCGCGTATCGCCTCAGATCTAGCCAAGACGTAATTCATCTCTGGGGGTTCGTCGAGCTCTGCCACCGTGCGTATCGCCTGGTCGAAGAGATCTACATGATTTCCGAAGGTATCTCGGTAGAGGCCAGAGGGCGTGAGAACCACATCGATCCTGGGCCTGCCAAGCTCCTCCAGCGGTATGACCTCGAAGTCCACGATCCGTCCCATGCTTCTCACGGGCCTCACGCCGAGAAGCCCGTAGATCTGGGCCTCGAAGACGCCCTGGTGGCGCATCGTTTCAACGCTCCAGAGGACGTATCCCACCTTCTCCGGATATTCGCCGTGAGATTCTTTGTACATCTCAAGGAACGAATTGGCAAGCTCCATGCCCATCAGTTCGGCCTCATCGCTTGGGATCATTCGAGGGTCGAAGCTGTAGAAGTTGTTCCCGGTGGGAAGGGCGTCGGGCCTTCTGATGGGATCGCCGCCGGGCTCAGAGCGGATGAACTCTCCAGATAGCGCCCGGAGCGTGTTGTCGATCTCTCTTGTGGATAGATCCAGCCGTTCTGCGTAATCCGTGGCCAATTGGAGATCGGACGCTATCTCATCGCTAGAAGTTCCGAGCACGGCGTTCTGAGCCGCCGTGATGTTGGTGCCGTTGATCAGGACCTCAAAGAGAAGCACTTCTGCTCTGTTGCTGCTGTTCTTCGAAAATCCCGAGTCTTCGCCCGCTATATTATTCTCCACGTGCTCGATGTAAGAGTCCCCCAGCATCGATTTGACCATCCCCACCTTGCCGGTGCCGTTTGGCGGAACCCCGAAGACGTGCAGTCCGTAGGGGACGGTCTCATCTCGCAGATCGAGGAGATAGTTGTGTAGATGGGTGTCGAGGAAGTCGCCGAACTCGGCCTCGCTCATATCAGTCAGCTGGGCCGTGGTGACGTTTAAGTCGAGTTCCAGACCCAAAGAGTCATACAGCTCAACTATGGACTTTCGGTACGATTGATTGAGGGCGGGATCTGTCGCGCTTTCGTAGGATTCCATCTTGTCGGCGAGGGCGAGGAACTCGTCGTACAGCCCCGACGAAACGATCGGCGGCGTGAGGTGGTCGATCATCACAGCGTTTCCCCTGCGCTTGGCCTGCGTCCCTTCGCCCACGTTGTCCATGATGTAAGGGTAGACTACGGGAATGTCCTGGACCAGAAGTGGCGGATAGTCGTAGCGCGAGAGTCCGACCTGCTTTCCTGGACGCCACTCCTGAGTTCCGTGAGTTCCGAAGTGGATGATGGCGTCGGCATCGAACTTGTTGTCGAGCCAAAGATAGAAGGCGAAGTACTGGTGGCCGACCGGGACCGAGTTGTTGTGGTAGAGCGTATCTTCGTTCATTTGGCTGCCGATCATCGGCTGGGGTGCGAGCACCACGTTTCCGTATTTTATCAGCGGTATCACGAACTGGCCATCGTAGACCATCCCTCCTTCTCCGGGCGGCGCCCCCCACCACTCCTCGATCTCGACGCGCACGCTCTCCGGAACTTCTCCGTACGTCCCGTTGTACCACTCCAGGTAGTCGTCCAATGACACCAGCTCAACAAGTCCAGACTCCACCACTTTCTGGAGCTCTTCGGGAGCCCACGTGCCCACGTTTCGACTGGCGATAAAAAGATCTATGATCTCTTTGCCGGTGGTGGGAAGCTCATTCTCGCCAAGATAGTACCCGCTTTCGTTCATCTTCGATAGCAGAAGTGGTATGCTCTGGGAGATGTCCAGGTAGCTGGCGCCGATGTTGTTCTTGCCGCCACCGTGGTTGTAGTAAATGATCGCCACCCGTTTCTCCGAGTTGTTCATATTTTTGAGATTGCCCCATGCAACGGCGCGATCGCAGAGCCACTCGATCTGGTAATCCATCGGCTTGTAGTACATCTCCCCGGTGATCGGGTGCTCGGTTCTCCCCTCCACCCAGATGTACTCGGTGGTGCCGTCAATCTCCGGCTGGACGATCTGGAAAGCGACGCTCTGAGGACTGAGGCCGTAGGTGCTGAGTTCCCATTCTTCAGGAGTACAGTAGTAGTCCGTGACGACCTTTATCACCGGCACGTTGAAAGCCTCGATCCTGTCCTTGCCAGCCTCAGGATTGCCGTAGTACAGGTAGAACCCTTTAAAAGAAAGAATTATGTCCACGAGGACGTTGCCCTCTTCATCGGTGAAGTAATGGGCGTCGGTCTCTATGAAGTTGGAGTGCGCGGCGATGACGTTGACACCCCGCGATTCGAGCGCAGCTATTGCCGCATCTTCCCACCCTACGATGCCGACTGTGAGGTTGGAGGAGTTGTAGACGTGTCCATCGGTCCTGTTCTTGTACCATTCGAGGTACTCGGTGGAGTTCTCAAAGACCTTTTTTGGGTACGTCTCGGGATGGTAGATGCCCTCGGTGGGCGTATCCACCTTTTGTGGAGGTTTGTACTCCACGTACAGGTTGTTGAAAGTCGCCCCTGTCCAACGTATCCAGTTGATCATGTTCGTCTCGCTGGGCAGATCGTTGTTGAAGTAGCCGTTAATCGGCGAATATAGAGGATCTGAGGTGTTAACGTTGGATATGTCCCAAACGTCCACCATCTTCATGAACGTGGGGATGCGGGCGCCTCTGATCTCAGCCTCCCGCAACCTCTCTTCAAGGGCGTTCATGACGGTGCCGCCGAGGTGAGCCACATATATCACGTCGTAGTCGGCGAAGTTCTCTTCCGAGGCAGCAGCCTCTTCTCCGTCGTAGAATTTGATGTCGAAGAGGTCCCGTAACAGGGGCGTTTCATTGTAAACCTCGACAACTGCGTATTCGGTGGAGTCGAGGTTCATGATGAAGAGGATGCGGGTCTTTGGCTGCAGGATCACCGGTTCGGGAATCTCAACATCTGACCAGAGGCCGAGGAAATTCTGTCCCATGAACCTGAGCATGTTCGCCATGTTCGTCTCTTCGCCCTGGACCCAGTACCTCTCGATGTCGGTATAGTTGGCTGAGGATAGGTCAACGGTGGGCGCGGTGATGTTGGAGGAGAGATTATATCCGATGAACCTGACTCCAGCTATTTTTGAGTCGTTTATGCTTGCACTCCATCCGTTCACCAGGGACTCATCCCGGGACTCGATGAAGACGACGGCATAGTTTGAAAAGTTCATTTCGTCAGGCAGGTTTTCGTTCCTGGCGAATATTGTCACGTTCAACTCTTGATCTATCAAGGTGTTTGAAGCTGTATTTCTTAAAGCGACCTCGTTAAAGTCAGATCCCAAAAGAAACAAAACTTTTTTGGTTTCGGTGAAATTGGAAACCCCGAGCGAAGATGGTGAGGTCAAATTCGTATCCGAGCTTTCAAGCATTAGGTCGTCCATCTCCGCCAGCGAAGGGAGGGACGTGCCTACCAAGAGGGTCGCAAGCAGCAACGATAGCAATAATAGATCTTTAATCCTCCAAGACATCAGTATCACCAGACAAATGATATTGAGTTTAAGTAAATTTACTTTATTTAAGCGTTGCGAACGGCATAGCGTCCGAAAATTTGGAGTGGCTGAGGCACCGGATCTTTGATCCGGCGTTTGATCTATGCTGAAGACGAGACGTGTTAATGCCCTCGTGGCGATAAACTATCAGCATTAAGCCGAAATGGTTGACTGGGTGACAATGGAACTCCAGGCCAAAAAGTAGGACATAAAGGTGTAACGAGACCCCATGCCGAGCCTGATAAGCAAGTGTAAGTCACAACAGAACGATGCCCCGATTGCAGAACCAAGCTTGGTAATCGAAGATAAGTTAAGTCGGGAATTATTGGAGATATCTGGGTATCTCCAATAATTCCCGTATCCAACTCTACGTGTTCATTCCTTGATATCTGCGTGGTATTCCTGAATCGACTTCACGCCGGACTTACCTTTCCTGAATGCAGCGATCCCCTTGGCGGCTGCTGAAGCTGCTGCGATGGTGGTGATGTACGGCACCCTGTACTTGATTGCAGCTTTTCGGATGTAGGAGTCGTCGTACTGGCTGGCCTTGCCGATGGGGGTGTTGATGACAAGCTGAATCTCCCCGTTCTTTATGGCATCGTCGATGTTGGGCCTGCCCTCGTTGAGCTTCTGGATCAGCTCGGTTTCAACCCCCTTTTCCGCCAGAAAGTCGCAAGTACCCCGGGTCGCCCTGATGGCAAAACCAAGCTTTGAAAACTCTCCCGCAACTCCCTGAACATTTGACCTGTCCTTGGATGCTACCGTGATCAGCACGGCTCCATCCTTTGGGAGCGTCTGTTTGGCAGCTTCCTCGGCCTTGTAGAAGGCCATTCCGAAGGAGTCGGCCATGCCCAGGACCTCGCCGGTCGACCGCATCTCGGGTCCCAGCAGCGGATCGACCTCCGGGAACATGTTGAAAGGAAATACAGCCTCCTTGACGCCGAAGTGGGGGATTCGCCTCTCTTCAAGCCCCAAGTCTGCCAGCCTTTTGCCCATCATCAGTTCAGTGGCGATCCTGGCCATCGAGACGTTGCAGACCTTCGAGACTAAGGGCACCGTGCGGGAGGCTCTGGGGTTTGCCTCCAGCACGTAGACGATCTCCTTTGCGATGGCGTACTGCATGTTCATGAGGCCCACAACCCCAAGCTCCTCGGCAATCCGCTGGGTGTACTCTCTGATCGTCAAAAGGTGCTTTTCGGGGATGGTCACCGGAGGGATCACGCAGGCAGAGTCGCCGGAGTGGACGCCAGCCTGTTCGATATGCTCCATCACCGCCGGAACGAAGGTCTCGGTCCCATCGGATAGGGCGTCCGCCTCCGCTTCCAGGGCGTTCTCCAGGAACCGGTCGATCAGGATCGGACGCTCCGGAGTCACGTCCACGGCGGCCTGGACGTACTGCTCCAGCATCTCATCGTCGTAGATCACCTCCATGCCGCGACCGCCGAGAACGTAGGATGGCCGCACCATGAGGGGGTAGCCGATCCGGTCTGCAACCTCGAGGGCCTCTTCGAGGTTGCTCGCCATCCCAGACTCCGGCATGGGGACGTTCATCTTCTCCATCATCATCCGGAACCGGTCCCTGTCCTCGGCGAGGTCGATGGTGTCCACCGTCGTCCCGAAGATCTTCGCGCCCGCATCTTCTAGTTCTCTTGCTATGTTCAGTGGGGTCTGGCCTCCGAACTGGACGATCATACCCTCGGGCCGCTCTTTTTCGTAGATGCTGAGGACGTCTTCGACGGTCAGGGGCTCGAAGTAGAGCTTGTCGGAGGTGTCGTAGTCGGTGGAGACGGTCTCAGGGTTGCAGTTCACCATGATCGTCTCGTAGCCGAGGTCCCGAAGGGCGAAGGCGGCGTGAACGCAGCAGTAGTCGAACTCGATCCCCTGGCCGATCCTGTTCGGCCCGCCTCCTAGGACCATGACCTTGCGCCGGTCGCTGCTCTCTGTCATGTCCGGGGCGTTGTAGGTCGAGTAGTAGTAGGCGGCGTCCTCAACCCCGCTGACGGGAACCGGGTGCCACCCCTGGACTATCCCGAGGGCCTTCCGACGGCACCTGATCTCCGTTTCGGGAACGTCCAGGAGCTTTGCCAGATATTTGTCAGAAAATCCGTCCTTTTTGGCCTGTTTCAATAGGTCGTTCGGGAGAGCTTGGAGAGTTTCGGCCTTGTCCTCGCTTTTGGCCTTGCCCCTGTACTTAAGGATCTCCTCTTCGAGCTCCACTAGCTCCTTCATCTGTTGAATGAACCAGGGCTTGATGTGAGTGAGCTCGCTTAGCGTCTCAACTTCTGCGCCCTTCCGGAGGGCCTCGTACATTATGAACTGCCGCTCGCTCGTCGGTTCTCTGAGCATCTCCATCAGCTCTGCAAGCGACTTTTTGTTGAAGTCCTTTGCAAAGCCCAGGCCGTAACGTCCGATCTCAAGAGACCTGATCGCTTTCTGGAGGGCCTCTTTGTAGGTCTTGCCGATGGACATCGCCTCGCCGACGGCCTTCATCTGGGTTCCGAGCCTGTCCTCAGCGCCTTTGAACTTCTCGAAGGCCCAGCGGGCGAACTTCACCACCACGTAGTCGCCCGAGGGTGTGTACTTATCGAGGGTCCCCTCCCGCCAGTAGGGGATCTCGTCGAGGGTCATGCCGCTTGCGAGCTTCGCCGAAACGAGGGCGATGGGAAAGCCCGTGGCCTTGGAGGCGAGGGCCGAGGAGCGGGATGTTCTCGGGTTGATCTCGATGACGACGACACGGCCCGTTTTCGGGTCGTGGGCGAATTGGACGTTGGTTCCGCCGATCACCGCGATCGCCTCGACGATCCTGTAAGAATAGTCCTGGAGCTTGTCCTGGAGTTCTTCCGAGATGGTCAGCATCGGAGCCGTGCAGTATGAGTCGCCGGTGTGAACGCCCATGGCGTCGACGTTCTCGATGAAGCAGACGGTGATCTTCTGGTTCTTGGCGTCCCTGACGACTTCAAGCTCCAGCTCCTCCCAGCCCAGGACCGACTCCTCGATCAAGACCTGGCCGATGAGGCTCGCGGAGATCCCGCGGCTCGCCACGGTCCGCAGCTCTTCGACGTTGTAGACGAGGCCGCCGCCGGTGCCGCCCATGGTGTAGGCGGGCCTGACGACGACGGGGTACCCAAGCTCTGCCGCCACCTTTTCCGCGTCCTCGACGGAGTAGACGGCGGTGCTCTTCGGAATCTCGATCCCGAGCCTGTTCATCGTCTCCTTGAAGATTATCCGGTCCTCGCCCCGCTCGATTGCGTCCAGCTCTACTCCGATCACCTTAACTCCGAACTTCTCGAGAACCCCGGCCTTTGCAAGCTCGGAGCTGAGGTTAAGGCCGGACTGGCCGCCTAGGTTTGGCAGAAGGGCGTCGGGCCTTTCTTTCTCGATGATCTGGGTCATCCTCTCCAGGTTCAAGGGCTCGATGTATGTGACGTCCGCCATCCCCGGATCGGTCATTATCGTCGCCGGATTGGAGTTTGCCAGCACTATCTCGTATCCGAGCTCTCGGAGAGCCTTGCAGGCCTGGGTTCCTGAGTAGTCAAATTCACAGGCCTGCCCGATAACGATGGGTCCCGACCCGATGATCATGATCTTGTTGATGTCTTCTCGCTTTGGCACCTTTCCGCCTCCTCGTCATATCGCTCTTGTCTCTTCAAAGCCGCAAAGCCCTACATTGTCGGGGGATAAAGGCTCTTGCCGGAAAGGATATTCCGGCGGTATGAAAAATGGGGCTATTTATCAAAAAGGACCGCTTCGGCTATGCCTATGACATAGGGTATGAAGGCCGGTACCTCGGCCTCGTCTTTGGAGGCTGTCGCAGCAGCATAAATAAACAGCTACGGTCTCAGCAGCACAAGTCAGAGAGCGCACCCTGCAGCTTGCGGTGGGGTCAGCAGCCGCCAGTTTGACTCGTTTGCTGAGTGGATGATTGGGAAAGGGCTCAAGGATAGGAACAGTCTATCCCTGATCTGAAAGGAAGCCAAACCAGAAACCGACTCAGTTGTAAGTGGATTTTCTTCCTTTTTTATGGCATGGAGGCGTACATCCAGAATGTAAGGCCTATCCGCCCTCAAGCTCGCAGTTCTCGTCGCAGACGGCGACAAAATCCCAGTCTGGGGGCTGCCATCCTGCAGGTCTCCTCTCCCCCTCAAACACGCCGACTTCGACGACGGATGTTGCACGAACCGGCTGCACGACCGGCCCGTCCACGGACCTCGCATCCACGTCTACGGAGTTTTCAAACCTCCCCGACCAGAGGGCCTCGGTCGTGTAGTCGAACGTCACCGTTTCGCGGGGCCCGATCTCGGCGAGGTTCCAGATGACGGTCCCGCTTTCATAGGAGGCGAAGGGGACCTTTGCGTCTAGTAGTATCATGCCTTCAGGGAGATGATCCGTAACCGTGGCAATTCTTGTGGCGTCAGCCCAGTTCATGATCTCGACCCTGTACATGACGACGTTCGGATTCTCCAAGTCAAGCTCTGCGGTCTTTGTCACCGAGATCGTCTCGTCTAGGCTGTAGGTTAGCCAATCGATCTCGATAGCCGAAACGTTGGAGGCGCAGACCTGCTCATCGCCGCTGACGCCGCAGACCTCGACCCTGTTAACCAACTCTGATGGGACGTGCTCTGTAACGTCCAGGTTCAACACGATCGTGGAGACGTCGTCTATGGCCAGATGCGTCAAATTCCAGTTGGCGTATTCGTCTGTCTGCTTTGAGGGCCGGACAGATGCGTCGATGTACTTCGCACCAGGCGGGAAGAGGTCTATCACGTATACATTGCCCAGGGCCTTGTTGCCGTCGTTCTCCACCGTTATGGTGTATGTGGCGACGGTGATGACCTCGTTTTTGCTCTCGCCCGCCAGGGTTTCGTTATTGGTCCTGAGGACCGTCTCCTGGTGGATAGATCCCTTCTTGGAGACGGCCAGATGGGGCCGATCGTACTTAGGAACTCCGCTGAAGAGGATCCTCCTCTCCACAGAGTAGGTCCCATCGTACACCTCATCGAAGTCGACCTCCGGCTCACTCCGATTTGTACCAAGAACAGCCCTGTAGCTAGCACGCCCAGAGAAGTTCGCGGCAGCGTGCCGAATGTGA
>DAQG01000015.1 GCA_002502785.1 Methanothrix harundinacea | reverse complement strand
CATTCGGCACGCTGCCCTTGGTCGATTTGCCCGAGTACAGTTTTAGCACAGGTTCGGCGAAGTCGAACAATAGAAGGTATATCATCCGTTTTATGCGAAACAAAAATCGGTGAATGTGAAGATATGATAACCTGAGACCCATCCGTTTCTGCAAGAGCCCTTAAACCTCTACAAAGAGAACTTTGTTGTGTTGGATGTAAAAACGCTTCTGGTTCTTCAAATAGTATTAGGGTCATGCTTGGGGCAAAATCGCTACTCTCTATTGAAGTATTCATCATTTCATACTTCGAAGCTGTTTTAATAAGGGAGTAAATTAAATGTCGCTGTAGTCCCTGACCAAATTGTTCTTCATCGAGTTCCTCATCGAGTTGCGGGTCTCCTACTTTGTGTGTGATGAGGTTTTTCACTATATTTGACTCGTCTATTGGATCAATATCCAGCTTAAAAGTAGCATCCCATTCTTCAAGCTCTCTATTTATATCGTTCTCCAGACCAGAAAGAGATTTCCCGTCATCCGTCGTTTCACTTTTGAGTTTTTGGGAGAATTCTTCGAACTTTTCGGTTAGATCTTTGAAAGAAGGGCTAGTGGCTACTAAATTTTTAAGAATATTGTTGATCAAATCACGTAACGCAGAAGGTCCGGATAACTTTGTATGGTCTTCAAGACGGCTTACTGCTGGAATATAAATGATATTTCCCAATTTACCCTCGTGGACATTTTTTGGGGACAAGAATTGTCTATCAGAAATTGTACAATCTGACTTGTATGCATAAATCCCTTTCTTTGTTGAATCAAGATATTTACGAACCTTTAGATATGTTCCGTCCAACACGTATTCATCAGATGTGTTTGAACATTCGATTTCACTTAGTTTGAATTTGATGTCGATCCAGCAGCTTTCGTCATCACCAGTATCGAACCTCGGAAAATCACGATATTTATCATATTTTAAATCTTTATCATAAAATATTCTAAGGGCGTCGATTATGTTGCTCTTACCGGAATTATTGGCACCGATAAGAAGTGAGTAGTTACTAAGGTTGAAAGTAACCGAATCAATCGATCGGAAATTATGTAGGCTCACAGTTGCTATTTGCATTAAGCATCACCATCAACATATTGGCATTCATTTCTGATTTCACCAGAAATAAGTTTTGGTAGGTGAATGTCCCCATTAATTCCATGGAGTAGTTTTCTCTGAAGTTGACCTCATCCTTTCGCTCTTGCCCATCGATCCCGACCGAACCACCCTCAGAACCCTCATATAAAATGCCCTCCTTCTCTCACCTTCATCTGACGAGGTCCTGAATGTTCGACTACGCCGAAAGGTACGGCCACCGTTATGTCAAGCTCACAGGCAGCCGGGCGACCGAGAAGGAGTTCGAGTTCGATCAATTGCTCCTCATGCCCACGGCAAAAGGCTACCGGGCGCTGGTGGAGCTGGCCAAAGTCGAGATCGATCCTCGGGTGATGAGGCTCCTCTCGAAGGTCTGGCCGGAGTCGACGATAGAGAACCTCTCCTTCTTCGCCATGGCCGCCGCGGTATACGCCCGGTCCGTGGCCGATCCGCCCCGCTCGATCGACGTGGGAAATGTTTTGCTGAAGACGGCCGCCTTCTGTTGCCTTCGATGCTCTCGCCGAAAGGGCACCGGCGGAGGGTGCATGGCGGCCATGGGCTCCGGGCATCATCAGGTGCCAAAGTGCGTCAAGCTTCCAAGAGACATCGAGGCAGCCTGGAGGGACCTCAAAAGATACATCGCCACCGGGGCGGCTCCAAGGGCTGGGGAGGCCCTGCGGGCGCACGAGGTCATGAGCGTCAATTTCAAACTTCCCGCCGATTATTCTCCAGTCACTTCGTGCTGACCTTGCCCCCCCTCTCGCCTCCCCGCCCGCCCCAAAGGTTGAGGCGAGGGTCGCGAACTGTGCGGAGTGGGGAGGAATACGGTTCCCGTTTTCCGAGGATTTTGGCCCGAAATCCGCAAACGGGTTGGATTCAAACCCGTTTTCAGAGAAGGCATATATATCAAGTCACCACCAAAAAGCCGCTACGTTCAAGGTGATTTCGAATGGCCAAAATTAGAGCAGGCGTTCTTGGAGCTACGGGTGCGGTAGGACAGCGTTTCATCGAACAGCTTTGGGACCACCCCTGGTTTGAGCTGACCAGCCTTGCGGCCTCCGAGAGGAGCGCGGGGAAAAAGTACCGCGAAGCTGCACGGTGGCGGCTGGAGCACGAGCTTCCGCCGGAGGTCGGCGAGATGGAGGTCGTCAACGTCGATCCGAAGGAGGTCGAGGCCGACGTCGTCTTCTCCGCCCTCCCCGCCGACGAGGCGAAGAAGGTCGAGGCCGACTTTGCTCGGGCGGGGTTTGCCGTGGCCAGCAACGCCAGCGCGTACCGGTTCGATGCGGACGTTCCCCTGATGATCCCCGAGTGCAACCCCGAGCACCTCGGACTCATCGATGTCCAGCAGAAGAAGCGGGGCTGGGACGGCTACATCGTTACAAACCCCAACTGCACCACCATCATGTTCGCCCTGACTCTGAAACCCCTGATGCCCATGAACATCCAGAGGGTTATCATCGCCTCGATGCAGGCTGTGAGCGGCGCCGGATACGAGGGCGTCCCCTCCATGGCGATCCTCGGCAACGTCATCCCCTTCATCTCCGGCGAGGAGGAGAAGGTCGAAAAGGAGGCCCAGAAGATCCTGGGAACCTTCGACGGCGATAAGATCATTGACGCGCCCTTCGACGTCAGCGCCAGCTGCCATCGCGTCCCCGTCATGGACGGCCACACCGAGGCCCTCTGGGTCGAGATGGCGTCAAAACCGACCCCCGAAGAGGTCAGGGCTGCCTTCCTCAGCTTCGACCCAGGTCTTGGCGACCTGCCCACAGAGCCGAAGAAGCCCCTCATCGTCAGGGACGAGCCCGACAGGCCCCAGCCTCGGCTCGACAGGAACGCCGGCAAGGGGATGGCCGTCTCCGTCGGCCGGATCAGAGAGGGCATCCGCTACATCGTCATGGGCCACAACACCGTCCGGGGCGCTGCCGGTGCCAGCGTTCTGAACGCGGAGCTCCTTCACAAGAAGGGAATGCTCTAGATGCTGATCATAGCCTGGGAGGTGACGGCGGCCTGTAACCTCGCTTGCGACTACTGCCGCGCCTCGGCCTCCGCCTCCCCCGCCGAGGCGGAGCTCTCAACCGTTGAGGCGCTGGCGTTCATAGACCAGGTCGCCCCCAAGAAGCCGATGATAATCCTCAGCGGAGGAGAGCCCCTACTCCGCCCCGACATCTTCGATCTGGCGAAATACGCCACCGATCGGGGCGTTCGTGTCTCCCTCGCATCCAACGGGACCCTCATAACTCCTGAGACGGTCGAGTGGATTAAAGGAGCCGGTATCAAGAGGGTCAGCATCAGCCTCGACGGCCCAGATCCAAAGTCTCACGACATCACCCGAGGCTCCGGCTCCTTCGGCCTCGCCATACAGGGGATCGAGAACCTCCGGGGCAAGGTCGACTTTCAGATCAACATGACGATCACAAAGGAGAACCTCGACCAGGTCCGCGCCACCATGGACCTGGCCGAGAGGCTCGGAGCCGTCGCCTTCCACCTCTTCTTCCTGGTGCCCACGGGCCGGGGGAGCGAGGATGAGCTTGTGGCCCCCGAGGAGCAGGATGAGATTCTCCGATGGGTGGCCGAGGAGTGCAGGAAGAGGACGATCGAGGTGAAGGTCACCTGCGCTCCCCAGTACGGCAGGGTTATAAGAGAGGTCCTCACCGAGGCCGAGAGGACGGGGATGATGGGAAGCAGCTGCCTTGCGGGAACGAACTTCGTCTTCGTCTCGAGGACCGGGGACGTCTGCCCTTGCGGCTACCTGCCGGTGGTCGCAGGAAACGTCAGAATGGAGAGCTTCCCGGTGATCTGGGAGAGTTCGCCCGTCTTTTTGGATCTGCGGAAAAGGGATCTCGTGGGCAGGTGCGGAATATGTGACTACCGGAAGGTCTGCGGCGGTTGCAGGGCCAGGGCCTACGCGAAGACCGGCGATTATCTCGAGTCCGACCCGCTCTGCAGTTTCCGGGAGGTGTGATCCTATGAAATTCGAGCCGATCGAAGATCTGCCGGTCGAGGAGGAGAGGCCTGACCTGGACGACCTGGACCGAAGGCTACTCGCCATTGTTCAGGAGGAGTTTCCCCTGACAGGAAGGCCCTTTCTCGCCCTCGGCGAGATCCTCGGAGTCGGCGAGGAAGAGGTCATAAGCAGGGCAAAAAGGCTCCAAGATCTCGGCATAATACGGAGGATCGGCCCGATCCTGGACATGAGGCGGCTCGGATGTTCCGGAGTTTTGGTCGCCCTTCCCGTCTCCGATGGAAGGATGGAGGAGGTGTCCGAGGTGGTGAACGGGTACCAGGAGATCTCGCACAACTACCTGCGGCCCAACGAGACCGAGTACAACATGTGGTTTACGATATCGGCATCTAAGGATAGGATCGAGGAGATTCTATCGGAGATCAGAGAAAAGACCGGCCTTGATCAGCTCATTCTCCCCACCAAGAGGATATTCAAGATCGGGGTCCGTTTTGAGATCCCCGAATGACAGGGTGATCAACGTGCCGAAGATCGTCCTGACGGATTTTTACACGAAAACCTGCGGCTTCTGTCGAGAGCAGGCCCTGATCCTCGAAGAGCTGGCTGAGGTCTTCGCTACGCATGTCGAGTTCAGGATGGTCGACGCCGAGATGGACTCGAAGCTCGCGGAGAAATACGTCGTCTTCACCATTTCCACCCTGATCATCGAAAGAGATGGTGAGCTGGTAGAACGGTTCAACGGCTTTGTCCCCGCCGATAAGCTGGAGCGGGCTCTGAGAGAGGCTTTGAGGTGAGGATCAGAAGGGCCCATAGCCTCATAAAAATTTGCTGGGCAGAGGGGCCCGACCTGATTCACCTTCGAGTCTTTCGCCTCTCAAGCCCTATCGTTCGTCCCACCCCCATGACGCCGTCCGGCGATCCGGACCTATCCTTCTGAGGCTCAGGGGGACGTGTCGCCTTCTGCCTCGGAGGACTCAAAATAGTCACACTGGTCGATCCCGTCAAACTCGAAGACGATCGGGCTGCAGGTGCCTGTGGCGATCAATTTCAAGGTGCAATCGAAGACCGCGCCCTCGGTTATGTTGTATTTCTCAAGGAAACGAGGGCCGGGGTACCAGGAGTTGCAGAGCTGTAAGAGATGTTCCCTGCCAAATACGAGTTCATCCCAATTCACCGTCAGGTTCATCGGCTCGTCCGGACTGAAGACGAACGAGACCTCATAACCCTCGTATCCTGGGCCGCCCCCCAACTCGGCTTGATGGGCCGACTCCTCAGTCTTGAGAATGGAGACTATCTCGCAAGCGCCCGGGTAGTCCTTGTAAGAACATCCCCCTCCGAGGGTCAAACCCTGGCCCAACGCCGAGAACTCGAAGAGGAAGAGCAAGATCATCAATGCCATCGTCTTCTTCATCATCATCCATATCCTCTAGATTACTTGTGTCAAATATGTCAAATAACTTTTTGCTTTATCGCCGCCACTTCGCGCCTTGCGAGGAGAAAGCTCGACGCGGCCCGATCGTCCGAGACTAGGAGGACGACAGTCGGGATGAGGTGCTTTTTCGGCTGGAGGTTCATTTATCTTTGAGCGTTCTCAGCTACAAAATTTTCGGGCCAAAGTGCGCGCTGGCGAGACCGGATTGAAATCAGATTTTATCCTTGCAAGAGGGTCATCAGTAGATCAAACATCAGTGATGCGATCGATCCCGATGCGCCTTCGAAGCACAAAAACGCAAGAACAACTGAGGAGAATACTTAATTACAAACTCGTTCATAAATAGCAGTCTAGAGGGTGTTCAAGAGATGACCGACTCCGAATCCATCCGGCTCAAGATCATAGAGGCTGACCAGAGGGACGTGGGAAAGGGGATCGTCAGAATAAGCGAGCGGCAGATGGCCGAGCTGGGCTTGAGCGATTA
The DNA here is from genome assembly GCA_002502785.1 of Methanothrix harundinacea. GTDB lineage: Archaea > Halobacteriota > Methanosarcinia > Methanotrichales > Methanotrichaceae > Methanocrinis > Methanocrinis harundinacea_A. Next base: position 7,754 of record DAQG01000015.1, on the reverse strand, counting down.
CGACCTGGTGGAGATAAAGGGAGCGAAGGCCACCAGCGCTCTCGCGGTGAAGGCCTACCCCACCGACGAGGATATGGACGTCGTCAGGATGGACGGCCTCATCAGGTCGAACGTGGGGGCCGGAATCGGCCAGTTCGTCGAGATCTCAAAGGCCGAATGGTGGCCCGCCGAGAGGGTCACCCTCGCTCCCGTGGGCCGGGGAATCCAAATCTCGATCCCCAGCGACGCCCTTCGGAAGGTCTTTTTGGGAAGGCCCGTCTCCAAAGGGGACGTCATCTCCACCACCACCCTCCGGCGTCCTCCCGGCGATCTCGCCTCCGGAAGGGACACCATGTTCGACGAGATCTTCAAGAGGCCCGATAAGGGCTCGGCCTTCGGCCTCGGCGAGGTGAAGATGAGGGTCGTATCCACCACCCCATCGGGAACCGTCAGGATAATGGAAGAGACGGAGATCGAGCTGATCAACCGGGCCGTCGACGCCCGACAGGCGGCCGATGTCGTCTACGAGGATCTGGGCGGGATGAAGCACGCCATACAGAGAGTGCGAGAGATGATCGAGCTACCCCTCAAGCACCCGGAGCTCTTCGAGAGGCTCGGGATCGACCCGCCCAGGGGCGTCCTCCTCCACGGCCCGCCAGGGACCGGAAAGACGATGCTCGCCAAGGCCGTCGCCAATGAGAGCAGCGCTCACTTCGCCTCGATAAACGGGCCCGAGATCGTATCCAAGTACTACGGCGAGAGCGAGAAGAGGATCCGGGAGGTTTTCGAGGACTCGGAGAGGAACGCTCCAGCCATAATATTCCTCGACGAGCTCGACTCCATCGCCCCCAAGAGGGAGGAGGTGGCCGGAGAGATGGAACGGAGGATGGTGGCCCAGCTTTTATCCCTCATGGACGGCCTCAAGGAGAGGACGAACGTCATCGTCATCGGGGCGACGAACAGGCCCGACGCCGTGGACCCGGCCCTGAGAAGGCCCGGCAGGTTCGACAGGGAGATCGAGCTCGGGGTCCCCGACTTCGAGGGGAGACGCGAGATCCTCCAGATCCACACGCGTGGGATGCCTCTCGCCCCTGACGTGGACCTGGAGGAGTTCTCTCAGCTGACCTACGGCTTTGTGGGGGCCGACATCGCCGCCTTCACGAGGGAGGCGGCCATGAACGCCCTCCGCCGGGTCCTTCCCAAGATCGACCTCGACGAGCCGACGATACCGCAAGAGATTTTGGAGGATCTTGTTGTGACGAGGGAGGACCTGGAGTCGGCGATGCACGAGGTCCAGCCGAGCGCCCTCCGGGAGATTCTGATCGAGGTTCCGAACGTCACATGGACCGACGTTGGGGGCCTCGAAGACGTAAAGCAGCTTCTCGTCGAGGCCGTAGAGTGGCCCCTCGTCTACGGCGATAACTTCAGAAGGCTTGGGATCGAGGCACCCAAAGGCGTCCTCCTCTACGGCCCACCGGGGACGGGAAAGACGCTTCTTGCAAAGGCCGTCGCCAACGAGTCCAACGCCAACTTCCTCACGACGAAGGGGAGCGAGATCCTCTCGAAGTGGTACGGCGAGAGCGAGCGCCACATCGCCGAGATATTCAGGAAGGCTAGACAGGTGGCCCCGGCGATCGTGTTTCTCGACGAGCTCGACTCCCTCGCCCCCGTCCGGGGCGGGGCGACGGGCGAGCCTCACGTCACCGAACGGATCGTAAACCAGCTCTTAAGTGAGATCGACGGGATGGAGGAGCTCCGGGGCGTGGTGGTGATCGCCGCCACCAACCGGCCCGACATCGTCGATCCGGCCCTGGTCAGGCCCGGAAGGTTCGACGAGCTGATCATGGTACCGGTCCCCGACGTCGAGTCCAGAAAGAAAATCTTCGATGTCCACACCGGCAAGATGCCCCTGGCTGAAGACGTCGACCTGGACGACCTGGTGAGGAGGACCGACCAGTATACAGGAGCCGACATCGCCTCCATCTGCAGGAAGGCGGGCCGTCTCGCCCTTCGAGAGGACATGAACGCCGTCGAGGTTTTCAAGAGGCACTTTTTGGCGGCTCTGGAGGACGTAGGCCCCTCCGTCACCCCCGACACCATGAAGTACTACGCAAAGCTCTCGGGAGAGCTGAGGAAGAGGGGGTCGCGGGCCGTGGAGAAGGCGGTAGAGGATATGGAAGAGGGAAAGTAAAATAGACGAGCAAAAGACAAAGACGAGGGGACGAAAACCGGGGCAGGGGCCGGGTTCTCCATCGCCTGTGGATGGAAGAGGCCCCGTCCCCCAACGCGAACTGGGTCCCTTGATCCGATCAATCCTTCGCAACCTTCTTTCCCACAAAGTACAGGAACCCTCCGCCGATGACCACGCCTATCACGGCAGATAGGATGTAGGCGATGACGGCTCCTTGGTTGGATTCGTCGCCCTCAAAGGCATAGTCGGGGAGGGGCGCATTCTGCCAGAAGGTGGAGAGCCCCTCAAGGCCCTGGGGGACGTACCCCAACTTCTCTTCGATCTCCTCGTTTCCCCACTCGCCGAAGGTCTCTCCAGTGGCGATAAGCCCCAGAGGGACGAGGACCATGAGGATCAATAGGCCAATGACCATGTTTCTTATCGACTTTTCCATGAATAGTCACCTCAGTCGGTTGCCGTTCCTTTGGCCAACCTCTTCGACGTCGGACGGTCGTACATCAGAAGGGTCGGGTCTGTCTTCTGGATGTAGGCGAAGATTAGGGCTGTTACTATCGCCTCAACGAAGCTGAAGAAGAATACGTGTTCAGCCAGCATTGCAGGGAGGGCGACGTTAAGGCCATAGGGCATGTAGAGGGGCATGCCGCTGGCGTCGGTGTGGAGGAGCGGCTGAATCCCGAACATGAAGCCCGTAAGGCCTGCAGCCAGGGTCAGGGAGACATACCCTGCGATCGCCGAGGCCGCGACCCTCTTTGATGAGGTGATCTCGGAGCTCCCGCTTATGATCTTATAGGTATAATAGGCCGCAAAGGGCATCACCACCGCCATGTTGAAGCAGTTGGCGGCGATGGCGGTGATCCCACCGTCCCCGAAGATCAGAGCCTGGAGGATCAGGGCGACGGATATGGAGATCACCCCTGCCCAGGGGCCGAGGACGATCCCTATTATCGCTCCGCCGACGGCATGGCCTGTACTCCCGCCCGGGATCGGCAGGTTGAACATCATTATCACGAAAGAGAACGCAGCGCCCAGCGCCAGGAGGGGGACCTGCCTGGTCCTAAGTTCCCGGCTGAGCCTCCGCCCAGCGTAAAGCCATATTGGGATCATGATGATCCACATGGCGGTGTAGGTGTATGGCCCAAGATAGCCATCTGGAATATGCATAACATCACCACATCGTAAGTGACGATTTAGGGTATAAAAATCTATCGAATTCAACACAAAACGGGATGACTTCATTTTATAATATTACTGTATCGATCGGATGCTGCCCGTATTACAATAAATTAAAACCAATGACCAGAACTTGTCGGTTCAATCCCGTTGCTGCCCATCAAAGGCCAAGAGATAATTATCCTTAGTTTTTTTTCACCCTCGCCCGAGGGCGCAAGAAGCTCCATTGGCTCCTCTTCTCACCCCTTCGCCCTCTTGTGGCCCTGGTACTGAGGGTGATAATGCTCCTGATAGACCGAACCGTGGCGGTGCATGTGCTTGTGGGTCAGGTTTGCGGCCAGGAGAAGGTCCAGATCGCCGATGACGTCGCAGGCGCTTCTGTCGGCCTTGATGGTGTGGTCCTCGCCCATCACAACCGCTCTTTTACTGATGTGCTCGACGGTGTCAAGGTCGTGGGTCGCAATGACGATCGTCTTTCCCGCCTTGCCCAGCTCCTGAAATAGCTCGATCAGCCAGAGCTGGGTTCGGGGGTCCAGGCCCGCCGTCGGCTCGTCCAGGAGGAGGACGTCGGGGTTTGTGGCCAGGGCAGAGGCTATACAGACCTTTTTCTTCTCACCGCCGCTGAGGGTGTGGGGGGCCCGATCCTTCAGCTTTGAGATCTCGATGAGGCCCATCACGTCTTCGACCCTCTCAGCCACCTCCTCCTGGGTCATGCCGAGCTGGAGGGGGCCGAAGGCGATCTCGTCGAAGACCGTCGAGCTGAAGAGCTGGACGTCGGAGTTCTGGAAGACGAAGGCGACCTTTTTTCTGAAGAAGGTTCGAAACTCGCTCTCGGCGAGGGAGTCGAAGACCGCCTCCTCGACGAGTTTTCCGAAGGCAAAAAACTCCCCTGAGGTGGGGAATAGGAGGGCGTCTATGATGGAGAGGAGGGTGGACTTTCCCGAGCCGTTGGTGCCTATGAAGGAGACCTGTTCGCCCTGGGATATCTGGAGGTTGATCTCTTTCAGGGCCTCGAACTTTCCCAGGTATGAGTATGAAACGTCTTTCAGATCGAATATGATCGGCATTATATGAACCTCATAATTGGACGACGTTGAGAGAGACCAGCACCAGAGCCAGGCTCAAGCTGAGGGCGGATCCGGCCGCTATGTAGTCTCGCCCTCGAATATGGTAGTCGTGCATGATCCGTACGTCGCCGGAAAAGCCCCTGGAGACCATGGCCATGTGGACCTTCTCGCTCATGTCCAGGGACTTTATCAGCATGTAGCCTATCCTGCCTCCGACCCACCTTTGCTCGTCCCGAAGGCTCATGCTCTTTATCGTCCTGCTCTTCTTGGCTATGTGGAGGTCTCTTATCATCTCCATGAAGAGGAATATGTACCGGTAGGCCATGGCCATCATGAGGACGTATACTTTTGGGACCTTGAGGGACCGAAGCGACTTGAAGAGGAGCTGCTGGGGCGTCGTGAGGAAGAGGAGGACGACGGCTGAGACGGCTGTAGCCACCCTGAGGGTGAAGGTGACGGCGGCTCCGATCCCCTGTTTTGTGATGTAGATCGAGTCGGGTAAGGCCCACGGCCCCAGGTGTGCTCCGGGCGGAAGGTCCATTATGTGATAGAGGGGGTCGCCGGGGAGGAAGACGTTGAAGATCACGGGGATTACGATAACCCCTGCAAAGAAGGGGACGAAGAGCCAGACCCTCTTTATGAAGAATCCGACCTCGATCTTGCTCAGGTGGGCGAAGAGGAGGGTGAGAAGGTAGACGAGGGCGAGGAGACGAAGGTCCCTTGTCACGCTCACGGCGAAGACGACGGCGAGGATCGATATCAGCTTCACCCGAGGGTCGAGGCTCTGGAGGAGGCCGTCCCTTTTGGTGAAGGTCTCGGTGACGAGAGCTTCCTGGAAGAAGGAGAAGACGCCGTCGATCGTCTTTTTGACGAAGCTCGCCTTGGCCTTTTTCTTCTTTCCGCTTCCACCTTCGGCGAAGGCTGGCGGGGCCTCAAAGGAGCTGCCTTCCGTATCTTTCATCCAGTCCGGGATCACCGGATCACCTCGTCCTCTCCCTCAACCACAAATGGTTCAAAAATCGCACTGGGCCGAAAAGCCAACGTATCTCTCAACATATATCGATCGGTCATTGTCGTCTCTTCGTCGTCAGTGGGATTTCTGATTAATAAAGGTTGTCACGTGTTATTAGTTGTTATTTACAAATAGATGATTATGTTAAAGTTCGCCGAGGAGACGGGCGGGAGAAAGTTTCCATCTTTACCGGCCAAGTCCCGCCGAAGGTCGCAGCAGGTCTAGAAAAGGTCCCTCAAACGGGCAGATTCGTCTTTTCGCATCTTGGCGCCCGCCCGGCCCCATCCCTTCGCTCGTCTGAAGGCTCTCCGACCGTAAAAGGTCACTGGAAGGCCGCAAGGGCGATCATCATCACGAAGATGCCGGCTATGAGGCCGATATTTGTCAGGTGCTCGTCGCCGTAGTCGTTGGCGATGGGGATCAGCTCGTCAAAGCAGATAAAGACCATGATCCCCGAGACGAAGGCGATGGAGGCGGAGAGGACGAAGTCGTTCAGGAAGGGGAGGAGGACTACGATGGCGATTATCGCGCCTAGGGGCTCGGCCATCCCGGCGAGGAAGGAGTAGAGGCACGACTTCCGACGGTCGCCGGTGGCGCAGTAGAGGGGGACCGAGCAGGCGACCCCTTCCGGGATGTTGTGGATGGCGATGGCGAGGGCGATCGGTATACCGAGCCGCAGGTCGGCGAGGGAGACGAGAGCCACGGCAAGGCCCTCTGGCAGGTTGTGGATTGCGACCCCCAGGGTCATCATGATCCCGCCCCGGTAGAGGCGGTCGCAGTGGGGGTCGGCCTGGCCGTCCATATGGGAGTGGGGGACGATTTTATCGAGGAAGAAGACCGTCAGCATCCCGACGAGGAAGAAGAGGTCGGCGCGCCCGAGCCCTATGGCGGCCCTCGACCTCCAGAAGAGGTCGACGAAGGCGACGAAGATCATGACCCCCGTGGCAAAGCCGAGGCTGACGGAGAGGTATCTCATATCGGGCTTCGGGATGAAGTAGGAGATGAGGCTTCCAACTCCGGTGGCGAGGCCCGCGAGAAGGGTGAGGATCAGGGCGGGGAGGAGGTTTTCGACCATCTCAAATCATTCTTCCAAATCGTCTCGGACCAATTCATTCGATCTCCGGCCGCCGACTGACGGCCGCCAGTGGCGCACGGCGTCTTTTTGGCCCTTAAATCTTGCATATCGGTTAAATAGCTTCGCGGGGCCGAAGGCGGGGAGGTGGGGGGGCAAAATCGACAGAAGCGACAGAAGCGCTAAAAGCGGTAAATGCGGCAAAAGCTTAACAAGGCCCACGATCCAATATTCCGGAAGACTGGTGCATCAAGATGATCAAGATCATATCCTTCGACATGGACGGGACCCTCGTCACCTCCAACTACGTGGAGAAGGTCTGGCTGGAGGGGGTTCCCACCCTCTACGCCGAGCGGCACGGAATCGGCCTTGAGGAGGCTCAAAAGCTCGTCTACGACGAGTACATGTCCGTCGGGACGCGGGACCTGCGCTGGTACGATCTCTCGCACTGGCTCGACCGCTTCGACCTCGAGATCGCCCACCACGACCTTTTGGAGATGTACAGAAGCGAGGTCGAGTTCTACCCCGAGACCGAGGAGGTCCTCGCCCTCCTCTCGAAGAAGTTCGATCTGGTCGTCGCCTCCAACGGCGCCACCGAGTTCGTGGAGTTTGAGCTTGGGTGCCTCAAGCACCACTTCCGCGAGATCCTCTCGGTCACCTCCAAGTTCAGGAAGGTGAAGGATTTCCCCGAGACCTTCTTCGACCTCTGCCGCTACCTCGGCGCGAAACCCGAAGAAGTGATGCACATCGGCGACCACCGCTACTTCGACTACGAGGTCCCAAAGGAGGCGGGGCTCTTCGCCCTCTACCTCGACCGGGACCGGATGGAGTCGGGGCCGGACGTCGTCCATGACCTTTTGGAGGCGGCGGAGCGAGTGATGGGGATGTAAAGCAGGTCATTATAAGTAGGTATTGACCAAATTGCTAAGATCATCGGGGTTAAGAAAGCACGAACGACAGTATGACAGACGTCGTTGGTATAATTAGAGAGCCATCAAGATAAACAAGTGTCATAAAGTCATATCCTTGCTTATTTATGGTATCTATCAATTGCCTTTCATTAAAAGTGCTAATAAGTAGGATTGATATGCATGCAATTTCTGGTCGTGACTGTGGACCATTGAAAATCGAAAACTAAGGGGCTTATTTGCTTAGGTCCCAGAAATTCAGTGCATGAAGCTGGTTTTAAGGATCTGTTTCAATGGCCCGCACCCACGACCGACATAGCAAAGGAGCCTAAATTGGCTCCTCGCTGTTTTATGT
>DAQG01000099.1 GCA_002502785.1 Methanothrix harundinacea | reverse complement strand
TTTAGGGTAGGGTAGTTCACGTATATGACGTCCCCATGTTTCGTATTCTCTGTGGTCAGCCAGCAAAATCCTCCAATGACCTGGGTCAAATCGTCTTCCTTGTAGAATTTGATCTCATAATCGTTCCAGTTGTTTCCCAATATTATCTCTCCTGTGGAGATCGGAGGGTTTATCGAATCCTTGTAACGACCGCCACTTATTCCACCCACCATGAACTCAGCCCGTTCGCCTCCGTTCTCTCCCCTGGCCCGGAAGGTCAACTTTGTTGCCCTGCTCAGGTCGAGGCCGGGGTTATCGCCCCAGTTGTACTTCGGGTACTGCCAGTAAATCCCAGCCCATCCTTTGCCCTCGGATTCTCTTCCAGAATAGGTTATCTTTACGGTGCCAGGCTCAGGGGCGTCCGCCCCGGTGACGATGGATATGTCACCCTTGTCCCCCATCAACCCCGTGGGGTAGAATACATTTGTGACGTCGACTACGACCTCGCCCGCTGCGGTTACCGTCATCATTGCCACGGCCATCGCGATAATGAAGGCGACAGATAAAGATGAGACGAACACCCTACTTCGGATCATTTTGATTCACCAGATATGGCCTAAGTATCTTCAGTACTATAAATGTATTTTGACGAATATAGTTACAAAAAAATCGAACAGATTGTGCGGTATAAACCTCAAGAGTTCAAACCAATCTAGAGGAAATATCAGACACTATCGATTCAGGATATATCTAATAGCCGGAAAAAATAAGCCTGAAAAAAAGGATATAGGCTCGGAAATGACATATATAATTCTGAGAGATGTTATAATCATTAAATCATTGATAAGTGATGTCGCGGTGGCAAATTCTGAATTATGCTCAGGAGGAGCTGCAACCTGCGGTCTGAACCCAAGAGTTTTGGAGTTGAAATCGATCTGACCGACTGGCAGATCAAGTGAGAATTAGCCAAAACAGGGCAATCAATTTTAATTATAACCGACAAATAACTGCTCGTGGAAAACCTAGCAGAAACCTTCCTGAAACTGGACAGAAAGGAGATCACCCTTCTCAAGGCCATCGAGAGGGGGATGCGCCACTGCGAGTGGGTCCCGGCGGAGGACTTGATGACCAAAGCCCGCCTCTCCCCCAAGGCCGTGAGCGGAGGCCTCTCTAAGCTGGTGGACAAGAAGCTCGTCTTCAAGACCAAAGAGCCCTACGAGGGCTACCAGATAGGCTTCGCCGCCTACGACCTCGTCGCACTATCCGACCTCGTCGATAGAGACGTCGTAGTCTCCCTCGGCGCTCTTCTGGGTGTCGGCAAGGAATCGGTCGTCTACGAGGCCCTGGGCCGGATCCATGTCGCAGAGAGCACGGAGATGGGCGCTACAGGGACGGCGGAAGAGGTGACTGAAGCGACAGAGGAAAAGCTGCCCCTGGCGGTCAAGTTCCACCGCCAGGGCAGGACGAGCTTTAAACACGTCCGGCGGGTCAGAGACCATCTCACGGATATGCCCCGGTGCGCCTGGATCCACGCCGCAAGGCTGGGGGCGGCAAAGGAGTTCAGAACCCTAAAACACCTTTTTCCCGAGGTCTCGGTGCCCAGGCCCGTCGCCCTCAGCCACCATACAGTGGTGATGGAGCACACGGGGGGAAAGGAGCTTTACAAGTTGGATCTTGAAAACCCGGAAGAATGTCTGGAAATAATTTTTGAAGAGGTGGCAGCCACCTGGAAAAAGGAGACCGTCCACGCTGACCTCAGCCCCTACAACGTTCTGATCCGGGAAGACGGTGAGATTGCCATCATCGACTGGCCTCAGGCCGTCTCCAGGACCCATCCCCAGGCCCTGGAGCTTCTCGAAAGGGACCTAAAGAACGTGGTTAACCACTTCCAACGGAAGTACCGTCTCGATTTTGATTTGGAAGAGGCCCTCGCCTTTGTTCTGGGCGAAGAGAAGACGGGTGAGAAAGAGAGGGTGACAGGGGAACGAGAAAGGGGCTCGTCGTGAGGTGATGCCATCCCTGGATTGATCTATGGCGTGGATATCGCAAGCGGCTCGCCAAAGAGCAAGCAAGCCCCCAGCTACGCCCTCTTCGTCCTCGAGGGGGAAAGGGAAGAGCGCCACCCGATGATCAGCAGGCAGAAACTGATCAGGCTGATCAGGCAGACGGCGCCGGAGATGGTAGCAGTGGACAACGTTCACGAGCTCGCAGCCAGCAGGATCGATCTCGTCAGGCTCCTGAGACAGATGCCGCCAAAAACGATGCTGGTCCAGGTGACGGGAGGGGAGAGGCCCGAGGCCCTCACCAAGATCGCCCGCTGGCACGGGATATCTTTCGATCGGCTCAACCCCATGGACGAGGCCGAGACCTGTGCCCGCCTCGCCTCCCGGGGTGTCGGAAGCATAGTCTCGGCCTTCGAGGATCGGACCTGGATCAAGGTCAGCCGCCGAAGGTCTCCGGGGCGAGGCGGCTGGAGCCAGAAGCGGTACACCCGCAAGATCCACGGGTCTGTGAAGGCCCTCTCTCGGGAGGTGGAGGATAAGCTCAGGGAGGAGGGACATCAGTTCAGTGCAAGGTCGGTGGAAGGGATCGGAGGCTACATCAGAAGCGAGTTCGTGGTGGAGGCTCCAAGAAGCGAGGTCCACCTCCGTTCAGGCTATCGAGGCGATGCCCAGATCAGGGTAGAGGGGGTGGAGCGGCCCCGGCTCAACTTCGAACCGCTACGCTCGAGGCGGGGCTACATCATCGCAGGAATCGATCCAGGGACCACCACAGGAATCGCCGCCCTGGACCTGAGAGGGGAATTGGTCGACCTCCTCAGCGCAAGGGCGATGTCGCCACCGGACGTGATAGAGTGGCTGGCGGTGAGGGGAAAACCCCTGGTGGTGGCCACCGACGTATTTCCCACGCCCGGGGCCGTCGAGAAGGTGAAGCGGTCCTTTTCCGCCGTCCTCTATTCGCCCGGAGGCGACATTTCGTCTGAGGAGAAGATCGCCCTGGCCAGGAAGTACGGCTACAAAAACGACCACGAGCGCGACGCCCTCGCCGCGGCCGCCAGCGCCTACAAGAAGTACAAGAACAAGTTCCAGCAGGTCGAAAAGAAGTGCCCTCCAGGCCTCGACCCTGAAGAGGTGAAGGCCATGGTGGTGAGGGGCCTATCGATAGACCAGGCGATATCGGGCATGATGCAGCCTCCGGCCGAAGAGCCGACGGTCTCCCCGGAGGCCGAGGTAGCGGTCGACTCGGACCTCGCAGCCCTGATGGCGGAGAACAGGCGCCAGGCCGACCAGATCCGGCGGCTGAAGGAGTACGCAGAGGAGCTTAAAGGTGAGCTGGCGAAGGATGAGGAGGCGCGCCGCCGTCTGGAGGGAAAGATCGAGAGGCTGAAGGACAAGTCCCGACGGGAGATCAAAAGGGACCAGGAGATCAGGATCAGGGAGAAGGAGATCGAGAGGCTCCGCGGCCTTTTAAGGCAGGAGAGAAAGGTAAACAGGAAGTTGAAGGCGAGGCTAAAGAGGGCTAAGAAGGCCGAAGAGCTGGAAGAAAAGGCAGTGGGCAGGTCGGTGAAGGAGGTCGCCTCCTTCTCCAGGGAGTCCCTCCTGGAGGCGGCAGCGAGGCTTGAGATAGGGAAGGGCGACGTCGTCTTTCTTCTGGACGCCAGCGGCGGCGGCCCTAACACCGCTGACCTCTTCATCGAGTGGGAGGTGGAGGCCGTGATCATCGGAACGGAGATGGAGGCCTCCGTGGAGGGATATCTGATGGACGGGAACGTACCCGTCATCTCCAGCCAGGAGGTGCCGGTGAGAAGGGTCGCTGGCGTCGCCCTCATCGATCCCGAGGAGCTGGAGAGGGCGTTGGCCATGTGGGCCGAGCATAAGCAGGTCCGTGTGGCGAAACAAAAGACCGAGTGGCTTGAGGGGATGATTAAAGAGTACAGGGCAGAGCGGCGGAAGGACGAGCGGCAGAGGCGAAAGAAGCCCCAGAACTGAATGAACGCTCCGCCCTTGCCCCCTCTCTCCTAGGCAAGGGCAGCGTTTTTAAAGATAACCTCTCATCTCTGCCTTCCAATCATGCTCGCCGATGAGATATTGAGGTTGAAGAAGGAACGAAACGCTGTCATACTCGCCCACAACTACCAGCCAGGCGAGGTGCAGGACGTCGCCGACCTGCGGGGCGACTCCCTGGAACTCTCCCGCGCCGCCGCCAGGGTGGAGGCCGAAGTGATAGTCTTCTGCGGCGTAGACTTCATGGCTCAGACTGCGGCGATCCTCTCCCCCCAGAAAAAGGTGATCATGCCCGAGGCGGGGGCAGGCTGCCCCATGGCTCACATGATCACGGGTCAACAGCTCCGAGAGTTCAAGGCTGAACATCCCGGCGCTGCCGTCGTCTGTTACGTCAACTCCTCCGCCGAGGTCAAGGCCGAAAGCGACATCTGCTGCACCTCTGCCAACGGGATCGAGGTGGTGGAGTCCCTAGAGGAGAATATGGTACTCTTCGTCCCCGATAGGAACCTGGGACGGTACGTCTCCCGCTTCACCGATAAAAAGATCATAACCTGGGACGGCTACTGCTACGTCCACGATCGGTACACCACCGAAGACGTCCGGCGGGCGCGAGCCCTACACCCCGGGGTCGAGCTTCTCGTCCATCCCGAGTGCCGGCCCGAGGTGATCGACCTGGCGGACCGCGTCTACAGCACCTCGGGAATAGCTAGACACGCCAAGGAAAGTCCCGCTCGGGAGTTCATCATCGGGACCGAAGTCGGGATGAACTACAGGCTCAAGCAGGAGAACCCTGAAAAGGAGTTTTACCCCCTCAGCGAAAAGGCAGTCTGCGCCGACATGAAGAAGACGAGCCTTGAGAAGGTCCTTTCCGCCCTGGAGACCCTGGAGCCTCGCGTGGAGGTTCCAAAGGAGATCGCTGATCGGGCTAGGGGCGCCATCGAGAGGATGCTGGCGGTCTGAAATTTGCATCTCTTGTACCAAAACGTTTATAGGCGACATATTTCATCTGCCCCCTCCGCCTCCTCTTTCATGGGGAAGCTCAACCGAAAAGTATCTTATAAGAAAAGGCATTACCCCGGAACGGTGATCGTGTATTAGCCGATATATCAATGCGCGTCAGATGCGGTATCCTCTATTCATAGGCAGCGTTCTGCTGCTTTTGGCCGCCGTGTACAGCGATGCGAACAAGTTGAGCATTGAGCCGTTGATAGAGCTCTCGGGAATGATACTGATCATCATGACTGCGGCGATATGGCGGAAGTAAAATCTAAGGTCGCTCTGCTGAAATTCTGATCAATCGATCTTCAAAACGCTAATAAAGAACGGGGCCTTGCCAGCGCAAGGCCGGGCCCGAACCTCAAGACCGACGGGGTGAGGGCCTTGATACGGGCTTTTCTCGACGAAGTTTCAATCCTGGCGATCTTCTTTTTCGTTTGAGCCATCGGGATAGCCCTTACGGGCACGTCTATCCTCGGCCTTCTTTCTCTTCCCCTCACGCTCTTCCAAAAGGTCTTCGAGGGTGTCGGGAAGCTCAGCTCCGCAGATCAGTATCACCTCCCTTCATTTGATCGAGGTCAAGGCTTCCTTCTAGGTTCCGGCTTATCTCCAGATCCTGGACCAGATCTCGGGCGACCCTGGCGCCCTCTTTGATCCGGTCCTCGGTGGCGAGGCCCCGGGGCTGGACTTCTGACTCCAGCCAGCTTGCAGTTTCATTGAAGAAGGTTGCAAGCCTGCCGGTGGCGAGGGCTTCGGCGAGTCCGAGGGCGTCAATCACGCACTCCGCAACGATCTCGCCGCTCTTGGACCACCGGGCTCTGCTCCCCAGGGCGTCGCCTGCGGGCCCGCCATATGAGAGGGTCAGGTGCCACGAGACGCCACCAGTGGTTCCGTCTGGCGGATCGATTCTGAACGGCAGGGGGTCCTCGCGATCGAATCTCTCGCACTCCATCCCGTCGGGGCCAGCCCGAACGACCTCGATCAGAAGAAGCTCTCCGATCCTGTCGGCCCTCCTCCTGATCACCCCCTCAAAGGCGAGGATCGCCCTGAAGTCCGAGGCGCACCCGCCGTCGTCATCGATTGATGGAGTCTCCTTGGTCTTGCACACTGCTCGATTCCCTCTTGAGATCTCTTTTGGAGCTGTGGTAGACCTGTCAGAGATAAAGGCATGTCGAGAGATGGGCAGCATAAAACCTCAACGACACGGCAAAGCCTTATTATCAGAAAGGCCGTCTTCGCCACTCTATGGCAAATCTGAACGTGGCAGTGCTCGGTCCCCAGGGCTACGCAAAAGAGATCGGGAAGAAGGGCACCTCCACCGACATCACCTTCTACAATCTGAAACGGAGCGAGAGCACCGTCACCATCATCGAGCCCACACGATACCCGGAACGGCTCGCACCCCTCTTCTTTGCGGCATCCCTCGCGAGGAAGGCGATCCTTGTGGTCGACCAGATCGACGCCACCTTCGGCGAGAGCGTGATCATGCTCCAATCTCTCGGGATCAAAGAGGGGTACATAATCCTAAGAAACTACCTCGACCCCGGCCGGATCGCGCCCATCGCCAAGGGCACGGTCCTGGAGGGGTACGAGTACATTGATGACGACCCCATCGCTCTCCGGGAGAGGCTTCTCTCCGAAGCGGACCGGCTCGCTGAGGAGCCGCCATCTCCGGAGGAGAAGAGGGGCGCTATACCCGTCGACCACTTCTTCAACGTCAGAGGCATCGGAACCGTCATCCTCGGTACGATGGCCGAAGGCGTGATAAGAAAGCACGAGACACTGAAGGTCCTTCCCGGCGAGAAGACTGCCTTGGTCCGATCGATCCAAAAGCACGACGACGACTTCGACTGGGCTCGGGAGGGAGACCGAGCGGGGATCGCCCTCAAGAACATAGACGCCGAGGAGCTGGACCGGGGCGCCGTCCTTACGAACGACGACACCCTCAAGGCGGAATCGACCCTCTCGGCCAGGGCGGAGCTGATCAGCTACTGGCCAGCGCCCCTCAAAGAGGGGATGGTCCTGCACCTGGGTCATTGGATGCAGTTTGTCCCGGCGAGGATAGTCTCGGTCGAGGCCGGTGAGGACTGGAGAAGGCCCCTCCTCAGACTGGAGCTGGAAAAATCCCTTGTCTACCGGTCGGGCGACAAAGCCGTGCTCCACTATCTGGAGGGGAGCAAGCTCAGGATCGCGGGGACCCTGGAGCTTTCCTGAGATCACCTCTTTTCTTTGTTTTTTGTTTAGTTTTTCTCGGCTTGAGCGATCCTCACTCCACCAGGACCGCAGTCCCGCTGGCTGAGACCATCAGCATTCCGCCGTTCTGGCCTACGGTTTCGTAGTCCAGGTCGACGCTGAGAATGGCGTTGGCTCCGAGCTTCTTCGCCTCTTCCTCCATATCCTGGAGGGCGATCTCCTTGGCGCGCCGCAGCTCCTTCTCGTAAGCGCCGGACCTTCCGCCGACAATGTCCCTGATTCCGGCGAAGATGTCCTTGAACAGGTTGGCGCCCAGTATCGCCTCGCCGCTCACAATCCCGAAGTACTTCACCACGCGTCTGCCCTCTACGTTTGGGGTCGTCGTTATCAACATCAGAACTCACTTCCGTCGTGAGAAACGATTTTTGACTTAATTATCCTGGCGATGAATCCGGCAAAAAGTGGATCGAAAAATGAAGATTTGGGGCCGGGAGGGAGAAGGCGCCATCTCGCCTAATTCTGCCTCAGCCCCTCCTGCCAGCGGAGCAGCTTCTCCTGGACGACGTAGCGGAAGGACCGATCGATGAGAAGGCCCAGAAGGCCGAGGACGATCATGTAGAGGAATACCAGGTCCATCATATGAAGCGAGTAGTAGTCCCAGAGCCGGTACCCTAGGCCGCTTCTCGTGCTCGCCCCGAACATCTCGGCGGCGACGATGCACATCCAGGCGATCCCCATGGCGATCCTGATCCCGGCGGCAATGGAGGGGAGAGCCGAGGGGAAGGCGACGTACCTGATCAGGTCCAGGTTCCTGGTGCATCCGAGAACCATCGCCGACTCGACGTAGACCCTGGGCACCCCCCGAAAGCCGACGTAAGAGTTGATCAGTATCGGAAATACGGCCCCCACGAAGACGATGAACCCTGCGGCCTGGGGTGTCAGGCCGAACCAGATTATGGCGAAGGGTATCCAGGCGAGGGGCGGAATCGGCCTGATCAGCTCCACGATGGGGTCAAAGATCCTGTCGGCGACCCTGGACCAGCCCATAGCCATCCCTATCGGGAGGGCCACCAACATGCCCGCCACCATGCCGATCAGGAAATGGATCAGGCTCACCGGCAGGTCCACCCAAAGGATCGTATGCCACTGGCGCAGCAGGGCCTCGGCTACCTGGAGGAAGCTCGGCAGCTTCAGGGGGTTATCGATGGCCATCGCCAGAAACTGCCAGACGATGACGAGCCCTATCACCGACAGGGTCTCGATGCCGTGGTCGGCCAGCTCATCTCTCGCTCTCTCCATCAATTTCAAGTCCAGTCCACTCCCCGTTTTTTCGTCAGTTTCCCGTCTCTTTCTCCTTTCAGCTCGTTACCTTGTCGTAGAAGGTTGTATCGAAGAGGTCGTCCTCGGTCAGGAGCTTGTCGCCGGTGTAGCCGAGCTCGTAATCGACCCTGGCGTACTCGGTCACCGACGGGATGGCCACGTGAGGATCGCTGATCCAGGCGCCGTCCCAGGTCTTGAAGGAGTAAAGGACCATCGTCAGGTTCTGGCCGGTCTTGGCAGAGTAGATCTCAGCCGCCCTCTCGGGGTTCTCGTTGATGTACTCTGTGGCTTTGATGTGGGTCTTAATTATCTGATCCACGAGTTCCGGCTCGTTTCTCATCAGCTCACCGCTAACGACAAGGCAGCAGCAGGCGTGGTTTGGCCACATCTCGCCGGAGGCGACGACGGACTCGCCGTTCCCCTCAAGCTCGATGATCGATGGCGAGGGATGGGGCAGAAATACTCCGTCGACGCGCTTTGCGGAGATGGCGGTGACCGCGTCACCAGGTCCCATCGACTTTATGTCTATCTCTTCGGGGTTGACGCCGTTATCCTGGAGCCACTTCTTGAAGACGGTGTCCTGGATCGAGCCGGGCGGGAAGGTTGCAATCTTCAGCCCAACGAGAGACTCGGGTCCGTTGTAGTCGACCTCGGGACTGACTACCAGGTTCGACCCGTTCTTCTGGACCGCTGCCACGATCTTGGCATCGAGACCCTGGGCGATGGCGCTTATGGGCGGGGCTGCGCCGACGTAGGCGATGTCCAGGTTTCCGCCGAGCATGGCCTGCATCTCAGGGGGTCCCGAAGGGAACTCGAAGTCCTCGACCTCCTCGATCCCGAAGGGCGCAAGGTCCTCCTGCCACCAGCCCTCCTCCATCGCCACCATCTCGGCGACCTGGTGGGTGCTGGGCTGGTAGCCGATGCGAAGGGTACTGATCTTGGCCTTCTCCTCATCGGTGCCGATGCAGCCTAGGGCGATCACCGTCGCCAAGGCGACCGCGAGAGCTGCGATCAGAAAATCTCTCCTCAAATATCATCACCACCCGAGGAAAAGAAAGGGTCCGTATAAAGCATTTTCCGGCCAGGACGATATATAATCCCAAAAGTACTAATATTCGAAAGATATTCTACAATAAGATGACATATGCGGAGAGATTGGTGAGGGCTGCTTTCCAGTCTGACGAGAAGCTGCGCGACTCGCTGAAAGAGGTCCTCTCAGAGCTGGGCCTGAGCGCGAGAGAGTTCAGCAAGATCTCCGCCATACCCCAGAGCACCCTTTACAAGATAATGTCCGGCCACCGGGAGCCGAATATAACGACCCTTCGGCAGATAGTGAAGACCATAAGGGAGATTGAAGGCGCTGAAACCGGCTTCATCGCCGTCATCGCAGCCAGGCCGGTCCTCGACGAGATCAAGGAGAAGAGGATGAAGATCGGCGACCGTCTCCTGGTCCTCCGGGAGTACTCGGCCACCAACATAGAGGGGGCGATCGTAGCCGCCGTCAGGGCGGAGAGGGACGGGGCCGCGGCACTCGTTTGCGCCCCGATCGTCAGCCCGACGGTGGAAAAGCTTCTTTCAATACCCGTGGCCACGATAATCCCGAAGGACAGCCTCGTCCGGGCGATCGAGGTGGCGGCAAGAAAGATCGAGTGAGAATCTCTCGATCATCTCCTCCCCAGATTGATCCATCGTTCAGAAGACCTGTCGCAGCAAGACGGTCGAGGCGAAAAGGGCGGAAGAGCCAATGGATGTCGAAAGGCTTTTATCGTGAGGGTGGTCAATACGTTCCATTAAGGGTATTGTGGGGTTTGTTTATGAGAACGGTTATCATATTGTCATTTCTGGCCCTTTTGGTGGCCAGCACCTCCGCCTTCTGTGCGGAGCCGGTGAGCGTCGGCGGAGATTTCGGCCAGTCCTGGCTGAAAAACCTCCCCTACCAGCCTGCAACCAGCGCCGAGGATGGGGGAAGCGGACTGTGGAGCTGGGGAGGCGTTCCCCTGGGGATGACGGTGGTCAACGACACCTTGCAGCCAGTGGTCAACAACACCGATGAAATCGATTACGCCGGTATCACGTGGCTCGGAACAGATCCCCTCGGACCCCCTTCATATATAAACTATACAGGGGCTCCCGTGGATTTCATGTACCCCTTCTATTCTGACGATCCATGGATCCTGGCCCAGCACACCGGAAGGGTGGTGAGGACGAACTTGGACGATCTGCCAGATAGCATCCGTGAGACAATAGACGAAGAATACCTGTAACTGAGACGCTAATGACCTTTAAGAAAGTAGACATGGAAGAGCTCCTCCAGAAGCTCGGAGAGGTCCACCCTGACCTCAGGCCCATCTCCGCGGAGGACATAGTGGTGGCAAACTGGGTGAGGCTGAAGTGCAGGTACGGGTGCAAAGCGTATGGGAAGCACCTGGGATGCCCTCCCTACTCGCCAACGCCTGAGGAGACCCGAAAGGTGCTGGAGGAGTACAGGGTCGGCGTGATCGCCAGGTTCGAGGCCTCACCGGACGATGAGGTTTCGCCCGAGCACCTTCACCACCATCTCTGGGACTCGATCAACGGGGTTCATGAGACGATATTCCAGCTGGAAAGAAGGGCCTTTCTCTGTGGGTACTACAAGGCCTTCGGGTTCAATGCTCTTCCTTGCACCTTCTGCGCCACCTGCATCCCCGAGGAGAAAGAAGACATCAGCCCCTTCGATGCCCGGAATTGCAGGCATAAGGAGAAGGTGAGGCCCTCTATGGAGGCTTGCGGGATAGACGTCTTCAAGACCCTGGAGCGAGCCGGATACGACCTTGAGGTGCTCGACTCCTACTCGAAAGGAGTGGCGCTCTTCGGGCTCTTGTTGCTGGAGTGAGCCTCGATCGGTGTCTTGCCAAAAGTTCTATTCCTTCGAGATCGCTACGAGGCGGTCTGTGGGGTCGAGAAGACCCGGAGGCTTTCCGGGCCCAAACCAGTTCCCTCCCAGGTATTTTTCCGAAACTTTGGGCCGAGACCTGTACAGCTCGAAGTGGAGCATGCTCGAATCGCCCTTGTCCTTCAGGCTTTTGATGTAGGCGGGCGCTTCATCATCGATCTTTTCCGGGTTCAGGACCGATCCTACTCTTCCCACCATCTGGCCAGATCGGAGACGGTCGCCGGGTCTCACATCGACCTCCACCAGCTCCGCGAATTTTGTGCAAAGGCCGCTCTCGTTCTCGACGAGGATGTACAAGGTCTCGTTCCAGTAGGGTACGATCCGGGGCGAAGTGAAGATCCCCACCTCCAAAACGATGCCGTATTCGGTCGAGACTACCTTTGAGCCGGTGGTGGCGTAAAGGTCGACTCCGCAGTGGCGCCGATCTCCTCGGTCTTCCCAGAAGGTCCCAGGAGACCCACTAGTGGGGACTATCCTCAGACGGTCCTCGGGGAGGGGCCAGATCCCATCCTTGGTCGCAGCGTCCTCGAAATGCATTTCCTTCAAAGATACATCCTCAGCTCTGCGATCGATTCGAGGATGAGGTCCGGAATCACGTTCGAGTACTCCACCACTTCTTCCCTGTACTTTCCTGTCTTGACGAGGATCCCGGTCATATCCATATTCTGGGCTCCGCCGACGTCGGTGTTTATGTCATCGCCGATCATGGCCGTCTCCTCGGCCAAGACACCGAGTTCTGCGAGCGCCATCTCGAAGAAGTCAGGAGACGGCTTTCCCACCACCTCTGCCAGGGTCCCGGTAGCGTATTCGAGGGCGTAAACGAAAGGGCCAGCGGATAAATAAAGGCCGTCAGCCCCCATCCAGTATCGGTCCTTCTCGAGGGCGATGATCTCCGCTCCGTCCATCACCAGCCTGAAGGCCCGGTTCAGCCTATCGAAGGTGAAGTCGGTTTCGGCGTCCCCCACCACCACGAAGTCCACCTCCTCCTCGGCGAGGGGAACGCCCGCTTCCTCGAAGTCTCTGCGAACGTCCTCCCGGGTGAGGAGGAAGCACTTATTGTCCTTCTCGGATCGGATCCGTTCGGCAGCGGCGATCGCTGGGGTGAATATGTGATCATCCGGTATCTCAAACCCCATCTCGCCGAGGAACCTCGCGAGGGTGCTCCTGCACTTCGAGGTGGTGTTAGAGACGAACCGATATCGGTATCCCTTCTCCTCCAGCATGGCTACGGTCTCCTTCGCACCCTCTATCGGGGTCTTGTCCACGTAGAGAACCCCATCGAGGTCGATCAGAAAGGCCTTCACGTCGATCGTTCCAATACCTCCTTGGCAATTGAACTGGGATGCTCCATTCCGTTTAATAATTACCCTAATGGAGCATCAAATTCTGTGGCTTTCGTCCCCCATCGTTGGAATGGAAAATAAGAACTGTATCAGATATAAAGTACCGGCTCCGGGCATCGTGAACTCCGCCCTTTCGTCAGACCGAAATCGTCCTTTGAGTAGGTTTGGACGGTTGATCTGAACCGCTGCAGGGTCCTTTTGAAGGATATTGACGATGCCAGATCCGATTGAACTGGCCGAATGCTCAGAGTTCACACTAAAAGACCATCGACGAAACTGATCGGGCCACCTTTTCTTCAGGTCATGGACATTAGCTCAAGACGCATCCTGTCCGCATCGTCAGATGCGGAGTCTGCCTCCTTCTTCTCGCCCTGATCTTCTGGGGTGTAGGACAGGTAGAGCTTTCGCCTCTTTCCCTGAGTGAGCCTGACGTGAGATGGATCCATATCGACGGCGCGCTTCATAACGCTTATCACCGTAGTCTTGTTCAGGCCGAGCATGTCCACGAGCTCGCTGGTGGTGTATCTTCCGGGCCTCTCCTTCATGAGGTCGATCAGGGACACTGTGTGGTTGTCGAGGGCATTTCCCTCGCTGATTTTCTGGTTCCGGCTGACAGAGGATCTGGTCTGTCTCGTCTTCATCTGGCTTTTGAGATCTGCCACCTCTTTTGACAGGTGGTCTACCTGGTCGATCAGTCTCCCCAAAAGATCGACGTCCTGCTGCTTCATGCTGAGCATGTTGGACATATTTTCGACGGCCATGATGAGACCTATCATCGCCTGGGTCTCTTCGAGCTCCCGCTCACTTTCTGCAACTTTCTTTTTATAAACTTCTAAAAGCTCTTCAAACATTAGTTCCTTACTCCTTATATCAATCTCAGCACTTTATCCGATATCTCATCCCCCTCTTATGAGGTACCGAAAAGACCGCTACGTGTAATGATCTTAATCCGAGTATAAATAGTTTTCTTAAAATTGCTTGGGGAATCTGAGAGGTAATTGCCATGAATGACAATTTTGTTAATATTTGAGATCATTGTCAATCAACGACTGCAAACCGAATTTTTCCCCGAAGGTCTTTTCGGGAACGAATACGTCTAATCGTAACCTTCAGGATGCGGCGATCCAGGAGAGCCGGTCTCTCACCAGACCTGGAAGCTTCCTTATATCGTCGATGACCTCGTCCGCTGCCTCGATGAGCTCCGTCGTTGGGCGGCTGTCCTGTTGGACCGTAAGCACCCCGAGATTTGCCGCCTCCAGAGCGTACCGATCGTTGAGGCCGTCTCCAACCATGACGACCAATTTGTAGTCGTTCTTGAGGCTCTCTACAATCTCCTCTTTTTGTCGCGGCTTTGAGGCCGGATATATGCGCTCCTCTTTTATCCCCCTGCATTTGGTGAGGCCCGAGAGGCTGCGCATACTATCTCCGGAGGCAACGTAGATGTCGGCACCCATCCCCTCAAGCTCTTTCAGAACGATCTCCAGGGCCGGAAAAGGCCTGCCGCCGGTGCTGATGGAGTGGGTGACCTTTCCAGCCTCCACGTCTACTATAAGCCCCGTAGTGTAGTAGAACCGAGGACATCGAGCACAGACCGCGGTCAGCGTCTCCTGGAGGTTTCTCACCTCGACCTCAGAGATGAGAAGGACCGAGAGCGCCTCATCCTCAGATACAGGCGTGCTCGAACAGCTTATCTTTACGTCCCTATCACCCTCCTGAAAGAAGATGCTGATGGGCATTTCAGGGGGCATCTCCATGACCTCCTCCGGATCGAGCTGTGGTATCACCAGGGCTCTTTTGCTCTTCTCCATGACGAGTTCTGTTGTTACTATCTCCTCCATGAGGACGTTCCTGGATATGTCTTTAGCCACCCGGTACATCTTCAGCATGGTACCAGCAACGTCGAATATTACCGCCAGATCGCCCGACATCGGCGGAAGTTGTAAATCGGCATGAAGATCAACCTATCGGTCAGGATCTGAACCAAAATGCTGGATCTTAAAGCTCCAAGTTGAAATTGAAAAGTTAGTATTTGAGCTCGTCTCATTTAGCCCTCCACGATCATGCCGTTGTGTCCCACCGGTTCGCTCCGCTCGATCCTGGACAAGATCTAGCCGGCTTGGCAAACTTCGCGAAATCATCGGACTCTCCACAGGAAACGCCCGCCTCCAGCAGAAGCACCGCCAACTACAGGGCTTGGATCGATCTCGTCGTACATACTTCCTGATGGATGAACTGGTGGCGGGCCTATAAAAAGATTCACAGTTCCCGATCTCAATTCCGGCGTTCATCCGATGCTCAAGACGAGGTTGGTTCCGGAAATCACCAACAATTAACGGGTGATTTTCCCAGGGATACTAAATTAAATATTGGATCTGATGCTTAATATTACTAAAAGAGGAACACATATGAGCAGAAAAATGAGCGCAAAAATTTGCGCAAAATTGATCGTATCGGTGGCGATCCTCCTCGTATCGAGCGCGGTGGGGCTCGCCCAGCAGGCCGAGCCGGACGACGTCGCCTCAGGAGCCGCGGACATTGGAACAATCGGGACCGAGGGTGGGCTGATCTCGTACAAGGCGTCTCTAGGATATCCGGGCGACATCGACTGGTTCACCTTCACAGCGGATGCACCGACTGAGCTTTTCATATCCTCGGACTCGACGAAGAGCCTTCGCATCGTGATCTACGACGAGAATTTGACCTATATCGATTCCGGCGAGGGCTATCTTTCGATTAAGGCTGAAGCCAGCACATATTTCGTCCGCGTCGATTCGCTCGATCTCGAGACGGGCAACTACTCGATCGCCTTGAGCAACCTATTCGAGTCCGAGCCCAACGACTGCATCACCGATGGGAACGTCCTTGGGCCCCTGGCCGATATGACTATGGTTGGCGGCTCGATCAAACCGATGGCTGACACCGACTTCTTCCTCTTCGAAGTGCTTCCGGGTTCGGAGGGCTATGTGACGATAACCAGCCGTACCTATGACACTGCCGAGGACGTTGAGGATTACCAGGATGAAGAAGAATACTTCTCCGATCTCTTCGACTATTCAGACTCGGTTCCCCTAGTCCTCTATGGCTACAACGAGAGTGAAGGCCGCTACATTCCGATAGATTATGGTGATTACGAGATCGATACCGACCTTGCTGTCGGAAGCTACGCCGTCCGCGCGGAGTCCGAAAGCATGGGCCCCATCGCAGGCTACGTCCTGGCCATCGCCTTCCTCGACCTCGAATGCGAAGATGAGCCGAACGATTCCCCCGAGGAGGCACTGGAGATGAGCGCTCTTGCCGAAGGAGTCGCCTTGACGAAAGAAGGGTGCATCCTCCCCGGAGACGACGTCGACTACTACGTCTTCCAGGTGAATGAGTCCCAGGAGGTCGTCATAGAGACCTCAGGAGATTCCGACGGCGATTCCTACCTTTACATGTACGACGAAGAGATGGAGGAGATCGCCTACGACGACGACGGCGGAGACGGTACCTGGTCCAGAATCGAGGAGATGCTTGATCCCGGAACCTACTATATCGAGGTCGAGTCCTTCTGGGGCGACGTCTTCCAGTACACCCTGACGGTTACGGGAACCAAAGCCGAAGAGTAGCAAGCTCGCCAAATATCTGGGGGTTAGAGGTCCGCACTGAAACCGCCAGCCTTTGGGGGGACAAAGGCCCGACCTTCCCGCGCCCCCCTTTCTTCCCATTTACTTTCTCTTTTCTCGTCCCGTTTTCTTGTTTTTCGCCTCACCATAAGACCATCACCCCGAGGGCCACAAGGAGCATGATCAGGTCACGCAATCCCGTCGAGCAGATCACAAGCTCCGTTCCTATCCGCGGACCGAAGATCCCGGCGTGAGAGGGGATCAGCCACCTGAAGGCCCAGGCGGCGCTGGTGATGACGTTTCCAACCATCAGAGTGACCACCACATCCTTTCCCGATAGCTCGCCTGCCGCGAGAAGCCCTCCCGCCACGGTGTAGGCCGCGACGTACCCTGCGAACTGGGCGGCCACGATGCTTAGGCCCGCAGCTGGAAGGGGGAGATAGTTTCGGATCCCGCTCAGGTAGATGGTGAGGAGATCGAAGGCCCCGACCTCGATCAGGACCGACACGAGAAACATTATTCCCGTCGTCATCTTCACGACCCTCATCACCTTGGGCCTTGAGGCCTTCACACTGATGATCAGAGCCTTTTTCAGGGGCGGTCGATTTGGGCTTGTATCTTCGCCTTTCCGCTCACCGATGGCGAAGGTGTCCGGATCCCCGTTTTTGCCTTCCAGGAGAAGGCGGCCCGCCACCATCACGAGCCCCGTCTTCACCAGCCCCACCGCCATCAGGAGGCCGAAGTAGACGAGGCCCGTGAATCCCAAAAGCGGTATCAGGACCGGGAGGAGGGATCTCCAGTGCATGGTGGTGGCGGGAAAGGAGTTGACGAGGGAGGCGACGAAAAGCTCCTTCTTCTCGATGATCCTGTCGTTGTAGTAGCCTGCCAGCATCGAGTTTGTGCTGGCCGCCGAGAAGAAGGCCATCATGAAGCTCGCTCCGGCCGCATCGCTGAGGTGCGAGAACCTCGTTACGGGCTTGGCGAGAAAGGCGATCCTCTCCACCGCGTTCAAAACCACGATCATCTCCGCCAGCACCAGGCCTAGGACGATGGGCGGGAGGGTCTTTGAGAGCATCCCGAAAGAGAGGGCTGCCGATTCGATGATGATCCGGGCGATCTCCGTCATTCGCATCATATTTTGTCAGGACCTGTTCTTAAGTAACACGGGTGAAATGAAAGCTCATATCTTTACGGCGAGAGATCTGTCCTTGAGATGAAAGGCAGAGTCTCCAAAAGAAATTAGTAACCTGAGCCCCTACCTCGTGATCCATGAAAGAGAAGTGGCTCATGGCATGCGAAGGCTCCTGGGAGGAAATAAAGCCCAGAATCACCACAGCTCTCGAATCCGGGTTCGACTGCGTGGTGGCAAAACCTGAAGACGTCGACAAAGTCAGAAAGCTGGGCGATATATTGGTGGCCTCCTTCGGGACCGAGAGGGAGAAGGAAGATATACTCGTAATAGGCCGCGGCGGCGAGGGCGACGGCTCGGTTCCCCTGCCCGAGGATTTCGGGACCTCCCTGGACATAAGCCTCGCTCGGGCCACCGAGGGGACGGTGGCGGGCTACGTCGAGATCAAGAGCAAGAGGTACGAGCAGTTCGCGGTGGAGCTGGGAAAGAACGTCGACTACCTGGTGGTCGTCGGGACCGACTGGAAAGTAATCCCCCTCGAGAACATGATCGCAGGCCTCCAGGGTGAGAAGGTCAAGATAATAAGCGGCGTCAAGACCGCCGAAGAGGCCGAAGTCGACCTCGCCACCCTGGAGAAGGGGGCCGATGGGATCCTTCTCGACACCAAAGACCTCTCGGAGATTAAGAGGGTTCAAAAGGCGGCGGAGAAGGCCGGTATGGCGAGGCTAGATCTCGTCTCTGCCAAGATCACCGAGATAAGGCCTGTCGGGATGGGTGACAGGGTTTGCGTCGACACATGCACCATGATGCATCCGGGAGAGGGGATGCTCATCGGGTCCCAGTCCAAGGCCGCCTTCCTGGTCCACAGCGAGTCCGAGGAGAGCTCTTACGTCGCAGCCCGCCCCTTCAGGGTGAATGCGGGAGCGGTCCACGCCTACGTCAAGGTAGGTGACAAGACCAGGTACCTCTCGGAGCTGAAGGCCGGCGATGAGGTGACGATCGTCGACGTGGAGGGCCAGACTCAGACCGCCATCGTCGGCAGGGTGAAGATCGAAAAGAGACCTCTGATGTTGATCGAAGCCGAAGTGGACGGTGAGAAGATGAGCACTCTCCTCCAGAACGCCGAGACGATCAAGCTGGTCGGCGAGGACGGAGCTCCAAAGTCGGTTACCGACCTGAAGGTGGGAGACAGGGTCCTGGTCCACTTCGAAGGGAAGGCCCGCCACTTCGGGATGAGCATCGAAGAGAGCATCCTCGAGAGATGAGGCTCTTTAGAGCGACGAGAAGCTCGGGAGCTTGAATATAGATCAAGGAAAGGGTGGGCCCCGTAAGATGAATGAGAAGAAGCTCGGCAAAAGGAAGCGATTCTTCGGAGACCTGGAGATCGAGGCACCGGCGGTGGTGGCCGTCCTGAGCGACGAGGGAGCGACAAAAGCCGCATCTACTGCCGAGGGCCTCGGAGCGGACATGGTGGAGGTGAGGCTTGACCTCGTCCCAGGTGACCCGCTGCGGGTGATTCGGGAGGTGCGAGAGGCGACGAACCTTCCCATTATCGCCACCAACAGGATGGCCAAGGAGGGCGGCCAGTTCCATGGAGGCGAGGACGATAGGATCGAGATCCTGGCCGAGGCTTCAGCCTGGGCGGATCTGGTGGACGTGGAGCTTCGGGCCCAGGGACGAGACCGTCTCGTGGAGATGGTGGACGGGCCAGTGATAATATCTTATCACGACTTCGAAGGGATGCCATCCCTTGAAGTGCTCAGATCGATGCTGGACGAGATCTTCGAGGCCGGAGCCGATATCGCCAAGCTCGCCCTGACCCCCGCCACTCTGGAGGATTGCCTCGATCTTTTGAATCTCCTCATGGAGAAGGATGGACCGATCTCTCTTTTAGGGATGGGAAATGTCGGAAAGCACCTCCGGTCGGTGGCTCCGATATACGGCTCGGTCCTAACCTACGGCTACATCGGAAGTGCGGTCGCTCCCGGCCAGATTTCTGTAAAAACCCTGAGAGAGGTTCTGGACGTTCTCATGGACGAAAATCGTTAAAATCCCGCTGAGCTGCCTATCCCGATCCGAGCTTTTTGCTTTTAAGGCTGGAATCGAGCGGGAGTAATCCATCAGATTCGTCAGGATCGCCATCTCTTTTTTGTAAAATATTTGCCCAATATCCTATCCTATATCTCACCAAATCAACGCAAATTTTGACCTCTTTTTTGTAAAATGATTGATCTAAATGCTATCTTCTGTATCGAGCCCATGATAAAATATTTATCATTTCTTTGTAAAATGATTCTTATAACATTGAACTTACAACCCTGTGTAAATCCCATTTGATCGATTTAATGGTGTGAGAAGCAAAGTGGGGCAAAGAAAACGATAGTGGGAGTTGGTAGTATTTCGTATATGGTAAAGAATAAGCTTGCGGCTCTGGTTGCAGGGATCGTTCTTGCGGCCGGCCTGGTCGCCACCGTCTCGGCAGCAGAATACTCCGTCGGATCAGCGTCCGACGACTGGTGGACATCGTATCCTGATCAATCTCCAGCATCGGGCTCCGACGTTAACCACCCCAACTGGGTCCTGGAGGCCCTTGAGGATAAGCCCGTCTTGATATATGCTCACCTGGAATGCAGCTACTGTCAACCTCAGACTGAGGCTATAAACGAGATCGTGGACGAGTATGGCGATGATATCGAGTTCTATGAGATACTTGGCGACGGGAGCGACGAACGGATCGAAGAGGCCTTCGCAGCTTATGATCCCAACGGCGGTACATCTACCGTCCCCTTGACGGTCATACTCACCCTGGTGCCTAGAGAGGATGCCGAGACTGAGGTAGCCTGGCACAGCACAGAAGAGGTTACTGGCAAGGAATGGATCGCGGAATATGTTGAGGACGCCATAGACTATCACAAGGAGAACGTCGGGGACTGGGATGCGTGATCGGATATGAAATCTGACCACAAAAATTTTTTTGTTGTGGGTATTGTAACACTCATCATTGCTCTGGTTACTTTATTTTCATATAGTTCAACATTAGGGTCTAATCAAGAATTGATCCCTGCGCCGGACTTCGCGGCCTCAGATCTCAACGGTGCAAACTTCTCTCTCGGCGATTTTGGGGGAGAGGTGGTGGTCCTTCACATAACGAACATTGAAAGCCCTTTATGTGTCGAGTGTGAGAAGACCCTAGAGGCCCAGATCGGCCAGCTTCAACAGCTGGTGGAGAACAAGCCAGACGTTAATCTGATAACCCTGAACTTGAGGAAGAATTCCTTCTCAAAAGACGGTAAGAGCTTGGCCGAGAGCTGGTGGAACGCCGACGTCAACTTGATCTGGGCCGAGGATTTTAAGCCTTACAAGATCGCCAGCAAGTACGTCGACTACACCAGCTTTGAAGGAGGCTTCTCCAACCCCACGATACTCCTGATTGACAGAGAGGGTATGGTGGCTGGGGTCTACCACGTTTACCAGCTGGGACGGGGAGAGATCGATGGGATTCAAGACGCTGGGACCCTCCAAACCAAGGTCGAGTCCCTGGAGCTGGGTGATTGGGCAGGTATGGAGGGGAGCGCGTCCATCCAGAAGATATCGTTTCTCGGGATGTTTGCCCTGGGGATAATCACGTCATTTTCGCCCTGTTCTCTTGCCCTCCTCATAGCCATGTTCTCCTACATCATGACATCTCGAAGAAAGAAGGTCCTGACCGAAGACCGAGATTACGGCACCTCGTCGAAGGAGGGGCTTTTAATCGGGGTTGCCTTCACCCTGGGTATGGCCCTAGTCTTCTTTGTTGTGGGCCTATTCATATCCAACATGGGAGTATTCGTGAGGGATTCACGGTTCTTCGACCTCGCGGCTGGAGCCCTCCTGGTGGTTCTGGGGATTAACGTCTTCAAGCCAGTGGGCGAGATTGTCGAGCCGATCACGTCCCGACTTCCTTCAAGAGGGGAAGAAAAGTTCAGAGATAAGAAGAGCTTCATGGAGAAGGTCGTCAACATCTCCATTGGCCTGTTCAAGTATTCGACATTTATCGGGGCCTTCACTCTGGGAGTTTTCTTCGCCCTCGGTTGGGCTCCCTGTGCCGTCTCCCTGGTGTTTCCGGCCCTGATCTGGCTGATGTCTCAGGATATATCTGTCCTGACCGGAGGGCTGATGCTCTTCGTCTTTGGGGTGGGTCACGGCGTTCCCATAATCCCAATAGCCACCTTCAGCAGATCCTTTGGGGGAAAGATGGGCGAGGAGTACTTAGCCGTTGGAAAGTGGGTGGTCAAATTCTTCGGGGTGATGATAATAGTCACGGGGCTAGTCTTTGCGGCACGATACTTCGGTTACAAGCTCTGGTAGCGGCCAAAAACATATGGTGGCGGCCACAAAATCTATAGTAGGTGGTTAAGATGCCGGGAAAGCCAGAAGAGATCAAGATGGTGAGCAATGCCATGGCCAACATACCGCGAAGGAAGATGATGAGCTTCCTGGTCGATGGCGAGAAGACGGTCGGGGAGATAGGAGAGGTGGTCGGAAAATCGATGCACGACTACCATCTCAAGATCCTGTAACAGGCGGGCCTCATCTAGACGACGGAGGGAAAGGCGAGACTCACCGAGTTCGGCAAGAACTTCATGCAGGGAAAGGCCGAGAAGGCGCCTGAGAAGGCTACAGACCTCTCCCAGGCAAAACCGGTGGAGATTTTGGAGGTGAGGCAGATACTTCCCTGCATAGCCGACTCGACGAAGTTTCGGATCATATCCAATATGGCTCCGCCTCTGGGTGGAGCCCTCAAGCCCCTCGAACCTCTATTCCCGAGAGGAAGGTACTCAGAGAAGATCGGTGCGTTGATAATCCAGCGTGGGAACATTTTGATCACAATCTATGGATCGGGAAACGTCACCATGACTATGATCAAAGACGAGGCCGAGGCCAGTGAGACGCTCAAGAACCTGAAAGAGACGATCAAAGAGGCGATAGCTAAGGGCGTGGCTCCGGCACCGCGGGAGAAGGTCAGGGTCGAGCCGATGGAGATATACAAATACCTTCCCCAGACCGACTGCGGTGAGTGTGGAGAGCAGAGCTGCTACTCCTTTGCCATCAGGCTGATGAACGGGGAGGTCTCCCTCGACCTCTGCACGCCTCTCAAAGATCCGAAGTACAGGCAGAACCTGGAGCATCTCCAAGTATTAACCGAGTACCTATGACCTACTGAACCGGGCCTTAGACCTTCCGCCATCCTGTGAGGTCCTCGTCTGAAAAGAAGATGTGAATGCTCGTGGCGTCGCGCCGAGGAAAAATATCTGAGGTTCTGGAGTACTTTTACGAGAGGATCGTTGAGGAACATCATGGAGGGGGATATGGCCATCTCTTCACCTTTTAAAGTTTGATAACGAGGTTGATTTTTTGATCATCGTTACCTTAGAACGGGACGGCTGCATAAGCTGCGGCCAGTGCTGGGCGAGCTGCCCGGAGTTCTTCAGGGAAGATCCGGATGACGGCCGGAGCGCTGTGTCTGAGAGGTACAGGATCGCGGGAAAGCAGGACGAGGGCTCGGCCCCAGATCGGTTCAAAGAGTGTCTTAGGGAGGCGGAAGAGGCCTGCCCGTCAGAGGTGATAAGGGTGAGCCCTCCTCAGCCGAGCTTCGACTGATAAACGTCTGGCATGGGTTTACATGATGGTGTTTTGGAGGAAAAGAAGGATGGGAAGGAGATGAAAAAGGTTGAGACCACTTAACCCACCCAACTCTTTTATATCGCTGCCACGAAGTTGGCCAGGAATCCCACGCCAACAGCTATGCTGAAGATGGTGAGCAAAAAGGCTGCTAAAAGCCTCTTTTCGAATATGGCCGAAAGAAGCGTCAGCTCCGGTATGCTGGCTCCCGCTCCGCCTATCACCAGAGCCAGGACGGCCCCGACGCTCATCCCTTTCTGGGTGAGGGCGAGGCCGATGGGGAGAATAGTCTCGGCCCGAATATAGATCGGCACGCCGATGATGGCGGCGACGGGAACGGCGATGGGATTGTCAGGTCCTGCTATGCGTGAAATCAGTTCCTGGGGGACAAAACCGTGAATAAAAGCTCCGATGCCAGCTCCCAAAAGAAGGTAAGGCACAAGCTGGCGAAAGAGGGTGAAGGCAAAGGAGGCAGAACGTCGTATTCTCGATCTGGCGTCCGCTGCAATTTCGCCATCACAACAGCTTCGGATCGCCACCATTGGTTTCACCTGGGTGGCAAAGCCCGAACTCTCCAGGAGGAGGCCTATGACGACCGATGCCACGAAGGTCGCGGCAAAGTAGAGGGCTGTCACCTTCCAGCCCATCAGCAGTATGAATAGGGAGATTATCACCGGGTTCAATAGGGGCGACGATAGCAGGAAGGCCATGGCCGCGGCGAAAGGCACCCCCGCGTTGAGCATCCCCAGGAGTAGAGGTATCGTCGAGCAGGAGCAGAAGGGTGTGAGGGATCCAAACCCAGCCCCCAGGACGCCGCCTAGAAGTCTATGCCGTCCTCCCAAAATCTTCTTCACGGTCTCGTCCGGCACGTACTCCTGAATGAGTCCCACTAGAAAGGTTACGCCTAAAAATAAAAAGACGAGCTCTAGAGCGATCTCCACGAAGAAATCGACAGCCACCGCTAAGTTGTTCCAGAACATATCAGACGCCTTCAAAAGTTGTATGTCTTATGTTATGTTTTCTTTAGGACTTCAGCCTGCTTTAGCATTTCCACGACTGCGCCGTCTGCGAGCCGGTAATAGGACCATTTGCCGTCTTTTCGTTCTCTGACCAGCCCCGCCTCCCTCAAGACGGAAAGGTGGTGAGATGTGGAAGACTGGCGCCGGTCTAGGGCGGTCATGATCTCGCATACACATAGCTCACCCTCTTTGAGTAGTTTGAGGATCCTCAGGCGGCAGGGATCGGCAGAGGCCTTTAAGACCTCGACCACCCCGTCGGGGTCTTCCATCTCTATCGTCTCCACAAGAGAGGAGAGTTTCTCGATCCTGCTTCTGGCTTTTTCCAGATCGCCGATGAGCCTTGCAAGGCTGCAGATCGCTTCATCATCGATCTTTGACTCCCCGCAAACCTTCTCAGACATTCTCACCCATCCGTCCGAAGAAGCGTCATCTCTTCCCGGCTTCAAAGGACCTCTGGTATTCTCTCAAAAAGGCCTTCTTGTAGACCTCTTCGGCACCTTCGGCTATGAAATTGAGCTTCTTCAGATCTTTTAAAAGCTCGTCGCCGG